>JBDKUE010000104.1:0-4841 GCA_039679855.1 Syntrophomonas sp.
GGACCTGGTTCAAGGGGATCAGATTATAGTTGAAACCGTTCGGGGGATAGAGTTTGGACAGGTTGCCATTGGCCGGCGGGAAATGGAAGAGGCTAAACTGGTCTTGCCACTGAAAAAAGTGATTCGCAAGGCCACCCCGGAAGACGAGGCGGCCGCCCTGCGCAACAAGGAAAAGGAACGGGAAGCCCTGGAGACCTGCCGGCGTAAAGTGGCCGAGCACGGCCTGCCCATGCGCCTTATTGATGTAGAATATACCTTTGATATGGGCAAGATCATCTTTTACTTCACAGCGGAAGGAAGGGTGGATTTCCGGGAGCTGGTCAAGGACCTGGCCAGCATTTTTAAAACCCGCATTGAACTACGCCAGATCGGGGTGCGGGATGAGGCCAAGATGCTGGGGGGTATTGGCACCTGCGGGCGCATGCTCTGCTGCTGCTCCTTTTTGGGAGAATTTGAACCGGTGTCCATCCGCATGGCCAAAGAGCAGAATTTGTCTTTGAATCCCACCAAGATATCAGGTATCTGCGGCCGCTTGATGTGCTGTCTAAAATACGAATCGGAGATGTACGAGGGGCGGATTAAGGAGGAAGTCGTCAATGGAAAAGACTCTCCAGGAGCTGAAATCAATCATTCGTGATTTAATCATCGAAGTGGGCGAGCTTCGGGAGAGAGTAGACCGCTTGGAGAACAAACCGGAACCGGTGGCCCCGGATCTGCCAAGGCTTTCTTCGACTCCCTTGTCCATTGAAGGGGAAGGCTACGACAACCTGGGGAGAATATACCAGGAAGGGTATCATGTCTGCCCCCACGCTTTTGGCGTCCCCAGAGAGGGTGGATGCCTGTTCTGTCTGTCCTTTATGGAAAAGGAGTAGATTTTGGACAAACCGGGTGTTGAGCAGATAAACCAGGAGGAAACTCTGGATGATTTAATACTGGGAAATTATTTCCTGTATCAAGCACGGGCTGGCTACCGCTTTTCCCTGGACGCGGTGTTGCTGGCCCATTTTGCAAATCTGGGAAAGGTAAAAAGGGCGGTTGATCTGGGCACGGGCAGCGGTGTAATAGCTACGCTTATGGCAGCCCGTTCGCCGGAGCTTCACCTCACCGGTCTGGAATTGCAACAGGACCAGGTTGATAGGGCCAGGCGCAGTGTCACGCTCAATGGCCTTCAAGAGCGGATCAGCATTTTGCAGGGGGATGTCCGGCAGGTGACCGAACATATTGATCCCCAGTCGGTGGAGCTGGTTGTATCCAACCCCCCTTTTAGAAAAAAGGGGGAGGGAAGGATTTCCCAAAACAGTGAGCAGGCTATCGCCCGGCATGAACTGCATGGCGATTTAAGTGATTTTGTCAAAGGGGCCGACCAGATCCTTATAGCTGGAGGCCGCCTGGCCATGATTCAGCGGCCGGAGCGTTTTATTGAATTGATGCAGCTTTTTAATGAAAACCAAATAGCCCCTTCTCGACTTCGGTGGGTGCACTCCTTTGTCCACAGCCAGGCCGGGTTGTTTTTGCTGGAAGGCATCAAGAAAAAGAGCACCAGCCTGGAAGTGCTGCCGCCTCTGATTATTTATGATCAGCCCCAGACCTATTCAGCTGAGATTTTATCCTGGTATCAGGAGAAAAGGGGGACCCTTGATGGGTAAACTTTACATATGCGCCACTCCCATCGGCAACCTGGAGGATGTAAGCTTGAGGCTGCTCAGAATTCTCAAAGAAGCGGAGCTGATTGCCTGCGAGGACACCAGGCATACCGGCGTTCTACTCAAACACTACGAAATCCGCAACCGGCTGATAAGCTACCACGCCAACAGCCAGGACAAACGGGAAGATCATCTCATAGACCTGCTCAAACAGGGCAAGAGTATAGCGCTGGTTTCCGATGCGGGCATGCCCGGCGTTTCCGACCCGGGGCAGAACCTGATCAGGCGGGCTATCGAAGAAGGGATAGATATCGAGGTGGTTCCCGGCCCCTCGGCTTTGACCGCCGCACTGGCTCTATCTGGATTTGACAGCACCCGCTTTGTATTCGAGGGCTTTTTATCCCGCCGGGAGGGAAAAAGAAGAGCCCATCTGGAAGATCTAAAAGCCGAGAAGCGCACCATAATAGTATATGAAGCCCCACACCGTTTGCGGGAGACCCTGCAAAACCTGGAAGAAGTTATGGGAGTGAATAGACCGGTGGCGGTGGCCCGGGAAATAAGCAAAAAATTCGAAGAGGTGATACGCGGTTCTCTGGGAGAGGTCCGCGCCTATTTTGAAGCCAACCTTCCCCGAGGCGAGATATGCCTGGTGATAGCCGGACTCACTGATGAAGAGAAACCGGAGGTAAATATCATTTTGCAGGAAATCGAAGAACTTATCGCCCAGGGAATGGATAAAAAAGAGGCCCTCAAGATGAAGGCCCGCCAGTATAAATTGCCCAAAGCTTATTTGTACAAATGTCTTACCGATAAAAGCGATAAAGATATGTAATTATACAACCTGTTTGCCGAGTTCGGTCAGACAGCTGCGGCAGAGGTTTTTGCCTTTGTAGTTAATTACCTCTTCAGCGTTGCCGCAGAAAATGCATGCCGGTTCGTATTTCTTGAGAATTATTTTCTCATTGTCTACGTAGATTTCTAAAGCGTCTTTTTCTTCGATTCCCATAGTTCTTCTGAGTTCAATGGGAATAACAATGCGACCCAGCTCGTCTACTTTTCTTACAACACCGGTGGATTTTAACATGACCCCAAGCCTCCTTCTTCGTCATTATTCGATTATCTGAACAAAGTATACCAACGCTGGGAGAAACAGTCAAGACATATTCAACATAAATGGACAAAAAATTAACTGTAAGAACAGTTAATTGGCATTTATGTATGTAATACTAGTGCGTTTTTGGACAAAGTCGACAAAATAGCCCACCAAAAGACAAGAAGTGGAAGGTTATACAAGGATATACTTTTAATGACCGGTTTTCAATAAATGTATTTCCGGCCCGGTTTACTGTTTTAGCCTTGATTAGGGAAGGATACCGGCTGCATCTTGTGGTAAACTATACCTGATGCCTATAGAGCGGGACTTAAGCGTTCCGCCTGCAATAAACAAGCTATTGGAGGGAACGAGTTGAAAACCAGGAACCAATTCTACATCACCACCCCGATTTACTACCCCAGCGATAATCTACATATAGGCCATGCCTATACGACGGTAGCAGCCGACTGCATGGCCAGGTTTAAACGAATGCAGGGCTATAATGTATATTACCTCACCGGAACCGACGAACACGGCCAAAAACTGGAGAGGGTAGCCAGAGAAAACGGCAAAGAGCCTATAGAATATATCGATGGTATTGTGGAAAATATTAAGAGCCTCTGGGAAACCATGCTGATTACCAACAACGACTTTATCCGCACCACTGAAAAAAGGCATGAAGAGGTGGTGCAAAAGATCATTCAAAAGTTGTATGAACAGGGCGATATCTATCTCTCTCAATACGAAGGCTGGTACTGCACCCCCTGTGAGACTTTTTTCACCCAGCGGCAGCTGGTGGATGGAAAATGCCCGGACTGCGGACGGGACGTCGAACTATTACAAGAGGAAAGCTATTTCTTCAATATGGCCAAGTATGCCTCCCGTTTGCTGGAGCATATCGAAAAGAACCCCGGGTTTATCCTGCCCGAAACCAGGAGAAATGAGATCGTCAGCTTCATCAAGGGTGGATTGGAGGACCTGTGCGTTTCGCGCACCACCTTCAAGTGGGGCATCCCGGTGCCTTTTAATGACCGGCATGTGGTCTATGTGTGGTTTGACGCTCTCATAAACTACCTGAGCGGTATTGGCTATGGCACTGATGAGGAGAAATTTAAGTACTGGCCGGCCGATATTCATATGATGGCCAAGGATATCGTGCGATTTCACGCCATCATATGGCCCATCATGCTGATGGCACTGGATCTGCCCCTGCCCAAGACGGTTTTCGCCCACGGGTGGATAATGCTGGAAGGCGGGAAAATGTCAAAATCCAAAGGAAATGTGATCGACCCCCGCATTCTGGTGCAGAAATATGGAGTTGACGCCGTGCGCTATTACCTTATAAAGGAGCTGAGCTATGGGCAGGACGGGTATTATTCCGAGGAGCTGATGGTTACCAGGATAAATTCCGACCTGGCCAACGACCTGGGCAACCTGGTAAGCAGAACGGTCGCCATGATCGAACGCTATTTTAAAGGGGTGGTGCCTGAACCGGGCCCGGCCCAGGATCAGGATCAAGATCTGATGCAGACGGCGGCTCAGGCTTACGCCGAGGCCACCAGCCGCCTCGAAAAGCTTGAATTTGCCAACTATGTAGCCGCCGTCCAGCGGCTGATAGCGAGAGCCAATAAATACATCGATGAAACCGAGCCATGGCTGCTGGCCAAAGACGACAGCCGTAAAGAGCGGCTGGGCGCGGTGATGTTCAACCTTCTGGAAAGCATACGGATAAGCACTATTCTGCTGGCTCCGGCCATGCCCACCCTGGCGGCCCGGGTTGCCGAGCAGACCGGGCTTGGGCCCAACTTGGCCGACGATTGGGCGGCGGCCGGCCGGTGGGGGCTGGTCCAGGCGGGAACCCGGGTTCTTAAAGGGCCGGCTCTGTTCCCCCGCATCGATCCCAAAAGCCTGGAGGACGCTCCGGCTGAAAAGACAGCCCCGGCCCAGGAAGAGAGTAAACCGGCCGAGCCTGAGGGTAAAGCTTATATCAGCATAGAGGATTTTGCCCGGCTCGATTTGAAGGTGGCGGAAGTGATCGCCTGCGAGAAAATGAAGAAGGCGGATAAGCTTTTGATCCTGCGCCTTAAAGTCGGAGAAGAGGAGCG
>JBDKUE010000058.1:0-4074 GCA_039679855.1 Syntrophomonas sp.
GACAGACCCCATGAAACCATTGGGAATTTCTTTTTTCCTGTTAACGACTCTTGCACCCATGTGTAAAGCTGGGGGAAGGTTGTTTGTTGACGTTACCCATATGCTGGCTTCACCTGACAGCAGAGCAGTTTTGTTAGATACCATGGGATACGATCCGCTCGTAAAGGATGCACTCATTACCATAATAGGGCGGGGAGATTTTATAAAGTCATTGCCAAATGATAAAAAAGAAATGAGCCCCGGCAAAAGCAATAAAGTAGTGTCGACTGCGGGTTTTCGAACCCAAATCGAAAACGACCCGAAAATCGTTACCGATTTGATTAAACGCAGTCAAACATCGATAGAAGAGTTAAAACAAAACATCCAGACAAAATCAGGATCAGGTTTATTGGATTTTATCCTGGGAGATATCCAGGAGTTAAAGAAGATTTTATTTGACCCACAAAGTTCGCGCGTGTTTATGGCTGCTATGGATGCTTCATCATGGCTCAATGAAAAAATGATGGAGTGGCTGGGGGAAAAAAATGCGGCAGACACGCTTTCTCAATCTGTACCAAACAATATTACTTCGGAAATGGGTCTGGAGCTACTGGGTGTCGCCGATGTGATTCGCCCTTATCCGGAAGTAATTGATTATTTACAACATGTTAAAGATGAGCGCTTTTTGGATGAACTGGATAAGTTTGATGGGGGGCGTGTTGCCCAAAACGCTGTCTATGCTTATCTCAGCAAATACGGAATGCGATGTGCTGGAGAAATCGATATTACTAAAGCTCGTTGGAGTGAAAAACCAGCTGTACTTGTCCCCATGATTCTCAGTAACATCAAAAACTGTGAGCCTGATGCCGGCCATCGGAAATTTGAGCAAGGGCGAATGGAAGCATTGAAAAAAGAACAGGAGTTATTAGAGCGATTGAAGCAATTACCGGATGGTGAACAAAAAGCCCGGGAGACAAAACAAATGATCAGCCTGATCCGGAATTTCATCGGTTATCGTGAATATCCGAAATACGGAATGATCAATCGCTACTTCGTTTACAAGCAGGCTTTATTGAAAGAAGCCGAACAACTCGTTCAGGCCAACGTTATTCGTGAAAAAGAAGATATATACTATCTCACTTTTGAAGAACTTCGCGAAGTCGTACGCACCAATAAACTGGATTACCAGATGATAAGCATTCGAAAAGACGAGTACCAATTATATGAAAAACTAACTCCCCCACGTGTAATCACGTCCGATGGTGAAATCATAGCCGGTGAGTACAAACGAGAAAATCTTCCAGCCCAGGCTATTGCAGGTCTGCCCGTTTCTTCCGGAGTAATTGAGGGACGAGCGCGTGTCATCTTATACATGGAAGATGCTGATCTCGAAGATGGAGATATATTAGTCACCTCCTTTACCGACCCTAGCTGGACACCATTGTTTGTATTCATAAAAGGCCTGGTCACCGAGGTTGGTGGACTGATGACCCATGGAGCGGTTATCGCACGCGAATATGGCTTACCAGCAGTTGTCGGAGTGGAAAACGCCACCAAACTGATAAAAGACGGACAGAGAATCCGGGTAAATGGAACTGAAGGCTATGTAGAAATCCTATAATGGGAAAGAGCTAAATGTACAATATTAACAGTTAGATATTTACCAGGGGTTATGGAGTTCACCCCACTCCGGAAGCGAAAATGCAGCAGCAGATCACTCCTGTTTAGCTTAGTATAGGCAGGAGTTGTTTGTTTTTTGCCAGGCTTAATCCCGTTGCCGACCATCGTCTGGATATTTTAATTGATGACCAGGATGGGAGAATTTTAATTTACTATGCGGTAATAAACAAGGAATTATCTTATCAAATATCGAAGGGAAGAAATGGCATAAGCAATGTAAAAAATTGTATTTATTTAAGGACTAATTTCCAAAAAAGAAGTCTGATAAAAAGGATCCTAATTTGATTGACAAATTCTAGACGCGGCAGAAAACGCCTTGTACCGTATATAGATATTGGGGGAGGTTTTTATGGGGGAGTGTTTTCTTTATGATGCTTTTATCAGCTATAGACACAGCATTCCAGATTCCTTAATTGCTCAAAAACTTCATAGAGCCCTGGAGACCTACAAAACGCCTTCTGCTCTGGTTAAAAAAGGTGCTCCGCGAAAGCTTCGCAAGGTATTCCGTGATCGTGAGGAGCTTCCCACTTCTGGAAATCTGAGTGGAGATATTCGCGAGGCTTTGGAAAATTCCGAATTCTTGATCGTAATATGCTCACCCAGAACCCCCGAATCAAAATGGGTTATGGAGGAAATTGAAACATTCAAAAAGCTGGGCCGAGAAGATAAGATCCTGGCTATATTAATAGAAGGAGAACCCGATGATTCTTTCCCCCCCGCCCTGCGCGAGAGATCTCATCATTGTATTGATGCTGACGGAAAGGACATTAAACAATCAGTTGAAATAGAACCACTGGCTGCAGATATCAGGGCTTCCAGCTTGAAAAAGAGCCTCCACTTGCTTAAGAACGAAAAGCTAAGGTTATTAGCTCCCATTTTAAAATGCAGGTTTGATGATCTCAAACAGCGCCATCGCGAACGTTTTATACGCCAAATAGCTATTACCGCCGTTGGTTTGGTTTCCTTTCTCACAGTATTTAGCATGTTTAGTTTCTACCAATGGAAGAACACCGAAAAAGCCAGGGATACAGCCCTGCGCAACCGCTCCAAGGCCCTGGCTATTCTATCCCAGCAGCAAACGAAATCAAACAATAGCACTTTGGGAGTATTGTTGGCCCTGGAGGCTCTTCCCCAGGACCTGGCCCATCCTGACAAACCATACGTAGCCGAAGCTGAAGACGCTTTGTATCAGGCCCTGGTAAACCTGCGGCAGCGCTGCATACTTGACGCCGGCGAAGGAAACAACTTTCGGGCTGCCTCCTACACTCCCGACGGGCAGCGATTGGTTACATTGGATAAAACTCACCTGCGGTTTTGGGACGTCAACACCGGGCAGCTCCTTGAGGAGCTCGATAAGAGCTACCTTAAAAATGTATACTTTTCCGGAAGGTTTGATTACAGCCCCGGTTCAGATTACATGTTGCCTCCCGACGGGAACAATACTGAGATCTGGGATTCAAAGGGTAATATAGTCACAGACCTAAAGGAAAGACCGTTTTGTTTTGGTTCCAATGGCGAAGTAGTGACCGTTAAGGAGATTAAACCCGATAACAAAGCTCATCATTCTAACAAACTGACCCGGTGGGATGTTTTAGGCAATGAGCTGAACAGTATAATATTGCCCCTGTGTCAAAAATCAATTATCAGTCCCAACGGCGATTATGAACTCGGCTTCGATGAAAATGCCACCTGCTTGAGGGATACCCATACCGGACAAGTTCTTATTGACGCGGGGACGGGTGGCGGTGAATACGGCAAGTTTGATCTTAGCTTCAGTCCTGACAGCCGTCGCTTTGCCATTGCCGACAATGAAAAAAAGGTTATTCATGTTTGGGATATAAAAGAAAAACGGGAGATTGCCGCTTTGGCTGAACAGGCTAAAGTAACAGCCTTCAGTCCCAATGGTAAATTCCTGGTTGCTAAAGCCAAGAATAATGTTGGTTGTCTGTGGGATGTGGACCAGGCTCAGCCAATGATGGTATTGGGTTCACCCCAGGACCTGATTGACAGTGCTGAATTCAGCCCGGACGGCAGATATGTCGCTGTAGTTTTGCGGGATCACTCTGTTCATATGTGGGATATGTCAAGTCTTCATGAAGCCTTCAGCCTGGCCAGAAACCAAGAACTTACCGAAGTGCGCTTCAGCCCGGACGGAAAACAATTTTTGACCCTAAGCCTGGGGGAGCCAAAGAATATCAGCTTGTGGAATATGGATATATCCAATCAAATCACGCTTTATAAATCCCCAAATGGTAAGAATGGAGCCATATATCCTCAATTCAACAGTAATGGCGAAAGTATTGTCATAGAGGATTATAGTCACAGTATCGATACCAGGGATATATACCTGTGGGACACTGTTACAGGGCAGAAAACCGACCTGCTGGGCGGCGATCAAACCCGGTACTATCAATA
>JBDKUE010000100.1:0-23597 GCA_039679855.1 Syntrophomonas sp.
CCGGTTGCCGGGCTGATAACCTTTCTTTCCTTGCGGTCGCGCACTTCGAAACTTCCAAAGCCAATAACTTGAACTTTGTCTCCACTAGCTAAGGCCTTTTGAATGGTTTCCACCAGGGCATCCAATGCTTTGGCTGCATCCTTTTGAGTTATCTCCGCTTTTTCAGCTAACGCTTTTACCAGTTCCGATTTGTTCACGACAGAATCCTCCCTTTAAATTTTATTGACCACATGTAAAAATTCCTCAAAAAAAAGGCAAATCCTGCTATATAGTGAGATCTTTTAAAAAAATTTTTTTCTGCAACACCGAGTATGTTTACATTCTACCAACATCCGGGGTTTTTTATGCACAACAAACCCCTATTTACGGGCATTTTTTAACCCACCTTAACCGTCTATCACCTCCAATACATGAATTGAGCGGTCCAAAGCCAGGTTAAAAAATTCTTCCCCTACCTTTACGATAGGACGAGTGGGCTGAATTGAGTCCACAAAAACGACTTTGCCTTGCAACTGGTTGGATAATGTTACCTGGCTTCCGATTAGAAACGGTGTCACTTTACTGTAAAAGAACTTGCATATAGCGGGATTTAATTTGCCAAATGATTCTTCCCAAATGATATCGGCGGCCGTAAATGGGGAGCGCTTTTTGGAATATACCCTATCAGCAGTTATTGCATCAAAAGCATCACAGACTGCAATTATGGCCGCATAGGGATTATTTCCGTAATTTATAGCGCCGGAGGGATATCCGGACCCATCGGTGCGTTCATGATGATAAAGAACCGCCTGGGCAACTTCAGGGCTTACCCAGCCCTGCTTTACGAGGACATCGTGCCCCATAGCACTGTGTTTCTTGATCTCCCCATATTCTTCATCGGTTAAACTGGCCGGTTTATTTAGGATTTCATCCGCAATAAACACCTTGCCGATGTCATGAAGAAGACCGCATGTGCCCAAATCCCGGATTTGCTGCTCCTTGAGCTTCATCCACCGCCCCACCAGCATGGCCAGAATGGAGACATTAATGGAGTGCGTAAAGAGGTACTCATCCTTGTCCTTCATTACGCTTATGCCTTTGAAGACATTCAGTTCATCCAGTACCTGGTTGAGAAGTGAGTCCACGGTTGAATTGACTTCCTGGGAGTCGAGCGGTTGTCCCAGTTTGGTCTCCATGAGAAACGACTTTACCGCCAGCAGGGAATCGTCGTAAACATCATCAAAGGGTTTGGTGCTTCTTTTGATTTTTTTCTCTTCGGCAACAAATACCTCGGTAATACCCCTTTTGGCGAAAGAGTCTAAATGCTCCGGGTTAATAACCGTGCCGGCTGGAAGCAAAAGCTGAGCGTCGTTGGAAAACAGATCCTTGGCCAGTTCCACTCCCGGCTGCAGGCTATTTACCTTGATTTTAAGCATCATTGTCACTTCCTTGTGTGTTTACTGTACAATAAGTTCTGTAAAATACGACAAAATCCTTGTTTTTCTGGAGAAAATTTGGCTTCTTAAAGCATTTTTAGGCAATCTGGTTCATACAGGTTTATAACCTGGCAGTTTAGATGGTTTGTCGCAAATTCCTGTTCAAAAATTGATGACAGCATGCCAACCATTATCTGTTCGCTTCCATGGTGCCCGGCATCGATCAGGCATAACCCCAGGTCGCGGGAAAGACAGGCGTCGTGGTATTTGACGTCACCGGTAACCAGAACCTCCAACCCTTCAGCAGCTACCGACTTGATAAAGGATGCCCCCGAACCGCTTACCACTGCAACCCGGTTTATCGGTTTTTCCAGGCTCCCCACTACTTTGATTGAGCTGAGCTTCAATACCTCCTTCACCCGCCCGGCCAGACCTTCAAGACTAATTGTTTCGGGCAGACTGCCCTTGCGCCCCGGACTTATTAAACGCCCGGGATTGGCCAGCGGATAAAGGTCGTAGGCAACCTCCTGATAGGGATGAACCGCCAGCATTTTTTGCACTGTTTCTGAAATTGACCTCTGGTATACGATGGTTTCCAGACGATATTCGGTAACTTTTTCCAGCTGGTTGGTGGTGCCGATATAGGGCTGACTGCCGGGCAGAGGCTTGAAAGTACCCTGCCCGGCAACTCCGAATGAGCAGTGACTATAAAGCCCTATATGCCCTGCTCCAGCCTGGCCCAGAGCCTCGCGCACTATTTCCAGGTGGCTTTCCGGCACATATACGGTCAGTTTGAAGAGAGATTCCCGGCGCCCCGAAGAAAGAGGCGCTATATCTTCGAGTCCTATAAGTTCGGCCAGATGCTGGTTCAATCCCCGGGGGGCGCTGTCCAGGTTGGTGTGGGCTGAATAGACCGACATATTGGAACCGGTTAAAATTCTAATCAGTCTTCCGGTCGGAGTATGATAGTCTATAGACTTAAGCGGTGAAAAAAAGAGGGGATGGTGGGTTACCAGGAGATCAGCTCCTGCGCTTACGGCTTCTTGAATAATTTCAGGACTGGGATCAAGCGAAACTGCCAATTTGGCTACCCGCTGCTCCCGGTCACCAATCTGAAGCCCGCAATTATCCCATTCTTCGGCAAGATGCAGTGGGTAATGCTTCTCCAGGATAGCCATTATATCTTTTACTTTAGGCTCCATCTATTATGTCCTCCAGTTTATTCAGCTTCATTTGAACTGCAGCTAGCTCCTCCTGTCTGTTCGTCTGGCTCAAGCCATCCCTGATCTTGCGGTATTTCTTAAGCCATTCCATCAAATAGTCTCTATTTTCTACTGGGGAAGCAGCCAGAACCAGCAGGCCGAGGTCAGCTTCCAACGGGCTCAATATATAAGGATTTTCTCCGGGGGTGGCCTCAATCACTGGAAAAAAGCGATGCTCTTCCTGGATTACCTGTTCGCTGCGTATGGGCCATCCTCTTTCAGCCAGGGTATTGCGTAAAACCCAGGCCCGGCTCATGGGCTGCATGATATAGTGCTTAAAAGATTCGGACTTTTCCCAATCGCTGCCTAAAATATCGGCAATAGCGTCCCCGCCCAATCCAGCAATGATTACTGTATCTGCCTCCCCCGGTTTGAGCGGCTGCAGTCCATCACCCTGGCGGAGATCTATTAAATGAGCCCAGGGGCAACTCTCAGCAGCCTTTTTTGCTCTTTCATAAGGTCCCCGGGCTATATCGGTGACGATGACCCTGGGGGTAAGCTTCTGCTCCATTAAAAAGATCGATAACTGGGCGTGGTCGGCGCCTATGTCCGCACATATCTGCCCCGGTTTAACCAACTGGCCGATTGCGTACAGGCGCGGGCTCAACTTAATGCCAGGTTCCCTACTCACGGTCAGCTCCTTTACGGGTTTTCCACTCTTTATTATTATCGGCATAATAAAAGAAAACCTGTGTATTTTTTTGGAAAAATTTAAAATTGTTTTATAAAACAAAGTCCTGACCATTTAAGATCAGGACTTCTATTGTTTGGCTTTTCGTTTCGTTCAAGTTCCCTTACTTTATAACCGGTAGAGTTGCCAGGCTCTTCTTCATTTCTTCTTCCGAGAACTCAATATTTTCTGTTTCTCCAGACAGGAACCGGTCGTAGGATCCCAGATCCAGGAGTCCGTGTCCACTCAGGTTAAATACTATGGTTTTGCCGACGCCCTCTTCTTTGCCCTTTAAGGCTTCATCTATGGCCACCCGGATGGCGTGGGAAGATTCTGGAGCCGGGATGATTGACTCGGTCTGGGCAAAGAGCATGGCTGCTTCAAAAGTATCATTCTGCATAACCGCCACCGCTTCCAGCAGGCCGTCATGGTAGAGCTGGCTGACCAGCGGTGAAGCGCCATGGTAGCGCAGCCCTCCTGCATGTATGCCGGAAGGTACAAAGTCATGACCCAAGGTGTACATCATCGCCACCGGTGCAAATCCCACATTGTCACCGTAGTCGTAGGCGAAGACGCCTTTAGTCAGGGTCGGGCAGGCAGCCGGTTCAACGGCTATCAGGCGGGTTTTCTTCCCGGCCAGCTTGTCGGGAATGAAGGGGAAGGCAATACCGGCCAGGTTGCTGCCGCCTCCGCAGCATCCTATAACGATGTCCGGGTAATCATCTACCATTTCCAGGGCGGTCTTCACTTCCTGTCCTATTACTGACTGGTGCAGGCAAACGTGGTTCAAGACGCTGCCCAGGGAGTAATGGGTGTCTTCCCGGCCGGCCGCATCTTCAACCGCTTCACTGATGGCCATGGCCAGGCTTCCCGGGGTGTCCAGATCGCGGGCCAGGGCGGTGCGTCCCGCTTCAGTCAGGGGGCTGGGGCTGGGTATGCACTTTGCTCCATAAACCTCCATCGCCGAACGGCGATAGGGCTTCTGATAATAACTCACCTTAACCATATAGACCATTATTTCCAGGCCGAAGAGCTTGCCTGCCAGTGACAAAGCAGTTCCCCACTGCCCGGCTCCGGTCTCGGTGGTCAAACGCTTCATTCCCTGCGCCTTGTTAAAGAAGGCCTGTGGTAGTGCCGAGTTTAACTTATGGCTTCCCACCGGGCTGGCGCCTTCATATTTATAATAGATGTGGCACGGCGTGTCGAGAGCCTTTTCCAGGTTGCGAGCCCGAATCAAGGGGGTGCAGCGGTATTGTTTATATATATCGCGCACCTCTTTGGGGATTTCGATATAACGCTCCTGAGAAATCTCCTGCATAATCAGCTCCATGGCAAACAAGGGGGCAAGATCATCAGGACCCATTGGCTGTAAAGTAGCCGGATGCAGGGGAGGCTGCAGGGGATTGGGCATATCTGCTTGTACGTTGTACCAGAATTTCGGAATTTTATCATCAGGCAGGACTATTTTGGTGAACTCTTCTCTACTCATCTCAACTGGTCTCCTCTCTACTATTAAATTAATATCAGATAGATTTTAGCATATAGAATCATGCTCAAACAAGCATTAGCACTAAATTTTATCGTATTTTATTCCCATATGCTTCCCCGTCGGGTTCGCTTGACAAAGAGCCTGGCAAAGTCAAATAATAATAGCATAAAAAGGGGAGCTGGTTCCTTCCGGCTGAGAGTGGACTCTTCTGATGTCCTGACCCTTGAACCTGATCTGGGTAATGCCAGCGTAGGGAGTATAATTTTCCAGCCTACTCTCTTGCTGCCTATCCACCGGGGTGGTTTTTTTATTTACTCAACTTTCGCAGTTGACAGAGTTATGGATTCAAAGCAGGTTGCGAAGGAGCCTAGTGATACCCTGCGAAGGTGAGAAAGCGAAAGAGGTCGAGCACCATGGACGGTGCGAGCGCGGTACTGAGCATGGATGCGAATTAGCGGCGGCGACCCTCCTTGATTGCGACCAGAGGGAGCATCGGAAGTGCCCGTTAGGGCGAGCCTCTTGAGCTTCGAAACAAGCAGTAGGTATCACTTGGTGACGAAGCTGGCGCGAAGAAGCCATGATTCTATCAACTGCGAAAGTTGAGTTGTTTAATAAGGAGGCTGAATAATATGGCTGAAGCTCACTTAAGCCTGCAGGTCCTGCCGGTAGTACCCGAAGCCAGCATATATCCGGTTGTCGACCTGGTTATTGACCTTATCGCCCGCAGCGGGTTGCCCTATATCGTCGGGCCCATGGAGACCAGTATCGAAGGCGACCTGGATCGGCTGCTGGGCCTGGTTAAAGAGGCGCAGTACATCTGCGTCAATGCCGGCGCCAGCCGGGTTGTCTCAATAGTGAAGATCGACTATAAACCAGCGGGGGTCAGCTTTGATGAGAAACTGGAGCAGTACCGCTAAATTCTGGCCCGCTATCGGCCTGTTGCTGTTCCTGGGGATCTGGGAGGCGGGGGTAAGGCTTTTTGCCCTGCCCGGCTGGCTGCTGCCCTCTCCCGCTACGGTTTTTATCAGCCTGTTAAACAATATGTCTCTTATTGCTGATCATTCAGCTTACACTCTGCTGGAAGCCGCAATCGGCTATGCCGTCAGCGTACTTCTGGCCGTTTTTTTAGCCCTCACTTTTGCTCTATCGCCCTTGATTAAAAAGCTTCTCTATCCCCTGTTGATCCTTTCCCAGACCATTCCCCTTATTACCCTGGCTGTCCTCTTTACCATCTGGTTTGGCTGGGGGCTCTTGCCCAAGGTTCTGGTGGTTGTTTTGGTCTGTTTTTTCCCCATAGCGCTGAGTCTGATGAATGCCATCAGCAATGTCGACTTTGATTTAATAAGCCTTTTTAAATCCATGGGCGCCCGGCCCCTTACTATCTTCCGCATGGTGGAGCTGCCCCTGGCCATGCCCGGTCTTTTCTCAGGACTGCGCATTTCAGCTACCTACAGTATTATGGCGGCGATCATCGCGGAATGGATGGGCGCCCAGCACGGACTTGGCTATTATATGATTCTGCAGCAGAAAAGTTTTGCCATCGATCGAGTTCTGGCGGCGGTTCTGGTCATCTGCCTGCTCAGCCTGCTCATGGTAAAACTGGTGGATATGCTGGAATACCTGTTTATCCCCTGGAATAGGGAACAGGTCCGCCGGGATTATCAACCGTAAAATTGATTCATAATAATAAACAGTCGCAAAGGAGTGGTTCTCATGAAGCAAAAATTAGTGCTGGTTTTTATCGGTTTATTCTTATTCAGCCTGGCCGGCTGCCGCAGTCAGGCACCATCTACGCCCGGCAGCCCGACCCAAAAGGTCAAAGTTCTTCTGGATTGGGTCCCCAACACCAACCATGCCGGGCTCTATATTGCCAGAGACCAGGGTTACTACGCTGGGGAGGGTCTGGATGTGGAGATTGTGCAGCCCCCGGAAGGCGGCGCCGCCCAGTTGATCGCCAGCGGTCAGGCCGACTTCGCGGTAAGCTACCAGGAAGAGGTGACTATGGCCAGAGCGCAAAACCTGCCCCTCGTGGCTGTTGCGGCGGTGATCCAGCACAACAGCTCCGGTTTTGCCTCACCCCAGAGCAAAAATATCAAAACCCCGCTTGACTTTCAGGGAAAAACCTACGGCGGCTGGGGCTCCCCATCGGAAACCGCTATGCTCAAGGCTTTGATGAAGAAATACGGTGGAGATGTTAACCGGATCAATATCGTCAACATCGGCGCCGCTGACTTTTTTACCAGCGTACAGAGGGATGTTGATTTCTCGTGGATCTTTTACGGCTGGACCGGTATTGAAGCTGAGCAAAAAGGGCTGAAACTCAATTTCATACCTCTGGATAAAGAGGACCCGGCTTTTGACTTCTACACCCCGGTCCTTATCGCCAGTGAAAAAACAGCTGCTTCTAATCCGCAAATGGTGGAGCGCTTCATGAAAGCCACCTCGCGCGGTTACCTTTTTGCCGTTAACAACCCCGACGCGGCTTCCAATATCATGGTGGAAGCGGTTCCGGAATTGAACGCTTCTCTGGTAAACGCCAGTCTGCGCTACCTGGCCCCCCGCTTCCAGGCCGACGCCCCGCGCTGGGGTGAAATGAAGAAATCCACCTGGGACGCCTACACGGCATTCCTGGTGGAAAATGGCCTGCTGGCGCAGAGCATAGATTCTGATAAGGCCTTCACCAATCGTTTTCTGCCCGCTCCATAGGCAGTCGGGTTGATAAAAATCATTGGTCAGTCCCGATTGGGGGCGTCCTTCCTGTTGTAGTATAATAGGAGAAATTGTTCTTCACAGGAGATGCGTAAATGGCGGAAAAACCGGGCTCCTTAGAAAAATATGCGCTGGCGGCGGTAATGAGTACTTCGTTTATGGTTACTTTTATGGGCAGTTCGATAAATCTGGCCCTGCCTTCAATCGGGGCCGAATTTCACTCCGGTGCCATTTTGAGCAGCTGGATTATTACCGGTTACATACTGTCTACCGCCGCTCTTTTGCTGCCCTTCGGCCACCTGGCCGATATTATAGGCCGTCGCAAAATTTACCTCCTGGGCACCTTTAGTTTTGCCATCGTCACTATCGCTTCCACCCTGGCCCACTCTATCGTGCCCTTTTTAATATGGCGGATTTTGCAGGGGGTGTCGGCGGCTCTGATCTTTGGAACCGGCATGGCCATCCTGACCTCGGTTTACCCTCCCCAAAGAAGAGGTCAGGCCCTGGGTTATTCCACCTCCGTAACCTACCTGGGGCTTTCCGTGGGGCCGGTGCTGGGCGGAATAATGAATCAGAATTTGGGTTGGAGAAGCATATTTTACCTGACTGCCTGCATCGGTATATTTGCCGCCTTGATTATCTGGAAGCGGCTTGAGGGCGAATGGGCCGGGGCCAGCAGCGAACGTTTCGACCGCCTGGGAAGCCTTTTTTATGCGCTGGGCCTGAGCATACTGCTCTATGGACTGTCCTCCCTGGCCAACGTCTCCTGGGCTAAATATGCCGCAATTGGCGGGCTGCTTCTTTTACTGGTGTTTATGGCGTTTGAATTGAAGGTCGATCATCCCATTTTACAGGCTTCTTTATTCAGGCACAACCAGGCTTTCACTTTTTCCAATCTGGCTGCCTTAATAAATTACAGCGCCACCTTTGCGATAAGCTTTTTGCTATCCCTCTACCTGCAACTGGTGGTCGGCTACAATTCCGGGCAGGCCGGACTTATACTCCTGGTGCAGCCGGTAATTATGGCCGTCTTTTCTCCCCTGTCCGGCTCCCTATCCGACCGTATCGAGCCCCGCCTGGTGGCATCACTGGGCATGGGCTTGAGCACTCTGGGCCTTTTCGGCCTGGCCTTCGTTTCCGCAAATACCCATATAGGTCTTATTATGGCCCTCCAGGTGTTAAGTGGTTTGGGCTTTGCCCTGTTCTCCTCCCCCAATACCAATGCGGTAATGAGTTCAGTTCAACCCCGTTTCTATGGAATAGCCTCATCCACCCTGGGCACCATGCGCCTGGTTGGGCAGGCTTCGAGCATGGCCATTGTCACCATGGTCATCGCCATTTACATTGGACATGCATCCTTCGACGCCTCCAATGCGCCGGCTGTTCTGTCCAGTATGCATACATCTTTCCGGGTGTTTACCGTTCTGTGTATTTTGGGCGTTTTTGCCTCACTGGCCCGCGGCTCGGTGCGTCCCACTCCGGCCGAAAAGCAAGTTGCTAGTTGATTATTGCTCATTTAAGGAGGAGATAAGGTGGGCAGAATCCTGGTGGAAAATTTGAGTAAAACTCTGGATGGGCTGCATACACTGGATGGAGTATCCATGACGGTTGCCCGCAATGAGCTGGTCGTGGTCCTGGGCCCCAGCGGCTGCGGTAAAAGCACCCTTCTGCATATAATGGCGGGATTGATTACACCTGACCGGGGACGAATATTCATTAACGATGTAGATAGTACGGGGCGCACCGGACTGGTGGGTTACATGCAGCAAAAGGATCTGCTGCTGCCATCGTGCAGCGTCCTGGACAACATCTGCCTTCCCCTCTTGCTTCAGGGTAAAAGCAAGCAAGCAGCCCGGGCTGAAGCCGCTCGGTACACCGCCGATTATGGACTGGGAGGATTCGAATCCTACTATCCCCGGCAGCTGTCCGGTGGAATGCGACAGCGGGCTGCCCTCCTGCGCACTTATCTCTTTTCTCGGGAAATCCTGCTTCTGGACGAGCCCTTCGCATCACTGGATGCCATTACTCGCCGCAAAATGCAGATCTGGTTAAAGGAACTGCATAAACAATTCGGTTCTTCTATCCTGTTCGTAACCCATGATATTGAGGAGGCCCTGCTGCTGGCTGATCGCATCTATGTATTTACCGCCCGCCCGGCCCGCATTCGCCTGGAAATAAGCATAGCCGGGCAAAACCGCCCCGAGTCTGAAATCAAGGAAGAAATACTGGCCATTCTGGAGGAAGAGGCCTCGGATTAAATATTACAAGACCTGTTTATCCATCCACTCCCGCATGTTCTTTACCGCGCACAGGTCGCCGCACATGGTGCAGGTTTCCTGGTCGGGTGGGCTGGATTCCTCGCGGTAGCGCCGGGCCTTTTCCGGGTCAATGGCCAGGGTAAACATGGCTTCCCAGTCCAGGTTCTTCCTAGCCCGGCTCATATCATAGTCCCATGTATAAGCCCCTTGTACGCCCTTGGCCAAATCTCCCGCATGGGCTGCGATCCGGGCCGCTATTATCCCTTCCCGCATGTCATCCAGGGTAGGCAGGCGCAAATGCTCAGCCGGGGTAACATAGCAGAGAAAATCAGCACCGGAAGCGGCGGCAATGGCTCCTCCTATGGCCGAGGTTATGTGGTCATACCCCGGAGCGACATCGGTCACCAAAGGACCGAGGACATAAAATGGGGCTCCATGGCACAGTTTCTTTTGCAGGATCATATTGGCCGCTATCTCTTGAACAGGCATATGCCCGGGCCCTTCAATCATGACCTGCACATCTCTTTCCCAGGCCCTCAAGGTCAACTCACCCAGGATGATCAATTCTTCAATTTGGCAGGCATCGCTGGCATCGTGAATGGAGCCGGGGCGACAGGCGTCTCCCAGGCTCAAGGTGACGTCATAGGCACGGCAGATTTCCAGCAGCTCATCAAAATGCTCGTAAAACGGGTTTTCCTTGCCATTGGCAGCCATCCAAGCAAAGAGCAGCGATCCCCCCCGGGAAACGATGTTGGTCAGTCGCTCACGGTTTTTCAGTCTTTCGGCAACGGCTCTGATCAATCCGGCGTGGATGGTCATAAAATCCACCCCGTCTTTGGCCTGGCTTTCTACAACCTCTAAAAAGTCCCCGGCTTTTAAATCCAGCCAGGAAGCGCAGGTATCGGCCAGTTCGTACACCGGAACCGTGCCTATCATAGCGGGAGATTCGGCGGTGAGCTTCCTCCGGAAATCCCCAGCCGCTTCTCCACAGCTCAAGTCCATAATGGCTTCCGCCTGCATTGACCAGGCGGTCCGGGCTTTGAGCCATTCCCTTTGCCAGTCCAGGCAGGCGCCTGATACACCTAGATTCACATTGATTTTGGTGCGTAGCCCTTTTCCAATAGCCCAGGGGTCAAGGCTTTTATGCCCCTGGTTGGCGGGCAGTACTATGCTGCCTTCGGCAATTCCCTCTGCTAAAACAGCCGCTTCTATGTTCTCCCTTTCCGCCGCTCTTTTCATCTCCCCGGTAATAAAGCCCCGGCGGGCTGCTTCCTTTTGAGTCTTGTAGCTATGCTCCACTTTTCTTCTCCCCCTGTTCGATTACTATGTTCAGTATTTTGATTACGTCATGAAAGTCCTGGAAAGGATGAAAGGCAATGTTATTCTCCTGGCAGTGTCCGGCCAGGGCGTCTTTGGCCAGTACGATATCACAGCTCCCGGCGCAGCGGTCCGAATATCCATCACCTATATAAATGCTGACTGCACCGGGTGGTGTAAGCTCTTTTACAATGCTGCTCTTACAGGTGCCGCACTTTCCGCACTCGGGATTGGAATGGAAGGAGGTAAATATCCAACCGCCGTTATAGTCAAGATGGTTGGCGTAATAGGGTATGCTCAATCCGTGTTTTTTTAAGATCGGCTCAATGTAGTTGTCATAGCCGTCGCTGACTATGTAAATTGACGCTGGCCGTGCGGATATCCATTCCAGGAATGATTCAAAACCGGGGTCGAGCTCCTGCTCCAGAAAAAACTCCTCCAGTTCTGCCGGGCTGACCTTCATAATATCCAGGGTCTTCTGGGCGCACTGGGCGGTGCTTAAAGCCCCCTCTTCCCACATCAGGTTTATCTCTTCCCAGCCTTCGGATGCGAAACGCTTCACCATATGATAGCCTACATCACGGTAGGCTACGGTGCCGTCAAAATCCAAAAATATCACCAGCGGTTTTTCCATAACTCCACCATCTCTCGTGCCGATTTTTCAATATCTGGAGCGTCCATAAGGCAGGATACCACGGCGGCGCCGTCGGCCCCGTTGTCCCGCACTGCCGCCAAATTGCTCATATCAATCCCGCCAATGGCCACGACTGGAATATTTACGCTGCTTTTTACCTCGCTGAGCAGCATTAGCCCGGTTGGATCAGCCGCATCGGTTTTGGTGGCAGTGGCGTAGACAGGGCCCAACCCCAGGTAGCCGGCGCCGCCCTTTTCCCCTTCGCGAGCTTCTTCCAGGCTGCTTACCGATAAACCGATAATCTTTTCTTTCCCCCACAGCCTGATGACTTCAGATAAGGGCAGGTCTTCCTGCCCGATATGCAGTCCATCGGCATCAACTGCCATGGCTATGTCGAGCCGGTCATTGATGATCAAGGGTACGCCGCTTTCCTGCAAGGCAGTCTTGAGGCTTAAAGCCACTTGATAGAATTCCCGGCTGCCAGCCTCCTTTTCCCGGAGCTGGACCATAGAGACCCCGCCTCTAACCGACTTTAGCACTTCATCTATCAGGGAACGGCCCCTTAGAAAGCGCCGGTCGGTTACTAAATAAAGGGTATAGTCTATTTTCAGCATATAAGAAGCCCTTCTTTAACAATATCCCGCCCCTTAAGGCTATATAACTTATCCATCAAGTTGATTCTGAAACTGCCCGGGCCGCTGCTCTGCACTGCCGCCTTTTCCCCGGCGATATTGAAAGCCAGGGTGCCTGTTAGGCCGGCCATCCAGGGATCATCAGGAGAGGCCGCCAGGCAGGCCGCTATCACTGCCCCCAGCATACATCCCGCCCCGGTAATGGCCTGAAAAAGAGGTGTGCCGTTGGAAATACGAGCCGTTCTCTCTCCAACCACGAGATCCTGTGCCCCACTGGCCACCACCACTGACCGGTAGCTTTTGTATAGGGACTGGCAGGCAGCTTCAACCCCTTCGCCTTTATCCAGAGAGTCCACACCGCACACCTTGGCATCAAAGCCAGCCAGGCTTTTTATTTCGGCTTGATTTCCTTTCACGATCGAAAGGGCTTTTGATTCCATAATCATCTGGCAGGTCCTTCGGTAGGACATGATAACCCCGCACGCCACCGGATCAAGCACCAGAGGTATGCCCTCTTCGCGGGCGGCTGAAACCGCGCCATCTATGGCCAGTTCCTGAGCCTGGGTCAAAGAACCCACATTCAGATATACGGCACCAGCCAGGCGGGCAAATCCGCCTGCGTCCTGCTCGTGTTCTACCATTGCCGGTGATGCGCCGGCAGCCAGGAGGATATTGGCCACGTCGTTTATGGTTACATAATTGGTAATACAGTGAACGAGTGGTCTTTTGACCTTTAGTTTTTCCCACAGCTCTGCAGCCTGGTAGATCATTCTCCTTCTCCCCTTTCTTTACTATCCCTTTAAATGAAAATGGTTGAGCAAGGCCGCCCCCTGACCGAGTATACAGGCCGACTTTATGGCACCTTCCACATAACGTTTGGCCTCTGCAACAGCTTCTGGAACCGGAACTCCCCGGGCCAAAAAGACGGCCAGAGCAGAAGCAAAAGTACATCCCGTTCCGTGATATCCGGACCCGGGGATCTTTTCGCCGGGATAAACCCGGATTTCCCCATCGTGGCCCAAAATATCCACCGGGTTGCCCTCATGGTGGCCTCCCTTTAAAACCACCCAGGCGGGCCCCAAACGGGTAAGTTCCAGACAGGCTTTTTCCATATCCTTCTGACTTTTGATGATTCTACCCAGAATAATTTCCGCTTCCGGTATATTGGGGGTAAGCACTGTCGCCAGAGGAAAAAGACCGGCTATTAGACCTTCCCTTGCTTCCCGTTCAAGAAGCGTGCAGCCGCTGCTGGATTCCATTAGCGGATCGAGAACGACCGGCAGCCGGGGACTTTTTTCCCCAACCCGCTGCAAAAATGAAATCACGCTGTGCACTATTTTCTCATTTCCCAGCATGCCTATTTTTACAGCATCTACAGGCAGGTCCGCTTCCAATTCCGCCAGCTGCGCTTCCAGTATCTGCGGCTCAATATACTGCACTCTCCGGATTTTCCTGGTATTCTGGGCGGTTATGGCGGTAACCGCGGTGAGCGCGTAGGCCCCCAGTGCGCTTATGGTTTTTAGATCCGCTTGCAGACCCGCCCCCCCGCAGGGATCAAATCCGGCTATAGTCAGGACACAGCGCATTATTTTTCCTCCCATGTCAAAAAGGTGAACCAGCAGAATAATGGTTCACCTTTATATTTCAAGGTTCAGCACTTCCCTACGCTGGTATGATCCAGATCAGGTTTAAAGGGTCAGAGGCTTGCACCTCTATCTCAGCCCCGCAGCAGGGGCCCCCCTAGTGTCCTTATGCAGTTTGTTAACTAGCATTATATAGCAGTTGCCCTCGAACAACAAGCAAAATAATGAGTCAGAGTGAGCTGGGGGGAAATGAGTTTGGGGCGGTTCTTCAACTCATTTTCGCCTGGCTGGGCTTTCCGTTAACCTGGAGCAAAATGAGTTGAAGAACCGTCCCCAAACTCGCTTAACTGGCGTTTAAGGTGCTCTCCCACTTTTTGCAGCGGTCGCCCCAGTAGGCCAGGGGGGTCCTACCCCGCCTTATGCATACCACCTCACACATGTTGGGGCAGCCGGAACATTCGTAGCTTCGCGAAGAGAAATCCTCTCCCAGGACAAAATCGGCTCCCCTGAAGAGGCTGGGGCTGTTCTTGTATTGCTTTTGTTCACGGGCCAGCAGGGCCGCTCCAATTGCCCCCATTACTTCGTAATGGTCGGGGATGTTGATGGGAAGCTGCAGGACCTTTTGAAAAGCGGTTTTCAGACCGGCATTGGCAGCCACCCCTCCCTGAAAAACGATCGGAGAGTTTATCTTCTTCCCCTTACCGACATTGTTTAGATAGTTTCTCACCAGGGCTTCACAAAGCCCCATTAAGATTTCTTCCACCGGATAACCCATCTGCTGCTTGTGGATCATATCCGATTCGGCAAACACACCGCAGCGCCCGGCGATTCTAACCGGCTGCCGGGCCTCTACCGCCCTTCCCCCAAAGTCTTCAATGGCAATATTTAAGCGGGCGGCTTGCTGATCCAAAAAAGAACCGGTGCCAGCCGCGCAGACCGTATTCATGGCAAAGTCCACCACTATCCCATCCTGCATCAGGATCAGTTTGGAATCCTGGCCGCCGATTTCAATGATGGTGCGAACCTGGGGAAAGGAATGGGAAGCCGCTACGCCATGAGCGGTGATCTCGTTTTTTACCACATCGGCCCCCAGCATTACCTCAGCCAGATGCCTGCCGCTGCCGGTTGTCCCAACTCCCATCACCCGTCCGCCGCCGGCTGATTCTACAATCCTGCCAAAGCCCTCCTGGATTGCCTTAACTGGATTACCCTGAGTGCGCAGGTATAGTTTATCAACCAGTTCCCCCCGGCGGTCCAGCAGGACAAAATTGCTGCTCACCGAGCCTATGTCTACCCCAAGATAGTAAGCCAAAATGCCCACCCTTTCATAATCTTCATAATAACCTCTGCGTCAGCCGACCCACCCCGGGCAGGAATCGACCGGTGCTGCACCACCGGCCAGGCGCTTGCGGCGCACCAGCATATCGACAAAGGCTTCCAAACGGGTATATACACCGGCTGTACCTGAATGCTCATCAAAATACATGGTCATGCAAGGAACCTGCAGTTCACGGCTGACTCTTCCCAGCACGGATTGGGCCACAATTTCCGGCATGCAGGTCAGGGGTCCGATCTGTATTATTCCGTCATAGCCGCGGCGGGCGAAATCAACACTATTACCCACCGTTTCACGGCCGTGTCCTCCCACCGCGTAATTGAGATAAGGTCGGGAAGCTTGTAGAATGTAACGATGATTGGACCTTTTAACCCAGCCCCCCAAAATATGATCATTTACCCAATCAGTCAGATATATCGACCTGCTAACTTCGGCATTAATCCTACCCAGATGACGGGCAATGTGACAGTTGATGCTGGGCTCTAGAATGGTGTAGATTTCTCCCACTAATCCGATTTTTAAAACCGCATCTTCGCTCCTGGCCACGCTGCGTATTGCCCGATCGACTTCAATGGTCACACCCGCCAGTTCTTTGCGATTATGAAGATTATCAATGGTCTGCAAACCCTGTTCATAATACTTTTCCACCAGGTCTTTATCCACTGCCCGGGGAAGGCAAAACTCCAAGGCCTTCTCCAATACTTCCACCGCTTTTAACTTGTCCCAGGCAAACTTCAAAGCCTTATAAGCCTGACTAATGCTGACGTTTTCGCCCAGGGCCTTGATCTGCTGAAGCAGGTCGGACAGCCTTGAATCGGGAGCTTCCAAAACCACCATGGTAAAATTGAATCCCAAGTCCTTAAGTATCTCCCTTTCTACCTGGGCGAAATAGCCGAAACGGCAGGGTCCCCAGCCTCCGCCCATCACTACCGTGTCGGCTCCTTTTTCCATAGCCTCAATAAAATTGCCTACATTTATCTTCAAGGGCAGGCAGGCAAACTCCGGCGAGTATTTCACGCCCAGTTCCAGAGTGCGTTTGCTCACCGGCGGCGGCGGCACCATATCCAGTTTGAGCCCCCGGAACAGTTCTTTTATAGCTATATGCATATTACCCATGTGAGGAAAGGTCGCAATCACTGGCACGCATCCTCCTTCGCCGCAGCATGTCACAGAAGGCCTCCAGGCGGGTCAGCATACCCGCTTCCCCGGTGTGTTCGTCTATGGTCAGAAACATAAAGGGTTTGTTTTTTATCTTTCGCTCAATTATTTCGCCGATTATAGAATCCGGACCGCAGGCAAAACAGGCAACATATATTATACCGTCCACATCGTCTCTTTGATCGAGATGCAGGGCGCTCCCCAACATGGAGCGGCCCAAAGTCCAGAAAACCCTTTTGGGAACCGTAGACGCCTGTTCCTCAACCGCTTTGCGCTCCAATCTCTCCGGCAGCAATACTCTACAGCCCATTCGGCGCAGCCGGTTTATCATATCCATGCTGATGCCCGGATCGTAGATGGCATAGCCATGACCCAAAAGACCGACATTTAGATCGGCTTCGGGCATAGCCGGTGCCGGCTGTCCCTCCCATATTTTTATGGCCTCGAACATGGTGTAGCCTTCGCGGGCCAGGGCCCGGCAGAACTCCAATTCCTGCAGGCCGTGCTGGTAGGCCCGCTCCCATTCCTGGCGCTTAACTGAAAGCAGCCGGCCCAGTCTTTTCATCTCTTTTTGAAAATCCTTGCGGTTTGTGCTCATATCAACCACGATATCTATAAGGGGGGGAGTTTCTTCTATAAGGGCCCTCACCATATCCGGGATGCCCATAAATTTGGGACAAATAAAGCTTCGTTCTTCAACACTAACCAGGCGCGGTACAAAGAGATAGTCCAGACGGCAGCGGCATAATTCCCGGACATGGCCCATATAAACCTTTATGGGGAAACAGGCTTCGTCAACCGCCGTATCAATGCCCAGTTCAATAATGAGACGGCTGCTGGGGGAGGAAGTCACCACTTCCCAGCCCAGATCCTCAAAAAACGTCTTCCACAACGGGTAATAGTAAAAATAAAAAAGGCCATGGGGTATTCCGATTCTCTTCATGCCGCTTAACCTCCTGACATGATAATTGTGGACCAAATTGGCAGGTTTTAAACGTTACAATGAAGCAGAAGGGACCCTAGTACTCTGTTAACCCTAAAAGTTTAAATTATCCAGCGAGAAAAATCTCCGCAGGGAGAGGCGGCAGGGCGGCGGCTCCTTGGCGTCCTGCCACCGCCGCACTAGTTCGTCCATGAGCGTCGCCGCATTAGCCCGTCCGTGGGCGTCTCGCGGCTCCTTGCCGTCCTGGCACCGCCGCATTAGCCCGTCCGTGGGCGTCTCGCGGCTCCTTGCCGTCCTGGCACCGCCGCATTAGCCCGTCCGTGGGCGTCAGAAATGAGTAATACTGGACGTATTGCGATTGACGACAACGAAGCCCTGTGGAAATTTGGCCGGTGGTAATTAAACTTTTAGGGTTAACAGAGTACTAGGATGCCAGGGCATCGCGGCCAGTCTTTCCTATCCTTTGGGATTGAATATAACCGCCATTACGTAGCCGAATACTACAGCCGCTACGATACCGCCGGCGGCTGCTTCCACTCCGCCGCTAAAAGCCCCCAGAATTCCCTTCTGTTCTACAGCTTTCAAGGTGCCCTGGGTCAGTAAATGGCCAAATCCAGACAAAGGGACGGTCGCCCCGGCCCCACCGATTTGAACCAGTGGCTGATAGAGCCCCAGCCCGCTTAATATTGCTCCCCCGGTTATATAACCGATCAATATGTGTCCAGGAGTTATACTCGGTTTGGTCAAATCCATGATCAATTGACCGATCAGGCACAGGGCTCCGCCCACCAGGAACGCCATGTAAAGTGGAACCATTATCACTGCTCCCTTATTAGTAGTCTTTAATAACTATTGGTTTTCTATGGCCACCGCGTGAGCAATGGCTGGAATAGTCTCACCCTGAAACTGGGTGGTTGGACTCATCAGTGCTCCGGTAGCCACCAGGAGAATTCGATTCAATTTGCCTTCCACCATTTTTTTCAACAGGGGCCCGCACAGCATAGAGGCTGAACACCCGCACCCACTCGCACCTGCATCAACTCCCTGGCTGTCGTCATAGAGCAAAACACCGCAGTCGCTGTAGTTGGGTTGGGGCACAATCCCCTCTTTGACGAAAAGCTGCTGGGCCAGAGCCATCCCCACTTTACCCAGGTCGCCGGTGACTATCAGATCATAATAGTCGGTGGGACGCTTAAGGTCCTGAAAATGAGTCTTAATGGTATTAACCGCTGCCGGAGCCATGGCACTGCCCATATCCGCTGCATCGTTTTGCCCCAGGTCAATGACCCGGCCCAGGGTGGCGCAGGTAATCCGGGGGCCGCTGCCCAACCGCTCCAAAACCGCCGTACCAGCCGCAGTGGCCGTCCACTGGGAGCTGGGCATTTTCTGTACACCCTGTTCGGTGGGAAACCGAAACTGACGTTCTGCGGTATGGTGATGACTGCAGGCCGAAGCGCTGACCCGGCTGAAAAACCCGCCGTCGACCAGCATAGCCGCAACCGCCAGGGATTCCGCCATGGTAGAACAGGCCCCGTAAAGCCCCAACAAGGGAATTCCTATGTCCCGGGCGGCAAAACTGGTTGATACAATCTGGTTCAGCAAATCCCCGGCCAGCATTAACTCTATATCCTGAGTCTGGTAGTTGCCTTTGCTTATAGCCAGCTTGATCGTTTCTCGAAGCATTTTGCTTTCCGCTTTTTCCCAGGTCTTCTCGCCAATTGAATAATCATCAAAGATCCAATCGAAGTCCTTCGCCCACGGTCCCTGTCCCTCTTTGGGGCCCACCACCGCCGCCCAGGAAGTGAGAACTGGCGGGTTTTCGAAGGCTACGCTCTGCAACCCCCTCTTTTTAGCTGCCTCCACCTGTCCACCTCCTTAACCTTTTACCAGAATTTTTATAAGTCCTATCAAAACCGCGGCGACAAAGCCGAACAATAGAGTAGGCCCGGCAACACTGAACATTCTCGCTCCCACTCCAAAGACATAACCTTCCCGCTTGAACTCCATGGCCGGAGCAACAATCGAATTGGCGAATCCGGTTATGGGCACAATAGAACCGGCCCCGGCCCGCTGTCCGATTTCATCATAAACGCCCAATCCGGTTAAAAAAGCCCCCAGGAAAATCATTATAATGGAGGTGGTGGTTGAGGCATCGGTTTTGCCCATGCCTTTGCTCATGGCATAGTTGGCAATAATCTGCCCCAGGACGCAAATGGCTCCTCCCACCGTAAACGCCCAGATGCAGTTTTTAAAAACCGCCGGTTTGGGCTTGACGGTTTGAACCAGTTGTTCATATTCCTGAACTTCAATCTTATGCAGTTTCTCGGATGCGCCCACTGCAAAGCCCTCCTTTTGCCCACTTCTACTTGTACTCTGTTAACCCTAATTCTGTATATTAATCGTCGAGATAAATTTTTGCAGGGCAAGGCGGGCGGCTCCTTGGCGTCCTGCCATCGCCGCATTATCCCGTCAGTGGGCGTCTCACGGCTCCTTGCCGTCCTGGCACCGCCGTATTAGCCCGTCAGTGGGCGTCAAGTGAGTAATACTGGACGTATTGCGATTGACGACTAACGCAGTCATGCAGAAATTTAACCAACGTTAATATATAGAATTAGGGTTAGCAGAGTACTATTTTATTCTGCTTAAATCTCATCTGGTTTATGCGATTAGTATTCCTTCCACAAGTACCATCCTGAAATTATGAGCCGGGCGGCGGCTTGGAAAAAGAGAGACAAAATAGCACCATCCCGGTTGGTTTGAATAGTCTAAAATAAACAGTCATACTTAAACGGAGGACTAATTCTTTGATAAAAGCATCTCTGCTGATCACTTCATATCTCAGTTCCCATCTGCTGAAATGGAATCTCGCTTCACTGTCCAGGCAACAGATACCCTTTAGTTTTGAAACTATAGTGTTAAATGACGGGCTGCCCGATGAAAGCGAACAGTTCTGCCGTCAGTACGAAAACCAGTTAAACATCCGTTATTTATTTACCGGGCAGCGAAACCAGCCTGGACGCATGGTTTACCGGGTTCCCGGATTCGCGTTAAATATCGGGGCACGTCTGGCCAGGGGGGAAATTTTAATAATATCCTGTGCCGAGATGTTTCACTTGAACCAGACTATAGCCCACCTTGTTAAACCAGTTCAGTACGATGCCAAACTGTTGACCACCAGCATCGGTATGGATGACGACGGCAGTTTCCTGGCCTATTTAGAAAAAAGCGGGGGATATTTTGATTGGAATTCATACTTTTCGCTCTATCCCCGGCTAAATACCCGCCTCCCCTTTCTCATGGCCATGGACCGCCAGCAATTCTTAAATATCGGTGGCTATGATGAAGATATGATCGGATCTGCCTACGATGATGAGGATTTAATGGACCGCCTGCTTTTTAATGGTAGCAATATATACCTCACTCAAGCCTTAACCATTCATTTATTCCATCACCGTCATGATAAAGATCATGGCGGCGGGCCGGAAACGCTCTATAACGCTAGATTATATAGAAGTAGAAAAGGAAAGATACAGCGCAATCAAAACCGTGAATGGGGGCGCCTGGATGTGCCGGAGGAAGAATCTCTTGAAGAAAGGAGACGAAGTGTTCTTGCCCTGGAATATGTTTAAACTCGATCAGGAAGCCCATATTTCCCAACATTACAGCACGCAGAGTTTTCCCCACGGCGATCAGGGAACCTTATATATGAGCCGTTTTAAGGGAGAAGGAGATGCCTACAGGATTTTTATGACCTTCGACCTTAACGGGAAGTTCGTCTGGCGAAAAGGCGGCCCTCCCCGACCCGCTTTTTTACGCCTCTTTGTCCACCGCAACGAAATAGCTTCAGGGGCTGCCAAATGCTCACTTTACAAAGTGGTAGAACCCTGGCACCCAACTGCAGTTTGCTGGAAATACCAGCCGGCCTGCCATGCGGCTACGCGGCTGGATTTTGTAATTCCGGCTGGCTGGCAGGGATATATGTTTCTGGATCTGTCGCAGCAAGTCCAGGAATGGCTTGAAGATGCGGTCCCCAACTACGGGTTCATGATCAAGGGCGATGAATTCAGAGATAGCCTGGTGGCTTTCCATGGCGCCTCCTATCCATTTTCCGGCACCGTTCCAATTCTGCTTTTTGGGACCCGTTGATCTAAAAGTAAAAACCCGGTGCCTTGACCGGGTTTTTGCACTTTTCTGTTTATCCTACATAGGCAATTTTAATATTGGCCTTATACTCCAGTATGCGATCATCCTTGCAGTCAGCCGTCCAGTTGTAGACCTCCACCCCGGTAATATTCTTGTATTCCCGCGATGCATCCCTAACCGCTCTCTCAATGGCGTCCTGCCAGCTGACTGTTGATTCTCCTACAAACTCAGCTACTCTAACCTGCACAGGGCAAACCTCCTTTACATTTTCGTTTTTAGTGTGGATAGAGCAGTCCGGCTTTATGCGTTCGTCAAACATTATTTCCGGATAATTTACTCTGCAAAAAGAACAAGGAGAGCCGGTGCTCTCCTTCTTTATCTTGATATTAATTACATGTCATTTTATTATTCCATAGCTCCGCGCAGTTTTAAAAGAGCTGCCTTTTCGATGCGCGATACCTGCACCTGGGATACACCCAGATCATGGGCAATGTTCGACTGGGTGTCATCTTTAAAGAAGCGGCGGATGATAACCGTCTGCTCGCGGTGATCAAGTTTGGCCATGGCCTCTCGCAGGGCGACATGGTCCAGTATGGCCTTGCTGCTCTCTTCACTTCCCAAAACATCGATTAGGGAAAGGGGTTCCCGTTCGTCCCCGGGAAACACATCGTGGATATAAGCCGGGGTCTGACAGGCTTCCATGGCCACGACTATTTCCTCTTTGTCGATGTCGAGGACGCTGGCAATTTCGTTTACACTGGGCTCGCGGCCCAGATCCCCCCTTAATTTGTCTTGAGCCCAGCGGATCCGGTGGTACACCTCTTTGATGCCCCGCTGCACCTTGACTATTCCGTCATCGCGCAGGAACTTTTTCACCTCCCCGATAATCATCGGCACCGCGTAGGTTGAAAAGCGCACATTATAGGAATGATCAAATTTATCGATCGCTTTAATGAGTCCAATCGAAGCAACCTGATAAAGGTCTTCATACTCATAGGAAGAGTTTTTGAAACGCTCCAGAACCATATAAATCAGCCCCACATTGGCCTCGTAGAGTTGGGCACGGGCTTCCTCGTCTCCGTCCTGGGCTCTCAATAAAAGGTTTTCGTTCTCCTTATAAAGATTCCCTGAAGTCATATCTTAGCCTCCTTCAGGGAAATCATCCTCATCCGGCCTGCTAAAGGTGCGCCGGAGACAGATGCAAGTCCCCTCACCGGGCGCAGTGACCACATCCAGTTCATCGGTAAACGATTTCATGAACGTAAATCCCATACCCATTCTGGCCGGGTCGCTGGAAAATGCCGGTTCCATGGCTTGATCCAAATTCTGTATGCCTTTACCGAAATCCTGCACTACTATCTCCAGGGTGCCTTCATCCATGATGGAAACGATTACGCGAATTTTTTCGTTGAGGCGGTTGTCATAACCGTGGATTATGCTATTGGATACCGCCTCGGATACAACCAGTTTTATCTCTTCTATGTCTTCCAGGGTGCACTCCAGCTGGGTGGCAAAAGCCCCCACACAGGAACGGCTAAAAGAAACGTTTTCAGGTTTGCTGGGAAATTCAAATTGGACGTAGTTTTTTACGCTCATTATCGTCCAGCCCGTGGCTGGCTTCACCTCCCTCTAATTGCTGATAATCTCGCGTTCACTCTTATATAAAGGTATCAATTTGTTAACCCCGGAAAAACAAAGGATCTTTTCGACTGAAGTCTTGGCTCCGACGATGAACATACGTCCATTTAAAGCCGCCATTTTCTTGTAGCGCCCTATCAGCACTCCTAAACCGGAACTGTCTATAAAGCTCACCCTTTCAAGGTCGATTATAAGCACCCTTACCTTCCCCCGGTCAATGGTCTCGTCCAACTCCTGTCTCAACCGGTCGGTCACCATCATATCCAGTTCACCGGCCAACCTTACCACCAGGGTGTCTCTAACCTGCTTCTTATCTATATCCACTGTCTCCCCTCCTTCAATGGTGGAACACCTTAAAAGCTTCTACAGGCAGGGGAGAATACCTTCCCAAAAATTAACTTCATAATAGA
>JBDKUE010000194.1:0-6209 GCA_039679855.1 Syntrophomonas sp.
TTTTTGTATTTCATCAATCAGGGTCAGGGCCAGGTCGTCATTTCCCACCACACTGATAACCTTTAGATTCAACCCCAAACCGTTTAAAGCCTTGCAGCTTTCCAGGGCAAATCCAGTGTACTGCAAATCAATTGCACTGGTCGCTTCACTCTGAGCAACGTTGATCTGTAAAAAGATGCGGCCAATTATGACTATCGACACCTGTTCGTTGACCACATAGCCCTTGCCCATAATGGCCCCTTTTTTCATGAGGTTGGAAATATGAACGGCGGCGGAGGACCTGGTAATTCCAAAATGCCGGGCTAAATCATCCTGCGCTATCATGGGATGCTTTTTAACAAAATCAAGTATTTCTTTTTCCCGTGAGGTCAACCTCATAGTAATACTCCTGCGTAGTTTATTCCTTTACAGCAAGCGGTTGCGCTCCAAAAGCTTTTCCAACTGTTCACTGTCAATAAGAATTTCTCTTTTCTTATTATTATCAAGTGGCGATACAATACCCCGATCTTCCATGAGATCAACCAGGCGCGCCGCCCGGGCGTAACCGACCCGCAACCTTCTCTGCAGCAGCGATGCCGAAGCTTTCCTTGTTTCTACAAAAACCTTGACCGCATCCCAGAAAAGATCATCACCTTCATCCATTTCTTCCATGGCCGGCTCCATATCCTGGAAGGCGTCCTCTTCGACGATTTCACCCGACTGCTCATGAATAAACTTGACCGTATTTTCAATCTCGGCATCGGAAACGTAGGCCCCTTGAACCCGATAAGGCTTGACCGCCCCCACCGGGAAGAAAAGCATGTCTCCTTTTCCTAAAAGCTTTTCCGCCCCACCCATATCAAGGATGGTGCGCGAATCGGCCTGAGACGAAACAGCAAAAGCAATTCTGGATGGTATATTGGCTTTAATAATACCGGTGACCACATCTACTGACGGTCGCTGGGTGGCCACAATCAGATGCATTCCAGCTGCTCGGGCCATCTGCGCCAACCGGCAGATGGAATCCTCGACTTCCACCGGTGCCACCATCATCAGGTCGGCTAGTTCATCAATGACAATTACTATAAAAGGAAGCTTCTCTTTCACTACCTGGTTGTACCGGTGAATATCGCGTACGCCCTTTTCCGAAAATAAACGGTAGCGCTTCTCCATCTCGTTAACCATCCATTTCAGGATCTGAGCAGCCTTTTTGCTGTTGGTAACCACCGGGGTCAGCAAATGAGGAATGCCGTTATAGACGGTTAATTCGACCATTTTGGGATCGATAAATACAACTTTCAGCTCTTCGGGGGAGGCATTAAAAAGAAAACTCATTATAATACAATTCAAGCATACACTTTTTCCCGATCCAGTGGAACCAGCAATTAACAAATGAGGCAGTTCACTCAAATGGGCCGCCACCGGATTACCGGTTATATCCTCGCCCAGTGCGAAGGTCAACGGGCTTTTGCTCTTGTTAAAAACCGGAGAGGTCAACAACTGACGCAAGCCAACACTCAACGTCTTGCTGTTCGGCACCTCAATTCCTACCGCGGCCTTTCCCGGTATGGGTGCTTCCAGGCGAATACCCGGAGCAGCCAGGTTTAATTGAAGGTCATCAGCCAGGGCCAAGATCCTGCTCACTTTAACCCCGGAGGCCGGGGTCAATTCGTAGCGGGTGACGGCCGGCCCGCAGCTAACCTGATTCACCTTGACCCCAATGCCAAAACTGGCAAAGGTATCTTCAAGTATGGAAATGCTTTCCCGGATGTTTTTTTTATCAATGCTTTTTTCGCTTCGGGTATTGCTTAACAATTCAATCGGAGGTTTTTCGTAAGGACCAGGCTCCCTGGGAACAGGCCTTATATCGGTCTTCAATTCCGGCTCTGGCCTGGGGCTGGTATAGTCCAGAACCAGAGGTACGGTCTGGGCGCTTTCCCTGGTCATGGGGGGAACATAATCAATAAGGGTATTCCGGGAACTGTCCCCTTCAATTATCAAAGGATTCTCCGGAGCAGCAGCGCTCGCTTCCACACTGGGCGTCTCCGAATAAAACAGAGATTCCGGCAGCATGTTTTTCAGATGCTGTATCTGGCGGTATATCCATCTGGCAATTTCGCCCGGTGGCTTGCCGACCACCACAATAAAAGATAGAACGAAGGCCAGTATTATCGCAATCAAAGACCCTATTTCACCGAGCATTTTGCTTAAAATATAGCCCAGGGCTCCGCCCAGGTAGCCCCCCCCCATGCTCGCCTTACCAGCTTCCCAGGCAGTAAGGCCACCGGGAATATTGTACAGGCTTAAGGCAACCAGGTAGGTCAAACCGGCAACAACCACGCCAGTCATTCGGGAAGACCATATTTCCTTTTCCAACCCTATGTGTATAGCCCAGATCAATAAAAAGAAAACCACAACATATGAACCAGCCACTCCAAACAGGGTGTGCAGAAGGCTCAGAGCGGATGTTCCTACAATGCCTAAAAACTGAGCATCCTGAGGATTGCCCTGGTATTTGCTCAGGCCCACATACAGAAAAACGGCCAGCATAAACAGGGTAATTGACAGCACCTCTCGACCAAGGTTAGTTTTGGCCGATTGTTCCACAGAAGGCTCTGCCTTTTTTACTTTCCTCCTTACTTTCCTGACCGGTTCCTTTTTTTTCGCCATGGTTTTAAGCTTCAACCCCCGTTCTTAAGGAAAAGATCAGTCATTTCTCTTCCTTTTCTAAGGAAAAGTTTACATATATAGACATAAATTGAGCAATGCTAATTATTTTATGCTGGTCCCTGTATCGGGACGGCAATCTGGTAAATGATTAAACCGCCGATGGAGTGAACCTGGCATCAATTCATTATAGCACAGCTTACTACCGAATTTGTCCAGAATCATCCATCTTGCATTTAAACCATCAATATGTCAATATTAACATATGTTAAATAAAACTTACGGGGGATAGTGTATGAATATAAAATTTGCCATCCTGGGGTTTCTGAGCTGGAAACCTTTTTCGGGATATGATTTAAAAAAGATATTTGTCCAGTCTCAATCATTGTACTGGTCAGGCAATAATAATCAAATATATAGGAGTCTGGTACAATTACATCAGGAAGGACTGGTGGAAAGTGAGATCCAGCTTCAGGAAAGCAATCCGGCCCGTAAACTATATACCATTACCGCACTGGGGCGATCAACATTGGGGGAATGGCTTAAAGGCCCACCTGAACTGCCACAATTCCGTAACACTTTTCTGATTCAGCTAGCCTGGGCTGATCAATTGGATGATATTGAATTGGACAGGCTTTTGGTCGTCTATGAAGAAGAGTTGGAGTTGCAGCTGCTTATCCACACCGAGCGGGAAAAACGGGGGAGCCCCAATCCGGCCCGTACCGACCGGGAAAAATATCTCTGGCAGATGATTTCCCTAAACTGGTCTGCCGTATACCAAAACGAGCTGTCCTGGGTACGCCAGCTTCGTTCCGGACTGAGGAGGTCCGGGCTAACTGATCCTGAAGGAAGGAAGAAAGACCATGAATAAGAAATCGATATATAAAACAGCCCCTGGAGAAATACTGGTTATGGGTTACTATAACCAGCTCCTGGAGCAATGGCCGGTGTCCTACGACTCCGGCAGAACCAATACCAGGCACGGACGCACCCATGTAATAGCCTGCGGCGACCCTCTAAATCCCCCCCTGATAATGCTTCATGGCGCCAATTCCAACTCAGCTGCCTGGATGGGAGATGTTGCCCGGTATTGCCAGCACTTTCGCGTCTATCTGGTAGACATTCCGGGAGAACCGGGCAAGAGTTCGCGCAATCGCCCCAGTTGGAGAAGTCCAGCCTTTGCTGAATGGCTGGAAGATGTTTTAAATGAACTTAATCTTGAGCAGGCTTCTATTTTAGGACTCTCCTACGGGGGCTGGATAGCTTTAAAATACGCTGTTTATCAGCCGGAACGGGTTGACAAGCTGGTGCTTTTAGCCCCCTCGGGACTGGTTCCCACCAGATGGTCTTTCTTAGCAAAGGCGGTGCCTTTAAGTCTGATGGGTAAGAAGGGAGCTGAAATCTTAAACAATCTGGTTGTAGGCGAAGAGGATATCGGCGAAAAAGCCCGGGAGTTTATCAATCTGATAATGACCAATTTCCGGCCGAGGATAGGGACTATTGAAATGTTCTCAGACGAAGATTTGCAGCGTTTGACTATGCCTGTAAAACTCTTTACCGGTCTTAAAGATGTTATTAACCACAGTGAAAAAATGGCCACCCGTTTGGAGCGCCTGTTGCCACAGGCGGATATTACAGTGCTGCCCGACCGCGGGCATGTGCTCATCAACCTGACTGATGAAATAATGGACTTTTTATTGAATGGAGCCGAAACATCTCAAGAATCCCAACCAGAGCCGGCAGAAGCTAATCCTCATTCTGAACCTGCGGTTTAAGCGCCAGGATGCGGCCCGGTTCAATCACGCTGTTTAAATAATCGGCTGGATCGGTGCTGATTAACTCGACCACCCGGAGTTGATCCTGGCCCCAAACTTCCGTTGCCAGGGTCCCGCCTGAAGGCAGCTTGAAGTAGCGCCTTTCACCGGGTTGGGAGGAATTATCCCAGGTCTGCATTTCCGGCCAATAGAATATCACTGCACCAGCCCTCCTTCACCGGATATCATTTTGTGAAGCTTGCCTAAGGCCTCTTTGACACCGCCAACTTCGTCAATAAGGCCGCAATCCACTGCATCCCTGCCCACCAAAACAGTTCCGATGTCCCTGGCCAGGTCTCCGTTTTTGAACATCAACTCCCTGAAGCGTTGTTCAGTTATGCGGGAGTGTTCGATCACGAAGCGTACCACCCGATCCTGCATTTTGTCCAGGTATTCATAGGTCTGGGGAACTCCTATAACAAGCCCGGTAAGCCTGATGGGGTGGATCGTCATGGTAGCGGTAGGCGCTATAAATGTGTAATCAGTGCTGACTGCAATTGACGAGCCTATGGAATGGCCTCCCCCCAGTACAATAGATACGGTTGGTTTTGATAAGCTGGAAATCATCTCAGCCAGCGCCAATCCCGCTTCCACATCGCCGCCGACTGTGTTCAAAAGAACCAGCAGCCCTTTGATGTTGGGGTTTTCCTCAATGGCTACCAGCTGCGGCATCAGGTGCTCATATTTGGTGGTTTTATTCTGGGGAGGTAGAACCATATGTCCTTCAACCTGCCCGCTTATAGTAAGGCAGTGGATGTCGCTCTTAAATGATGGAACCTCTATTTGACCCAGTTCCTTTATGGTTTCTACCTTTTGTTCTTGATTATCGCCTGATTGTGGATTAGTCTCCGTCAACGTTTTTACCCCTTCCATATGATTTAGCTCATCCTTAGCTTGGCTAAAAACCTGGAAATCATACCTTAAGCCTCCTTTAATAAAACAGATTGAAAACCTTAACATGTAAACTGCCGGGAACCATTTAAGGCACCCGGCAGTTATAGTAATTTTTCATCGATTGGTTTTTAGCTAGACTTCCATTATTATCGGCATGATCATCGGGCGACGGCCGGTCATGTCATACAGGTATTTGCTGAGGCGGTCCCTGACATGGGCCTTGATCACCGCCCATTCGGTTACGCCGCGCTTGGTGCAGTTATCCAGGGCATCTTTGACCTTTTCCTTGGCCTCATCGATCAGCTTCTCAGATTCCCTGACATAAACAAATCCGCGGGTTACTATATCGGGGCCGGCGACTACTTCACCCGCCTCTTTGTTGAGGGTGACCACTACGATCATAATGCCGTCCTGGGACAGCTGTTTGCGGTCCCGCAAAACAATATTGCCTACATCGCCTACACCCAAACCGTCGACCAAAACCTTGCCTGCCGTCACCTTTCCGACTATGCTGGCCTTCTTCTTACCCACTTCGAGCATCTGACCGTTCTCGGTGACAAAAATGCGCGATCGCGGTATACCGAGGCTTTCGGCTAATTTAGCATGCTTCATCAGATGGCGGTATTCGCCGTGTACAGGTATAAAATAACGGGGACGGATCAGGTTGAGCAGTATCTTAAGTTCCTCCTGGGCGGCATGGCCTGACACATGAACCCCAACGCCTTTTTCGTAAACCACTTCAGCACCCTGGCGGAAAAGAAGATCCACCGTCTTGGCTACCAGCTTTTCATTGCCCGGTATGGGGGTTGCAGATATGATGACCGTATCCCCTGGTTGAATGGCCACCCAGCGGTG
>JBDKUE010000213.1:0-2835 GCA_039679855.1 Syntrophomonas sp.
TATAAATGGTATGGGGTCCATCGTCAAAAGTAATAGCGACGGCCCGGACGCTTGTTTTAATATACCGGACGGTTTCAATCGACATAAACCCATCACCTCTTAAGAAATACTTATTCTGCTTTCAAGCGAAATTGATTAAAACCCTTATGAAGAGCTTAAATTTTTTCGATAGATTACATGATAGCGTTGAAAATGGAGGATTTCCTGCTTTTGTTCTAAACTGCGGTTGGGCGGCTCTGCCAGGCCAAACTGTACGTCTATATATTTAAGGGGGCATTTTCTAAATGAGTGAATTATTAAGCGATATTAAGAAGCTGGACCGGACCAGTATTGCAGCAGCCGTTATCATCCTGCTGGTGGTGGCCGGTTTGATTACTACCCTGGTGGTCTTATTGTCACGCCCTTCCGGCAGCAAGGTGACCACCACTACAACCCCGCCAAGCACTGCGGTGAGCAAGCCGCAAACGAGTACTACGGCTCAGACTACCCAGACCGGTAATGCCGCAGGCACCAAGACGGAATCAACCCAGGCGAATACTCAGACCGCACCTGCTCAGGCAACCGAAGCTCCTCCCCAAACGGATAAGGCCTCCAATGCTCCAGCAGATGCTACTCTCCCGGCGGATCTTACCGTTTTGACGGCTCTGGATCCCGGCCGATTTTCAGCTGACTCTTATCAGTTGACTGAACTGCGTATCGGCCACGGCAATATTTACGGTACGGTAAAGAGCAGTTCCCAGGAAATGTTCAATAATATAACCCTGGAAATAACCCTCTATGACGCCAACCAGACGGCAACCGGGGTATGCACGGTCAAATTGACCGGTGTCAAGCCGGGCAGCAGCACCAAATTTGTCAAAGAGACCAGCAGCGGCCCCTGTACGCAGTACAGAATCACCGGCTACATTGCTTCATAAATGAACCAAAATGCATAAAAGAAGGGGCGTCGTTCAAACGCCCCTTCTTTTATTTTATTTATTCAGTTCAGTGCAGCCTGCCCCGGACTACTCGGAAATATAGGAACAACAGTAGTCGGTAGTATCCTTTACAATAAGTGAAAATTTGGAATTAGCCGGCACCTCGAAGGACTCGCCGCTCACAAAAGTCTGCCACTCGCTGCTGCCGGGCAGCTTGACATCGAGCAGGCCTTCGGTAATTTCCATCACTTCTTTGAGAGCCGTGTTGAACTCGTATTCACCCGGCATCATAATTCCCAGGGTCTTTTTATCTCCATTGCCGAATATTATGATTCTGCTGGTCACTTTCCCACCAAAGTAAATGTTGGCTCTTTTGGCCACGGATACGTTTTGGAACTCCTCCATTGCTCAACCTCCCCCATATCATCCTGATAAATATAATATAGCTTATTAGAAGTACTGACCATACCCGACCGGCCAGCGGCAGCCGGGTCATACCTCTATTCATCCATGTGGCTGGCCTTGGACAGGGCGTTGACATAAGCCCTGGCGCTGGCTTCAAACACATCTGTGCTTATGCCGCGCCCTACAATCAGGTTGTCTTTGTAGCGTATCTTAACTGTGGCATCACCCAGGGCTTCAGAACCCTGACTGACCGATTTCAAGGAATAGTCCTCCAATTTCACCTTTTTACCCACTATGGAATCAATTGCTTTAAAAACCGCATGTACGGGGCCGTTGCCCAGAGCTGCTTCAGTTACCTCCCGGCCATCAACCTCCAGGGTCACCGAAGCAGATGCGGTCGAAGCGCCATGGCTGGCTACCGATAAGGTCTTGATCGAAATGCCGTTGCCTTCCACCGCGTTTCCCATAACCGCATGCAGGTCTTCGTCAAAGATTTCGCCCTTCTGATCGGCCAGGGTTAAAAAGCGGGCATATATATCGTCCAATGAATCTTCGATATCAATATAGCCCAATTCCTCCAGCCGGTGCTTTAGCGCATGGCGCCCGGAGCGGGCGGACAGTACGATCAGGTTGCGGGGAATTCCTACGATTTCCGGGTCGATTATTTCATAAGTGTCGCGCTCTTTTAAGACTCCATCCTGATGAATACCGGATGCGTGCATAAAGGCATTAGCCCCCACAATGGCTTTGTGGCTGGGGGTGGGCACTCCGCTTATGCGGGAAACCAGACGGCTGGTGGCGGCTATCTCCCTCGTGTTTATCCCCAGCTCAATCCCATAGCTCTTGCGGTGGCTGTATATGGCCATTATAACTTCCTCCAGGGAAGTGTTGCCGGCCCGCTCGCCAATGCCGTTGATAGTGCCCTCCACCTGCCGGGCGCCAGACTTTATGCCAGCCAGGGAATTGGCCGTGGCCATACCCAGGTCGTTGTGGCAGTGAATGCTTATGATGGCTTTGTCGATGTTCTTGACCTGGTTCTTGATATGGGATATCAACTCCCCATACTCCCAGGGGGTGGCATAGCCCACCGTATCAGGTATGTTAACCACCGTGGCCCCGGCTGCGATGACCTTCTCAACTATTTGCACCAGGAAATCCCACTCGCTGCGGGAAGCGTCTTCGGCATAAAACTCGACATCGCTGACATACTTTTTGGCTCTTTTTACAGCCGCCACCGCTGCTTCAACCACCTGATGGGGAGGCATATTCAATTTTTTGGCCATATGCACCGGCGAGGTGGCAATACCGGTATGAATCCGCGCGACTTCTGCCGGCTTCAAAGCTTCGGCACAGACGTCGATATCACGGTCAACCGCCCGGGTCAGGCCGCAAATGGTCGCACCTTTAATTTCCCGGGCGATAGTCTGGACCGACTCAAAATCGCCGGGAGAAGAGGCCGGGAAGCCAGCTTCAATAATATCTACACCCAATTTAATGAGCTGTCGGCTTATCT
>JBDKUE010000226.1:0-11276 GCA_039679855.1 Syntrophomonas sp.
TCTTTTCGGCCAGGGTGATATAGGGACGCAGGTAGTCCAATTCTTCAGTCAGCATAGTGGGAAGATTGACCACATTGGGCACAATCTCGCCGCGTAAGGCCATAATGACCTGCTCGGCGATGTTTTCTCCCACCCGCTTCTGAGCTTCAAAGGTATCGGCTCCCAGATGGGGGGTGACAACTACGTTGTCAAAGGCAAAGAGCGGGTTTCCTATGGCCGGTTCCTTTTCAAAAACATCCAGCCCGGCGCTGTGAATCTTGCCTTCTTCCAACCCCTTAACCAGGGCAGCTTCTTTGATTATACCCCCGCGGGCGCAGTTGACGACCCGAACTCCGTCTTTGGCCAGAGTCAGGATTTTTTCATCGATCATGTGCATGGTTTCTTCATTTCTCGGAGTGTGAACGGTGATAAAATCAGCCTGTTGCACCAGCTCCTCCAGGGTGTTCATCTTTTCGGCCCCAAACCGCTCAAATCTCTCATCGGCGATGTATGGATCGTAGGCTAATACCCGCATGTTAAAGGCTTTCAACCGGGTGGCTACCATGGACCCGATGCGCCCCAGCCCTACGATGCCCACCGTTTTTCCGTAGAGTTCAACACCCCGGAAGGGTTTGCGGTCCCAGGTTCCGCCCTTCAGGTAGTAATTGGCCCAGGCGGTCTTGCGGGAGGAAGATAAAAGCAGGCTTATAGTCTGTTCTGCCGCCGATATGGTGTTGCTGTCCGGAGTATTGGCCACAATAACTCCCACCCGGGTGCAGGCGTCAACATTAATATTGTCCACCCCGTTGCCGGCCCGGCCTACAATTTTTAGGCGGGGCAGCCCGGCTTTGACCAGCTCCTCATCCACTTTGGTAACACTCCGGACTATGAGGGCATCGTATCCCCCGATTATTTTAAGTAATTCTTCCCGGGAAATGCCATCCCGGTAGTCTACATCCAATTCGGTTTTTAAAAGCTCAATGCCTTCATCAGCGATCCGTTCGGTAACAATTACCTTCTTTTTTTCCACTGTATATTCTCCTTTCTGGCCTTTACTTGCTGTGCATTTGATATAGGAATCGTTGGGCCTCATTGATCCCGGCCCCTACTTCAATGGCGTAGCCGCTCTTTTTCAACACGATCTCCAGGGCGGCTATTACGGAAAGCAGATCGAGTTCTCTGACATAACCCAAATGCCCGATGCGGAAGATTACGTCGTCCAGGCTCAGCTGCCCACCGGCCATGGCGATGTTGAATTCCTCCAGCAGCATCTTGCGCAGCTGGTTGGCTCCGCTCCTACCCGGGGCAATCACCGAAGTGAGGGCGGTTGACGCACAGTTTTCTTCGGCCAGCAGTTCCAGCCCCATGGCCCGCATAGCCGACCGGATCATATTGCGGTAATTAAGGTGTCTGGCCAGGACCTGGTCCAGGCCTTCCTCAAACATCATGGTCAGGGCTTCGGCCAGACCATAATAGAGAGAAATGGGCGGTGTAACTGGATTTTGCCCTTTCTCCAGGTATTTCATTCCCAGATCCAGATCCCAATAGAATCTGGAATTGGTACAGGTCCTATGTACTTCGAGAGCCTTTTCGTTAAAAGCCATAAAAGATAGTCCCGGGGGAATCATAAAAGCTTTTTGGGAGCCGCTTATAACTACGTCCAGATTCCAGTCATCCATTTTGAGATCTACCGCGGCAAGACCACTTACCGAGTCGACCATTAGCAAAGCCGGATGATCGCCTCTTGCTTCACTGATAGCCTTTACATCATTGAATACTCCCGTAGAGGTTTCATTCTGGGTTACCAGGATCGCTTTGATCCGGTGGCCGCTGTCTTTTTGCAGAATGTCTCTTACCATCTGGGGGTCGGCCGAAGTCCCCCAGGGGAAATCGATTTTCTCTACCTGGGCGCCGAATTGGGCCGCTATTTCAGCGAAGCGGTCGCCAAATACGCCAATGGATATGGCCAAAACCTTATCGCCGGGAGATATAAAGTTAACCACGGCCGCTTCCAGCCCTCCAGTGCCGGAAGCCGGGTAAATAAGTACATGATGTCTGGTCCGATAGACCTTTTTTATTCCCGCAGTTACTCCGATTATGATTTCCTTGAATTCAGGGCCCCGGTGGTTGACCAGAGGCCGGCTCATAGCCCTTATCACGCGTTCTGGAACCGGTGTGGGCCCAGGAAGGAGTAGATACTGCTCCCCTATCATGGGTTTTTGCCCCCCTTTTTAATAATAAAAAATAACAACCTCCCGTCCACTCCAGGGACGAGAGGTATTTCCCGCGTTGCCACCCTTATTGGTGTTTGCACACCCACTTAAATGGTTGTAACGGAACCACCGGTACTGCTTTCGCAGCCTACTCCGGGGCGGATTCAGAAGCGGTCTGCTCTGGTTTGCACCGTACACCAGCTCTCTAGCCCAGCCGTTTTCTTACTTTTCCCCATCAATGTCGTAATATTATGAAATTTGAAGTTTATTATATAATACCTTTCCAGGCTTTGCAAGTTGGCTAATTTAGTCCATTTTTAGAAAATACTCATGCACATCTACCGAAGCGGTAAGCTCGGGATGGAAAGCAGTGGCCAGGAATTTTCCCTCCTGAACCATGACCATCTTGTCCCGGTACCAACACAAGGCCCGGGTTTCGCCCCATATTTCTTCTACATAGGGGGCGCGGATAAAAACTCCCCGAGTAGTCCCCAGCCCTTCGACCTGCACATCGGTTTCAAAACTATCTACCTGCCGGCCATAGGCATTGCGCTTGACCCGCATATCCATCAAGCCCAGGCGGGGCTGATCGGAATCGGCAATATCTTTGGCTAAAAGAATCATCCCGGCACAGGTTCCCCAAATGGGCATTCCTTCAATTGCTCTTTGCAATACGGTTTGCTCAAGCTTATATTCCCTTAATAGCTTGCCGATGGTAGTGCTCTCTCCCCCCGGAATAATCAGAGCATCTACTTGCTTTAAGTCTTCAACGCTTCTCACTTGCAGCGTTCGGGCACCGCACTTTTTTAAAGTGGCCTCGTGTTCAATAAAAGCACCCTGAAGAGCCAGGATGCCAACCATTTTACCAGCCACGATCCTGCATCCTTTCCTCCGGCCTGATAGTGGCGATGTCTATTCCCACCATGGCTTCGCCCAGATCCCGGGATACTTCAGCCAGCACCTTGGCATCTTGATAATAGGTGGTGGCGGCTACTATGGCCCGGGCCCGTTTCATTGGATCCCCGGATTTAAATATGCCTGAACCCACAAAGATCCCGTCACAGCCGAGCTGCATCATCAAAGCCGCGTCGGCCGGCGTAGCTATACCCCCGGCGGCAAAATTGACTACCGGCATGCGCTTCTGTTTTACAACCTCTAAAACCAGTTCATAGGGCGCCTGCATATCTTTGGCGGCGCTCATCAACTCCTCGGCCGGGAGGTTGACCACCCAGCGAATCTCATCGTTGACCTGGCGGATATGACGAACCGCTTCTATTACGTTGCCGGTTCCCGGCTCCCCTTTGGTCCTTATCATAGCAGCCCCTTCACCGATGCGGCGCAGGGCTTCTCCCAGGTTGCGGGCTCCGCAGACAAAAGGTACCTTGAACTGGCGCTTGTCAACATGGTATTTGTCATCCGCCGGGGTCAGGACTTCGCTTTCGTCAATGTAGTCGATGCCCAGCGATTCCAGTATCTGCGCCTCAACAAAATGACCGATCCGGCATTTGGCCATGACCGGAATAGTAACCGCATCTAAAATCTTCAATATTACACTTGGATCGGCCATGCGGGCAATGCCTCCCGCCGCCCGTATATCGGCCGGAACTCTTTCCAGGGCCATTACCGCGCACGCTCCGGCAGTTTCCGCTATTTTGGCCTGCTCCGGAGTGGTTACGTCCATTATCACCCCGCCTTTTAGCATTTGGGCTAAACCGGCTTTGACGTTAAAGGTGCCTTTTTCTTCCACTGGTAATTCCCTCCAAATATTAAATTGCTCCTATTTACAATCTTTACTCTTCGGTTTCAACTTTAAATCGGGCTATGCCCACTATCCTATCGTCTTCAGCCAGCCTCATCAGCATTACTCCTCGTGAATAGCGCTTTTGAATCGAAATGTCTTCGGCCTCCAGGCGGATCAAGGTCCCTTCGCTGGTAAGCATCATCAGTTCATCACCTTCACTGACGATGCGAAAATCGACCAGGCGCCCATTCTTGTCGGTAACTTCCATGGATTTCAATCCCTTGCCGCCCCGGTTTTGAATGTTAAACTCGGTCAGCTCGGTGCGTTTGCCAAAACCGTTTTCGGTCACCAGCAAGACCATAGAGTTTTCCCGGAATTTATCCATGCCCACTACGTAGTCGCCTTTGCCCAAATTGATGGCCTTGACTCCGGTGGCGGTGCGGCCCATGGCCCGGACCTGTTCCTGTTCAAAGACGATGGTGAAACCCTTGGAGGTGGCGATCATAACCAGGTCTTTCTTGTCCACCCGGATGACCCCCACCAATTCGTCATCGTCCCGCAGGTTAACGGCTATAAGCCCCGAGCGCCTTATGTTGGCGAAAGCGCCCATGTCCACTTTTTTTATTATGCCCTTTCTGGTTACCATCAAGAGCTGGCGCCGCTCATCGAATTGACGGGTTGCTACAATGGTGGTAACCCTCTCCCCGCCGCGCAGCTCCAGGAAATTGATAAGAGGCGTCCCCTTGGCCTGCCGGCCGGCTTCCGGTATGTGGTAGGCGCGCATGGAAAAAACCCGCCCCTGGTTGGTAAACAACAGGACATGGGCCAAAACCGAGGTAACTAGAATATCATTGGCGAAATCCTCGGTACGGGTGGTTATCGAAGTTATTCCCTTGCCACCCCTTCTCTGGGCCCGGTAGGTTTCCAGCGGCATGCGCTTGATGTAGCCCCGGTTGCTGAGAAAGATGACTATTTCCCGGTCATCGATAAAATCTTCTTCATCAAATTCGGTTTCTTCATGGCTTATCTCGGTGCGCCGCGCGTCGCCGTAGCGGCTCTTCATTTCATCCAGGTCGTCTTTGATAATGCCCAGAACCCTTTCTGGACGGGCCAGAATGTCTTCATAGTCGGCTATCTTCAACAGTATTTCCTGGTATTCATCTTCTATTTTGGTGCGCTCCAGGTTGGTTAACTGCACAAAGCGCATGTCCAGGATGGCATTGGCCTGAATCTCGGAGAGCGCGAATTGCTCCATCAAGCCGCCCCTGGCCGATTCCCGGTCGCGCGAACCCCTTATCAGAGCAATTATGGCATCTAGATTGTCCAGGGCGATCTTTAAGCCTTCTAATATATGCTGGCGGTTGCGGGCCAGGTTGAGTTCGTAGGTAGTCCGCCGCCTTATAACATCCTTGCGGTGCTCAACATAGTAATGGATCATTTCTTTGAGGTTCAAGGTGCGGGGCTGGCCGTCCACCAGGCTCAGCATATTCACCCCAAATGATTCCTGCAGCTGGGTGTGTTTAAACAATTTATTGATAAGGACGTTGAGATTGGCATCCTTGCGGACATCGATGACGATGCGAATGCCCTGCCGGTCTGACTCGTCCCGCAGGTCGCTTATGCCCTCTATTTTATGGTCCCTGGCCAGTTCAGCTATTTTCTCCACCAGGCGGGCTTTATTGACCTGGTAGGGTATCTCATGGACCACGATGGATTGACGGCCGCCTTTTTTCTCCTCAATACTGTAGCGGGCCTTCATTTTTATGCTGCCCCGCCCGGTTGTATAGGCCTGTCTTATCCCTTTGTTCTCCAGGATTCCGGCCGTAGGGAAGTCCGGTCCGGGGATCACCGTCATCAGTTCATCAATAGTTACCTCAGGGTTGTCGATGTACATGCGGGTTGCGTCCACCACTTCCCCCAGGTTGTGGGGAGGGATATTGGTGGCCATTCCCACCGCTATTCCCGCCGAACCGTTTAAAAGCAGGCTGGGAATCCGGGCCGGCAGCACCGCCGGTTCCAGCCGGGTATCATCATAATTGGGCCGCCAATCAACGGTTTCTTTATCAATGTCCTTGAGCAGTTCTCCGGCTATGCGAGACATGCGTGATTCAGTGTAGCGCATGGCCGCGGCTGAATCCCCATCTATAGAACCGAAGTTTCCATGCCCGTCGATTAAGGGATAGCGCATGGCAAAACCCTGCGCCATTTTTACCATGGTCTGATATATGGCAGCATCACCGTGCGGATGGTATTTCCCCATTACTTCGCCGACGATGTTGGCTGATTTTTTATGCGGCTTATCATGAGTCATTCCCTGATCGTAGAGGGCGTAGAGAATGCGCCGGTGCACGGGTTTCATTCCATCCCTGACGTCCGGCAGGGCCCTGGAAACGATAACGCTCATCGAGTATTCGAGAAATGACTTTTTAACCTCTTTTTCTATGTCAATAGGGATGATGGTTTCAAACAACCTGTCCTGTGACAACTATATTACCTCCCATTAACTTCTTGAAGTCTCTACCTCCTTTTACTAGTTGCTATAGACCGGCGAAACCGCTCCGCCCAATTTCAGCCGGGCGCTATTTAATATACAAGGTCTATAACATTTCTATTTTATCACAACGGCGGGCTGACCGGCATAGCTTAAGAACAGGAAAAAGCCGACTTATTTGTGGATAAATGAAGATTCCTTCTTGCTTAAAACTGGTAATAAGGCGGGCATATAATTTATGCTTATCTCAAGGAGCCGACGTTTCCAGAAGTATGAGCAGGCGATCAAACTCCAGGCTGTCCATCATTTGCTGCAATATTTCACCGCTGTTTTGGTCCAGGGCCTTAATAGCTTCGATAATTTCCCGGGTTTTTTCAATGTTCAGGCGCAATACCGCTTCGCCGAGTTCCCTGCGCAGGTCGGCGGGAATAATAAGCTCTGTTTCAAGCTTCTTTGGAGCCGGATATGCTGGCTGTCGCGAGGCTTCCAGACCGCTTACCGGCCGGTTCTGGCGGGGGGTAATAACCTGGTTCTCTACTCCCATTTTCACTCGAGCCTCGAGGTGAAAAGTGCTCCCTTTGCCCGGTATGCTGCTGACGGTGATGTCGCCACCCATAAGCCGTGCGTACTCTCTGCTTATGGCCAGGCCCAAGCCGCTGCCGTTGTTTTGTTTGTTGCCGCTTTCAACCTGTTCAAAATACTGGAACAGACGGGCCAGATCTTGCTCTGAAATACCCGGCCCGGTGTCTTGAACTTCCACAAACAGAATTATATCCTGCTCCTGTTTACGAAAAGAAGCCTTTACTGCAATAGCGCCTTTTTCTGTAAACTTGTCCGCATTGGCGATCAAGTTGATCAGAATCTGCCTTAATTTGCTTTCATCACCCTCAATATAACGGGGCATTTGCTCATCTACCTGCACAAATAAAGCCAGGTCTTTGCTCATCGTATCGTGTTTAAACATGGCTTCAAGTTCGCCCACCATAGCGTAGAAATCAAATGTTGTTACTTCCAGGCTTACCTTTTTGGCCTCGATCTTGGATATTTCAAGTATTTCATTGATAAGACCCAGCAGGTGTCTGCCGCTGCTGCTCATTATTTCCAGGTATTCAATCTGCTCATTGTTCAAGGTGGTATTATCCTGCAGCAGCTGGGAATAGCCCAGAATGATATTGAGGGGGGTTCGCAATTCATGACTCATATTGGCCAGGAAGATTCCCTTGGCTTTATTGGCCGTTTCAGCCTTTTCTTTGGCTACAGCCAGTTCGGCCGTCCTTTCAACCACTAGTTCCTCCAGGTGCATACGGTGTCTTTCCAGTTCGGCTTCTGCCTGCTGGCGTTCAGTAATATCTCTGGCTACAGCTACTGCGTATATCCCATCATCAAAAGCGGCCACCCTGATGCTTGCTTCAACCGGAATGCTATCTCCCTCTTTTCGGTTGAGGGTGGTAATCAGAGTTACCTTCTCATTTATTAATAATTCCCGGTTCAGTCCAAGCCGTTTCATTGATTCAAAACTGGCCAGGCTAGTTAGCTCTTGCACTGATATAGTGAGCAGTTCTTTGCGAGAAAACCCTAGCAAGCGGCAGGCTGAATCGTTGCAATCGGCTATCAGCAGGGAAGGTAGTCTTATGAGAAAAATGGCGTCATTACTCTGGTCCAGCAATGCTTTAAACCGCTCCAGCTCGACCAATCTCTGCTGCAGCTCGGGATAATAGGTTTTGCGCATCGATTGTTCACCCAGTCCGATGAGCTTTTCCCGCAGCGGATCCCAGTTGTCGGGAGTATTATAATGCCTCTTCATATACTACCTCAATATCGCGCTGACCGGCCCGGCGCGGGTTGGTGGCCATGCAGGCGTCCATGATCGCGTTTTTGGCCAACTGTAGAACATCCCCTGGTTTTACCCCAAGCTCACCCAGGGTTCGAGTAATTCCAACGGCCGTCTGCAAGCGGTATATTGCATCAAGCAGGCCCTTCTTCACCTGTTTTTCATCCCCACCCGGCAGACCCATGGCCCGGGCTATACGTTGATATCTGTCAGCGGCTTCATCGTAGTTAAAGGCGATTACATGGCGCAAAAGTATAGCATTGCATTCACCATGGGGGAGATCCAAAAGGCCCCCCAAACTATGCGCCATGGCGTGCACCGCTCCCAAAATGGCATTTGAGAAAGCCAGTCCGGCCAGCATGCTGCCCCTCATCATCCTGGCCCGTAGTTCCATGTCGTCCGGTTTATCAAGGGACTGAATGATGCTGTCGTTAACCAGGCTAATTGCTTCCAGGGCCAGGACATCGGTCAATGGAGAACTGGCATTGGATACAAAGGCTTCAATGGCATGGGTCAGGGCATCCATTCCGGTGCAGGCCGCCAGATAGGCGGGCATGGTCAACAGGGTTTCCGGATCGATGAGGGCTACGTCCGGAACCAGCATTTTGCTTACAATTGCCATCTTGACGTTCCTCTGCTTATTGGTGATTATGGCAAATTGAGAAACATCCGCCGAGCTTCCTGAAGTGGTGGGAATGCATATCAGAGGCGGCCCGGGTATTGATACTTGATCGGCGCCTTCAAATTCAATGATATGCTGGCTGTTCGTGCTTACGATACCGATTCCTTTGGCACAATCCATCGGACTGCCGCCACCCACCGCAACTATGGCGTGGCATTCCTCTTTTTGATAGACTTCGGCGCCTGCCATTACCTGTTCAGCCCTTGGATTGGGGCTGATATCAGAAAAAAGACTAGGTGCTAGTCCGGCTTCTTTTAATTTCCAGATGACATCATTGGTCCATCCAGCTTCTATGACTCCCGGATCGCTTACCACCAGCACTTTGCGAATGCCAAAATTCTTTATATACCTGTCAACCATAAACCGGGCTCCGACGCCGGAGACTATTTCTGGAGCGACAAATTTACGCAGTTCCAATGATTCATGCATTTCCGTCATAGTATAACTCCTTCTCCTTCTTATGCGTTGCCAGGCCTCTTTATTTATGTGGGCAGCTTTATCTCTCTTGGCTTATCTTTATTTTTGTGAATGCATCTTGCATGACTTTATGCACCTCTTCCCGGTTGCGCAGTTTTTCTTCGTACATGCGCCGGTCCGCTTCTTTAAAAAGATCGTTAAAACCAGTATGCTGTTCATTGTTTACCGCAAAACCAATAGAAAGCATCAAGGGTACACCTTGCTTTTTCCGGTTGTACTCGGCAACTGCTTGCCTGATGCGCTGGCCGGCATCCACGACGGCTGCAAGATCGCTTTCCGGCATTATTATCAAAAATTCATCGCCGCCCACTCGCGCCACCGTATCCCCGTGCCGAAACGATTCCCTTAAAAGCTGGGCTACGGCCCGCAGCAGTTCATCTCCCGCCTCATGGCCCATCGTGTCATTGACCATTTTTAAACAGTCAACATCACAGACGATGATTGCCATGGTGGCTTTGCGCTTCAACCGCTTTATTTCCTGATTTAAAAAAGTTCGATTGTATAGCCCGGTCAATTGATCATGGAGGCTCAAAAATTTCAACTGCTCCTCAGCCCGCTTGCGTTCCGAAATATCGATAATTGAGGCAACGCTGGTCTGCGTCCCCGGAATGAGGGTCAGATTCATCAAAATTTCTTTGGTTTGACCTGCACGATCTATAATGCACAATTCAATATTGCGGGGGACCGCGTGAGGAGCTATTTGGATGAGTATCTGGTATTCTTCTATTCTCTGCCGGTCGCTGTCAGTCATCATATCTTTAAGCTGTATTACTCCCTCGATTTCTTCCCGGGAGTAAAGGAACAACAGACAAAAGGCTTCATTTACCAGGTTGATGCCAGAGTCCTGAGAAAGAAGCGCCATGGCTGATCCGTTGGCTTCAAAAACCGTTCTATACTTTTCGGTGGCCTTCCTTAAGTCCTCTTCCACCCGGCGGCGTTCTTCTATTTCTTGCTGGAGCTGCCGGTTCTTTTCCTCCAGCTGCTGCTGCAGCAGGCACAGGGAAAGGTGCGATGCAACCCGGGCTAGAACTTCGGCGGGTTCAAAAGGCTTGGTTATATAATCTACCCCGCCCAGCTCAAAGCCTTTGACTTTATCCTTTACGTCGTCCAGGGCGCTTATAAAAATGATTGGCACCCTGCGGCAGCGCTCATCTTGTTTGATCCTGCGGCATAGCTCATAACCGTTTATGTCAGGCATGTTTATGTCAAGCAAAATGAGATCAGGCAGTTCGACAGCCAGTGAACGCAAGGCCAGTTCTGCGCTGGTAGCCGGACGCACCTGGTAGCCGCCCATGTTCAGGATTTCAGTTATCAATTTGAGGTTTGGAGGAAGATCGTCAACCACCAGAATCTGGGGTCGGTTTTCCCTCTCAATTAATAAATCCACGGCTTTTCTCCTGATTTTATATCTTTTTGCCCACCATTCATGTATCGAAAGACTCTTCTTTTACCTTCAACCGTAGCAGGAAGCCAATGCAAGTATACGTATCCAAATGTATATGGGTTTTTACTTACCGGTCAGGTGGGATTAATTGCTATTAACAAAGATTCTACCAATTTCGACAACATCCTTTATATGTGGTTTATTTCATTAAAATAGGACGCCTGCCTTAAAAGGTAGACGTCCTTTGATGCAATCCTATTTCCATCCTATGGTTGACAAAGTCATATATCCAGATTGCTCACATACCTGGCATTGGCTTGAATGAATTCCTTGCGCGGTTCAACATTGTCCCCCATCAAATCAGAGAAGGCTTTTTCAGCCTCGTAGGCTTCTTCAATGGTGACCCTTAAAATAGTGCGCTGCTCCATATTCATGGTGGTCTGCCACAGCTGCTCGGGATCCATTTCCCCCAGACCTT
>JBDKUE010000214.1:0-18812 GCA_039679855.1 Syntrophomonas sp.
CCCGCCCAGAGAGGCATAAGCTCCGGTGTCCAGGACAATGCGGCAACTTAAGGCATGAAGGCTGCCGTCCTGCCTACAGCCCAGGCTATAATGCAGATGAGCCGGGTGTCTTTTGGAGGTAGTTAAAAAGCTCTGTTCTCGGCTGTTCCACATCTTTACCGGCCGGCCCGATGAATAGAGCGCAGCCAGGCCCTGCAGGCCCTGCACTGTAATCCCGTCTTTGCCGCCAAATCCCCCACCCAGATAGGGAGCCTTGATCCTTATTTGGTCTGCCGGCAGGCCCAGAGCGTGGGCCAGTTCCAGGCGATCGCGAAAAGGGGTCTGGGTGGAAACCACCATTTCCAGGACTCCAGACTCATTAAGCCAGGCCGCTCCCGTCTCGGTTTCCAGATAAGCATGTTCCTGGGCAGGCAAATGAAACTCGCCTTCAACAACAAAAGCGCATTCCTCCAGGGCTAGCGCCCCTTTTCCCCGCTCTATAGCGCCGCTCAGAAGAAGGTTCTTGTCCGCCCGGTTCTCGTGCAGAACCGGCGCATCAGGCAGCAAGGCCTGTTCGGGGTCAAAAACCGGCGGCAGTGGCTGGTATTCCACCTTGATGGTGTCGGCCGCCTGCTCTAGCAGCTCGCGGCTTTCAGCCATAATTAAGGCTACCGGGTCTCCTTTATGACAGACTTTATAATCGGCCAAAATTGGTTGATCGCTTTCCGGCACTCCCACCCGGTTGGTTCCTTTAACATCCTGGTGGGTTAGAACGGCCTGAACACCGGGAATCAGGAGGGCGGCGGAAACATCAATACCCTTGACCAGCGCATGGGCGTAGTCAGAAGTCTTGACCCCGGCCCACAATATGCTCTCGGGGTAGCAATCAGCCGCATATTTTTCAGTGCCGCAAATCTTGCCGCGGCCGTCGGCCCGGTGTAAAGGTGTCCCTATTGCTGCAGCCGGTTCTTTCATTCTGCTATTTTCACTCCTTTTCCGGTATAGCCGGCTCTGTTCCAGTTTAATATAAAGATTATTGGACTTTACCCTGGATGACAGTTTTATAGTCATCCTCTATTATAGCCAGTATCCTTTGGGCCCCTTCCGAATGAAGCTTGATATGTGCCAAACCAGGTGGATTGATGGTTTTCTGCATAAGCATGCCATCCGTATCAAACCAGCGCGGTAGAATGCCCCCTAAATAGTATTGGTGCCTGCGCAATATATCAACGGCGGCGCCGCTGACCGGTGAAGCCAGGTTTAGGAACACCTGAAGTATGCAGGCATCCTTATTCATCGCCTCTTTTTCCTGTTGCAGGAGATAACTTTCAAAATCACCGCCCAGCTCCATGATGGTAAAGCGAGCCACTCCAGCGCCCTCGATTATTTCGTTTAAACCACTGGTAGGGGTATCGGGCAGGCTGGCCCGGGCCGGTAGAAAAGTATGCCCGAACTCATATACTGAATAAAGGTAGCGTAAGCTGTCCTCATAAACCTCCGGCAGGTAAACGGTTTGCGGCCTGGTCTTATAGGTCTTGAACATAAGCAGGGTTGACACCCGGCCCTGGCTGCTCTGTTCTTTTTCATAAGAAGCTGCCGGCATCAAATCTATTTCAATACCGGTATCATACCAGCCCAGTTGGGCTTCAGCCTTTTGCACGAAAACATGGTTGCATACCGCTTCTCCCCATAACTGCTCCGTCATTTGCGGATATACTTCCCGGTTTAAATAAATCATACAACGCTTGACGATTCCCAGATTGCGAAACTGGGGCAGAACTATACCCTGCCCTTCTTCATAAAGCGCAGGATTGCTCAGACACGATCTATATGTGGCCACCTGCCCTATTACCCGGCCCTCTCCGGAGCGGCAGATTATACGGATCATATCTCCGCTTTCCTGCTGCCTTATAATATCCTGGGCATCATATACCGCTTTGACCGGATATTCATCACCATACACGCCTTTATACAAATCAACCACACCCGGGGCGTCTTCCGGCTGCATCATACGGATTTCTAGAGGCAGGTCCTCGTTACGTTTTTTTTCATCAGTCATAATTTCCCCCCGACAGTTTGTTTATGATCTATTTGGCTGTTCTATTTACTTATTGCCCTGTAATCACTTTCGATGATCTCCAGTATCCTTTGAGCTCGTTCCGAATAAAGCTGAACGTTCCCAAATCCAGGCGGATTCATAGTTTTCTGCATGAACATACCATCCGTTTCAAACCAGCGTGGAAGCACTCCCCCCAGGAAATAGCGATGCCTGCGCAATACGTCAATGGCAGCGGCACAAGCCGGTGAGGCCAGGTTGAGATATACCTGCAATATGCAGGCATCCTTACCCAAAGCCTCTTTTTCCTGTTGTAAAAGATATTTTTCAAAATCACTGCCCAGTTCCGTAATAGAGAAACGAGCCACTTTTGCGCCTTCGAATATTTGATACAAGCCATGGGTGGGGGTACTGGACAGGGAAGCCCGCGCCGGGAGAAATGTATGCCCAAAATCACGTACTGAATATAGATAGCGTAAGCTATCCTCATAAATCTCCGGCAGGTAGACGGTTTGCGGCTTGTCTTTATAAATTTTAAACAAATATATGGTAGATACCCGGCCCTGACTGCTCTGTTCTTTCTGATAGGTAGCAGTCGGCATTAAATCTATTTCTATGCCGGTTTCATGCCACCCGGTTTCAAGTTTGTTTTTTTGGACTAAAACATGGTTGGTACCTGCTTCCCCCCAGGCCAACTCCAGCCTTCGAGAATAGACTTCACTGTCGGCATAGGTCATCAGGCGCGTCATTATGCCGCGGCTGCGAAACTGAGGAAGAATTAAACCCTGGCTTTCTTCATAAAGCGCAGGATTACTTATACAGGTATGGTTGTGGGCGGCCAAATGTCCTACTACCTGGCCTTCACTGGTACAGCAGACTATTCTGATTGACTCTCCAATTTCCAGCTGTTTTTTAATTTCTTCCACATCATATACTGACTTGACCGGATATTTATCACCATATACGCTTTTATACAATTCAACTACCCCGGAAGCATCTTTTGTCTTCATCATACGAATCTCCAGATTAGGAGCCTCTGTACAGTTTTTTCCTTCTCCCATAATTAGAAACCTCCTCGAAACTAAATCTCAAAATCAAAGGATCTTCTTCAGCCCTTCAATAAATGCCTTCATGGCTTCATGCCGGGCTATGGTTATGCGAATATAATTGGGAAAGCGAAAACCAGTCATAGTGCGCACCATAACCCCCTGGGCCATCAGTTTGCGATAAGCCAGGCTGTCGCTGATGGGCAGCTTTACCATTACGAAGTTGCCTTCGTTTATCACAAACGGCAAACCCAGCTTGCTCAGTTCCTGTTTTAAATAAGCCTTCTCCTCAGCCACCAGCTGCCGGGTGCGGCTTATATGTTCTTTATCGTCAATAGCTAGAATAGCGGCTTCCTGGGCCAGAGTATTGACTGAATAAACCACACAGGTTTTACGGATGATATTAACCACATCCAGACTGCCCACCAAATAGCCGATCCGCAACCCGGCCAGGCCGAACATCTTGGAAAAAGTCCGGAAGACCACCAGATTGGGATAGCGTTCCAGCAGGGCAATCCCGTCCGGAAAGTCATCCTTTTCCACAAACTCACAATAGGCTTCGTCAACCACGACGATCTGCCGGCCGTCAACCCTATCCAGGAAGCAGCAAAGCTTTTCTTTGTTCCAGTAGGTGCCAGTGGGATTATTGGGATTGCAGATAAACAGGATTTTACTGCGCCGATCAATCTGTTCCAGCATGGCCTCATCATCAAAGGCAAAGTCCTTCAGAGGTACCAGCCGCGCCTCATAACCGGAGAAAACCGCCACCCACTCATAAACCGCAAAGGTTTTATCGGCGGTAATTATATTGTCACCGGCCTCACAGAAGGCATAGATGACAAAGCTGATGACTTCATTGGCCCCGTTGCCCACTAAAAACTGGTCCGGATGCAGGCCGTAGACTTCGGCCAGCTTCTCGCGCAGGTAATATGAATCCCCACTGGGATAGACAGCCGCCCGTTCAGGCGGAAAGCGGCGCAATACTTCCTGGGAAGCCTGCGGGGGCCCCAGGGGGTTTTCATTATTATTCAGGCGGTACAATGCGGAACAGCCAAACATTTTTTTCAGTTCAGGATCAGGTTTGCTGGGTATGTACGCATCAAAATTATTGATGTAAGCCGGCACCAAATGCTCAAAAGGTATAGCCATCATAATTACTCACCCGCCTCATACTGCCACAGCAGTAAATCTCCCCGGCCGGCATAGGGCAGGATCAGACATGGTTTGAATTTATGAGCCAGCAGGAATGGTACCAGTCGGGATTGCCAGGCCTCTATGAGATCCATTTCCAAAAATATATTGTAAATCTTTTCGTAAGCGAAAAGCTGCAGGTGCCGGCTCAAATTTTCGGCGAGATCCCGGCCATCCAGCAGCGGTCGCAGGGTAACCCGGTCATCATCAAAATCACTGGTAAAAACTGAATTCGGGCCAATTTGCTCCCCCATATAGTCGACTGTTTTAATGTTCCGGGGCAAGTACAGCCGCTGGTATTGGGATTGCAGATAATCCTGCAAAGCAAGATCAGTCCACACTTTAAGCCCGAGGTCTTCTCCCAGTTGACGATAGTACGCATACACTTCCCGCCTATTTCCTTCTGCACTGTAAATATTGGACTTTCCCAATAATTCGAAGTATTCCTGACTCAGCCAGGGTGTAGGATAACGGTTGATTACCCCCACCGCCTCGGAACGGCCAATTTGCTCCAGACAATATTCAATCAAGGCCTCTGCCATCCCGGGAATCGAAGCAAAGATGTAAGGTCCAAACAATTCTATGGTTTTTGTACCCGACTTCCATACTATTCCCCCCATCACTTCCTGCCGCTCGTCACCGGCCAAAGCCACCCGGTATTCGCCGGAATTTACCATATCCACAAGCTTGCCGGGATAAAGCAAAAAGGAAGGAATTAAAATGGATGAGTCAAGACTGGCGGTCAGCTGCCCGAACCTTATCACATCCCCCGTTTCAACCGGCATCAAGGCAAATTGGAAGCGTTCCCTGTCATCTATGGCAGTTTTTCCGGAAACGGACGGGTAAGTCTTTTCTTTGTAAAGCGACAGCCTGACCGCTCCACCCGGATCATCGGCCAGGTAAAGGCGGTCAACACTGCGGGCCGCTATTAACAGGCCGATTTCCTCCAATTGATTTTCATCTTCGGGGTTTATGCGGGTGCAAAGATTAAAGGCCCGCAAATTCAAATTACGACCGGAAAATATGAAATCCACTTGCATGTAGTAAAGACCGTTTTTACATTCCATCTTTACGTTTTCGATATTGTCGCTATGACTGCACATATAACCGTAAACTTCTTCGACTGAAAGGGTTAAAGCCAGTGCATCTTTCCTATCCATCCCAAAAACCAGGGCGGCATTCTCTATGCTTGCTTGAAGAACCGGGATCATTTCGGGAAGTAGAGGCATCTCGAGAAGAAAATCAACTTTTTTCACCTGCATTAATCCTCCTTGTTTTAACTGTCTGGCGGTTGGATTTTGTATTTGCATTGTTAATAGGAAATTTGACCCACTTTTGAGGAATAAACCATCGTTATAGCATCACTTTCATGGATAATGTTGCTATATTGTATAGGATAACAATTTTTATATTTATGATTATGAGGAGAATGTTTTTTTCATTATATAGGTCTTATTCTAATTATCGTATTGCTCATCGTTATTCTGGAATTGGGGGCTCGGATCTATTATAAGAAACAATATTTAATGCCTTTTCAACCCAAGAATGTGGGGGAATACCCCTTTAAGAACTGTATCGGAGAAGTCGACGCCCCGCTGATATTCAGATTCAGGAAAAACTTTAATTCACCCAACCTTAACTTCAACCGTTTTGGGTTGCGTGGACCTGAGCCTGCACCGGATGGAGATAAGAAGCATATTCTGATATTGGGGGAATCCGATTATTTTGGAGCCAAGTTGCCTGATGAAAGAGGCCTTTGGAGCGTCCGCCTGCAGAAGATCTTATCATCCAAAGGGCATGCGGATTGGGAAGTGCTAAATGAAGGAAATCCCGGTTACAATACGGTGCAGCACAGAGCTCTGTGGGAAAAGGAGCTAAACCATATTCAACCTGATATTCTGGTGTTGAGCATAGGTATTAATGAGGTTTTTTAGGCGTATGTGATGGGAAGCAAGTGGAAAACGGGGTTGCCCTGGCATTTTTATCTGTCTTTTAATATATTATGTTCACCAATATAACGCAGATATATGGTCTGGGGCTTAACATAATGAAAAGTCACCCGTATAGCCATATTGATATATGCTTCATAAATAGAGCTGAGTGCCGCTTACTATTCCCAGCCGCATGACTAGCATATGTGGGGTCCTATAATAAAAATCCCGTTACCCATGGTATTTATCGTCGTTGCTTTTTAAGAGATAGTCATAACCTGATTTAATATAATCGATTATCTTATTAGCTATGATCTCATGCCCGGCTTCATTGGGATGTATCCCATCCAGGCAAAGGAATTGAGTATAATCCGCATATTGCAGAAATGCCCCTCTAATGTCTATACATTTAATATTACATTCTTCCGCGACTTTTTGAATTGCAGAGCTATATCTTTCCTGCCACCAATATAGTTTGGTCGCACTTCCCAGCCAATTAAGTATACTGCCTTCAACCAGGGGGTTGTTTTTACTGATCCATTTCAAATATCTATCCGCGTTTAGCGGGGGCAGAGTCATTACTACTGAAGTTATTCGATTGTTTTTCAGGAAATTTATTATTTCCTTAAGCTGGTTTTGGAATCCATTAAAATCCGTGTTGGGCAAATGTTCATTGCCTGGATCTAACGCCACTTCATACCAGTTAAAATCGCAATCATTGCCTCCATATTCGATAAAAGCAATGTCTGGAGAATATTTGGGCAGATCTTTTCTGAGCTTGCTAAAACCTTTAATAATGGTATTGCCGAATCTGGCAGTATTGTATACTACGCCATTAAGCTTTCTTTGCAAAAGGCTGATATAATTATTCTCCAAAACAATATATTTATTTTTCCTCTCATCATAAACGACGCCCTTGGATATTGAGTCTCCTGATACAATAATCTTGTAAGCGCTTCCGCTATTGTTCGCGTTCATTGCTTTCTCCTTGAAACCGGTCTCTTCAATAAGTGCATTTCATGTCATTCTCAAAATAGTTTACATAATAAACGGCTTATTATTAATTTAAGTATATAATTTCCATAGCCATTCTGCACTGGCTAATGGCGTCTTTTGCCATACATGATAATATCTATCCTGTAATGATCAAGCCCAGCATATGATACCATTGTGCAAATGAGTTAGGGGACGGTTCTTCGACTCATTTTACTCCCTGTGGGTTTCCAGATATTTCTCAGTACGAACAGCTACATTTTGCTGCAGGTTGCGATAGAAAAACTGGTAGTCGTAAAGATGATATACGCCTTTGCTGAAGATATCCAATACGGGCGGATAATCCCCGGGAGACACATCGGTAACTTTAAGGGTGCCCCGGTCTTTATCAAGATAGGCACCGGTCAAAGCCGGTATTTCTTTTACCATCCCCCCGTTATAATCAGTAAAAACCGCACCCAGGTTTAAGTTCGCCGGAGCATATTCACCGGTGGTTTTCCAGTTGAGCGGATTGATGGCCAGGGTTGTTTTAGGGACGATAAGTGAAGTGTTGACCGACTCCGCTTCCGAGTTAAAACTGATAATAACGCCGGTATCGTTGGCACTCTGGGCCATTTTTAAAAACGGATAGCGGGCAATATCCTCCGGGGTGATTCGCCAGCCGATCAAATAGGCTGCCACCAGGTGTTTATTATAGCTTTCGTTCTGAAACGAATCCTCCATAAGCCGAAGCAGCATGTCTGAACCCTGGCTAAAGCCCGCTAAAACAAAGGGCCGGCTATTATTGCAGTTTTGCATATAATATTCAAACGACTGTTTGATATCACTGTAAGCCAGTTGAAAATACGGTTCGGCCTGTCCGGCGTCAAGGCGGTAAACATTCAACCCCGCCTGTCGGTAGAAAGGCGCGTATACGCTGCAGACATCCTCATAAATTCCTTTTTCCATATTAAGTGCACCCACAAATTTGGCCCGGGTCTGGGCATCGTTCATTTCCATATTGAATGAATTTTCCTGACCCATATAAACGGTCGGGCAAACCAGAAAAACATCCGCTTTTTTGAGCTGGCTGTTTTTCGGGAAACAAGCCCAGTTGTTTTTATCCGCATATTGATTTGGCGTCTGCGCGCTGCAGCCGATAACCAGAGCAATAATTACTAGCAAAATAAATAATTTTGATTTTTTCAACATATGTATCCTTCTTTTAACGCATCAGGATTACGCAGGAGACAGAGACGTTTCTTTAGTTTACTGCGTTTGTTTTGTGAAGGCGTTAATGCTCATAACCGTTTCCCCCTAATTACAACGTTATTCCAAAATGCTACTACAAAGTAAAAAAGAGCAGTTCAATTAATATATCGAATAAACGGATAAAATTTTGAGTTTTGGGGCTATTTGGGCGAGATGCGGGGGTCAGCTCTTTATTCAGCTGCTTTTGGGCCGGACTAAATCAATGATAATCCGACCATTGTCATATTGAATAAAGGGATCATGTCTACCCGCGACTGTTTCGGCTTTATCTCTCACCAATTCGCCGGTGCGGAATACCGAAAGCAGAAGGCCGATAAGGAACGAATTAGTAAGCAGAGCCATTTTTCCGTAAGATATGAAGGGCAGCGACAGTGGAGAAAACAGTAAGATGCCCAGGTTAGAAACAACATATACAACCAATTGTACGCCGAAAGTTGAAATAATTGCCGTAGAAGTTAAGAAACCAAGGACGCTTTTCTGTTTGTTGCAAAGCATAACCGCTCGAATGATAAAGGCCGCGAAGAGCGCAATGATAGCCAAAAGCGTTATCCATCCGAACTCATAAGTCAAATAGGTTAGCAAATAATCCGTATGGACTTCAGGCAAAATGCGAGCGGTTAAAATATCCGAAGCCCCAACAGGAACCCCATAACCATTCATTTGCGCACCGCTGCCGATAAACTGCGAGTGGGACAAAATCCGCTGTATGGTAGTTCCCATATATCCCATCCCGTTAGGGTCAAGGGAGGGGTTTAATGCGACTCGCAACCTATCCGCCCTGTAGCCCACACCCATTATCATGAAAAAAAGTATCGACAGAACAGCGGCCGTCGAGCCATATAAGATGAACATGGCCGATAACTTTTTCACATTGAACCAGCCTTTTAAAACTGCGGCTGTCAAAAGAGTCAGGCAGGAAACACCGAGCAAGAAAAACACAGTTAAACTGGGCACAATCATGGATAAAAGGGCGGGAACCACAAAAGCCGCCCCGCAAAGAAGGAGGCCGCCATATCCTTTGTTTCTCATGCTGTAAATCAATCCGGCAAAGGCAGTTGGAAACAACAGCAACGGATAAATCGCGTACGATACTACACCTCGCACTTGTCCGGTAAAGAAACAACAAAAAACGGTTATCACACAGAGAAGTGAAAATACCAGCTTCGGGTATTTTCCAACGATGGTGAAATCGGCAAAGTAGGCGGCCAACATCACGACGAGGGCAATACCGCCCCATGCCAACTGCTGTTCTAACGTCCACGAGCCGACTATTAAAAACTGAATCACGGCTCCTAAAAGAAGCATAATCCCGGTCAGGGCAAACAAAGCCCAATCCGGTTTCGGCCTGTGAACCTGGTCAAGCTGAGCCCCAACCAGAACAGGATCTCCCATCTCGGTTACGGCCTTATCGGCTGCCGTTTCCTCGTCAAGTCCATCCTCCAGTAGAGCGTTCTTCAGGTCGGTCAGGTGGTCTTTAATTTCCTCCAATACAAGCGGCTGCGCTCTTTTCCACCTAATCTGCTGGCGTACAGTCTCTAAATACTCCGCAATCTTATCAGGCCCCTGCAAAATCCGCACCCCCCAGGACATCGTTTACGGCAGAGGAATATACCTTCCATTCCTCCTTTTTGGCATGCAAATGACTACTGCCCTTTTTTGTGAGGCTGTAGTATTTTCGCACCTTTGCATTGTCAGCCGTCTTTTCGAAAGAAGTGACCAGTTCTTTTTGCTCCAGGCTGTGGAGCAGCGGGTACAGCGTTCCTGCTTTTAAAGCAAATACGTTTTTAGATTTTTTGTTCAGTTCTTCAATCATCTGATAACCGTACATATCGGCTTCTTCAAGCAGCCTTAATATAAGCATGGTTGTGCTGCCCGTCAGCAAGCTCTTATCGATTGCCATATTAACCCTCCATATATAGATCATCTATATATTAGCATATATCGGTAATCTACATATGTCAATGGTAAGAAATCAAGAAGCAAAATAATCATTACCCTTGTTTCCCATACCAAGAAAATTGCATAATTGAAAACCACCGAGATACGGGTGGTCTCCATTTCCAAATTACCTTTTTTCCCTTTTGTAGACCTTTTACCAGAGCTGCTTTACTATATTATTACCTCCATTTTGATGCAATTGTACGGGGATTTTAGTTATGGTGAGAAATAGAATAAGAATATAGGTAATTGAATTATGAAAATAGACAATAGAAAAAGGAGTGATTTTTAGAATGCAATTAAAATTTGGCGCCAAAAAGATTACGGCGCTCTTATTGGCAGGGATAATTTCGATAATAGGAGCAGGAATAGCTTTTGCTGTAGAACAGAGCAACAGCCAGCCAAACGCGCACAAGGTTCATGCCCCAAAGCTAAATCCCGAAAAAATGTCTGCCATATATCAATCTGTATTAGAGAGTCTGGTAAGTGCAGGAACCATCACCCAAACGCAGGCCGATGCCATAATAGCGGGCAAGCCGACCAAAGATGGCAAGGAAAGAACTTTTGCGCATTATAATGGTCCCTGGAGCAAACTTGTCGTAGATGGGACCATAACCCAAGAACAAGCAGATGCAATAAAGGAAGCGATGAAGTCCGCTCGGGATGCAAAAAAATCATTCACCGATGTCATGGCTGAACTAGTAAGTGCAGGAACCATCACCCAGGAACAGGCTGATGCCATAACATCTGGCAGGCCGACTAATGATGGCAAGGAAAGAACTTTTGGAAATAATAAGAGCCCCTGGACCAAGCTTGTCGTAGATGGGACCATAACCCAAGCACAAGAAGATGCGATAAAGGAAGCGATGAAGTCCGCCCGGGATGCTAAAAAATCATTGACCGATGTCATGGCTGAACTGGTAAGTGCAGGAACCATCACCCAGGAACAGGCCGACGCCATAACAGCGGGCAGACCGAATAAAGATGGCAAGGAAAGAACTTTTGCCCATAATAATGGTCCCTGGAGCAAGCTTGTCGTAGATGGGACCATAACCCAAGAACAAGCAGATGCTATAAGAAGCGCACTAATAGCTGCAATTGATGCGGCCATGAAATCTGAGTAATCGACTTGAAGTAGGCTGCCCTATTATAAGGTAGCCTACTTCACATTTGCGAATGTCATTATTTAGATTTAAATGAAGCAAAGAATGCCATTATTAAGGAAAGCATGTCAGAAATATTTCAACATGACATTATGTTTATCTTTTACAATGTTTTACAGTAGATTTTCTTCTACCCATACACCAAACACCTGTAACTGATTCTCAGTATGGAAATAATGCTCTCCATTTTCAAGGATTCTAACTGCTGCTTGATGCCGCGATGCAAATGCTGATATATCTTCCCATTCAGACAGATTATCGTTAGAACCATACAAAATTGCAGTAGGTATCTTCCAGTCAAAGTTAATGGGATTATTTTGAACATAACAATAATAGTCCCAATCTAGAGTCTGCCCAATTGGCAACTGGATCTTCTTCTCTGTTTTCAGCCTTTCATCGCTGATCTCAAAACCTTCCATCATATTGCATATAATACGTTCCATATTTACAACCGGAGAGAGAAATAAACTTTGCCTAATATCAAACTCGTGATAAGCAAGCAAACTGAAGTAGGCTCCTATGCTGCATGCAAACACACTGATTTCGGATGCGATCGACCTGGCATATTTGTAGACCTCTATCAGATCACTTACACAGTTTTGGGGAATACATTCATAATCTTCACATACACGTTCACCGTGCCTGGGCAGATCGAAACTCAAAGCCTGGTAGCCTTCAGCAACGGCCTTTTGTGCCATCATAGAAATCACTGTATCCTCTTTATTAGAAAAATTGCCGTGAACTTCAATCAATAGTTTTGCACCTGGTTTTCCCCACAAGATGGCTGGTATAGCTATGTTTTTATTTGATATATATAAATGTTTTTTCTCCACGCCACTAAACGTTAACCATTCACCCCTAACAACTCTTTTGTTTTATTAATTTAACCTCGCTCCTCCGTCAATAACAACATTTGTACCGGTTGTGTATCTGTTCATCATCAAATAGACATAAGCCTGGGCGATTTCTTCTTGCGAGGCCAGCCTTGGGATTGGAAACTGTAAAGCATATTTTTGAATCTCGTTGCTTTTGGGTTCAACAAAACCTGGACTGACCGAGTTGACTCTTATGGGTGCCAATTCAATCGCTAAGGACCGGCATAAAGTCTCAACGGCGCTATTAATGATGCACATAGTTGATGAGCCTTTAAAAATCTTTTCACCGGCGATGCCAGTAGTCATAATAATGCTTCCACCTGGATTGATATGATCCCGGGCTGCCTGAATCAACCGATATGGCCCCCAGAACTTGCTTTCAAAGGCTTCTTTGGCATTATCAACTTTAGTATCCTTAAACAGAGCAGATTTGATATCTGGTCTTACCGTTATGACAAGGTGATCGATTTGTTGGACTGAATCAATCAGGGATTTAGTTTCAAATTCGGATGTAATGTTAAACGATATAGTCTCTATATTTTCACCTACAGCGCCTGCTAATATGTCATGTCGTTCAAAGGCACTTCTAGAAGCGATTACTACCTGAGCCCCAAATTCATAAACTTGTTTTGCAACCGCCAGGCCAATACCCGAACTACCCCCAACTATCAATATTTTTTTACCTGCCAGAGAATTCCCCATCACTTTCTCCTATCCGATCTTGTACTGTTAAATGATTACTTCACCTAAGATTTTATCATGCGGAACAATCAAGCACTTTTCTATCGCTTTCCAATGAGTTTCATACAACTGTTTTTGAGCATTACCATAAATCCTAAGTCCGTAAAAGGAATGGCTTGTCCTTACTATTGAAGTTAGAGCAGTATTTTTCCGGATTAGAAAGCTAATTGTCTAAACACTTTGTACTGATAACAGCAACTTAGTACAGCCTTTTGCTTTATACAGTTGTTGTTTCTATTGACCCGTAATGCATAACTAAAGAGAATAAAGATATCAATTTTAACCAGATAGCCTGTTGATTCATCCTCCAGCCGTTTTTACCTGGGCGTGTTGCATCCCTATTCTTTACCGGTTTTTAATCACATGTCGGGGCTATAAGAAACTTGTCCGGGTATTATTGCTTTATTACATATTTACTGATTAATTCCTATATTTCCTCACAATCCCTTATTTATAAGCATAGTAATTTTAGCGGCGACAAACAACCATAATTTGCCTCCTATTTTCCTTTGACAGTATATGTTTTTTCGTAGAAGTTCTATAACTGCAAAATAGGCGGCCATCTCCAGAAGGAAAAAGAACGTACCCGTGCATCCCCGCAGTCGCGTTGCTTGGGTATATATTTTCATTTACACTGTAGATAATCATTAATTAATTATGGAGGTATTTTCACATGCCTGAAATCTCAGACACTTGTCCTGCTGCACAAACTATAATAATTAATGGTTACCGCGAAATGACTATACCCCATAAATTAAATTTGGCAATGGAAATGTCCGAAACCGTTATTAATTTGGCTAAAGCCGATATCCGAAGACGGTATCCCAATATATCTCAATCCGAATTTAATAAAAGATTGGGAGCAATCTTATGGGGAAGGGATCTGTCTATTAAAGTCAACCAATGGGATCCAGAGAAAGAGGGCTACTGATTGGGCTAAAATGCTTGGGGCTGATGATGGATTGCAAGCGAAAAGACGATAAGATCATAAGAGAATAATCAGATCCGCATGGAGGTATCTATATTGTCAAACCAACTGAATGACTCCGAACTCAGCGAGGTTTCCGGCGGTGGAGGGCAAAGATACGCGTATTACACCGTCGTACATGGGGACAACCTGACCAGGATTGCGCATTATTTCAAAACGAGCATACAGGCCATCCTGGATCTCAATCCCATCATAACGGATCGCTATTTTATAAGAACCGGGTGGGTGCTGAAAGTACCGGACAACCGATAATCCTAAAAAGACCATCTTGATGGCAAGATTAGTGGTGAGGAAGCCGGTGCATGAAAAAAGCCCTGCACCAACATAAGTTCGGTTAGAACATACCTAACAGCAACGGCTGGTTAAGGAAAAGAAGATAGGTCTTTGAATGGAGATTTAATCTCCAGCTGCCCATATCGCTGCCCGGTATTAAGGTCTTCTGTCCATAGCACCTCGCAGTCTGTGCATACAGCGCTCCATATGATCATAGCATCCCAAAAGGAAATCGATAACTTTTGTTGAATGCGAATAGCCTCTGCAATATCCCTAATATCCGGACAATGAATCGGCCAGGCCTCAAAATTTTGAATAATACGGGCCGCATTTTCAGGTGTAATGGATTTATCAATCTTTCGTGTAACTGTAACATAGAATTCTTGAAGGACTTGAATACTTAGAAATCCAGTTCGTTCTGCCCATAGGTGCTTAAGTAAATCTATAGACTTCTGGCGTTTTAGTCCGGCTGAACTATCATAGGCATAAACCAAAATATTGGTGTCGACGAAGTGCCCATTAGCCACGATGATGCAGTTCCTCTCTACTGTTCATCTCTTTCCCATTGGTGCCCATATCAAATCCTTCTTCCATCAAACGTAGACTTTCATCCCTAGCCTGGATATAGTTGTCCTTTCCCGCAACTAATTCTTGTATTATTACACTCAGAAAAGCAGACAAAGACATATTGCGGTCAACAGCCATATGTCTGGCTTTTCGCAGGATATCCTCGGGAAGTGAAAGGGTTACGTTCTGGCGTTTCATCGTTCAGCCTCACTTTATCACATAATCACATTTACACGATTAATTATACCATATTTTTGAAATAACCATAATTCCAATATTAAGAAGACGGGTACGGTGTTGCCAGTATACCGAAATATATTGCTTTGGAGCACAGGATATTAACACCTCGCTAAGGATTTTTAATATCATGACGAAGAGAAATAGGAGGAAAATACCAGTCGGATATTGAATAGGTATTGCGGGAGGGCCGAAACATGCGCAGTGCAGTATTTGAGATCAGCTTGTTAATAGCCGCTTTCATTGTGGGATGGCTATTTTTCGAATGGAATAGCTTATTTTACATCGCCCTTGGTCTTATCGCGTTTTATGCTATTGTAATCGTCATATATATTGTGGGCAAGCGTTCATCCATGTCGTGGTCTGACATACTCCTGGGAGTAGTCGCCCTGGCCGCCTGGTTGGTAATTGCCGGAGCATTAATGCAGAAAAAGGGGATGCACCTGTTCGGGCTGTTTTAAAAAATACTTAGATAAGCCTTGCAAATTCGGTTTATTTAAGGGCGGAAAGCAATGACCCGGGCCAGCAAAATTTGGCCCGGGTCACTTTATATCCTTTTTGGGTGCATCAACCCGATAGATAATTGGGTGTTTAGCTAAAAAGAACTTTTAAGTCCGATTTTGAAGTGCATGAAATGCTTTCCCTCGGCAATTATGCAAAATAACCGTCAATACAACGACTGGTACGAAACCACAGGCAAAAAGAACAATCACCTGTATTGGCATAAGCATATCTGCACCTTGTTCTGCTGCCGTCCGCATTGGTGTACCCGGCCGATTCGAAACGGTCAGTTTTAGGAATATCAAAAGGAATACCGCCACCAACAGCCTGTTTCAATTCTTCATCCGGTATCTTCTTCCTGTCTTCTTTGGTCATAGTAATACACCTTCTTTAATATTAATAAATGGACTAATTTTAAAGCGCACCCATAACCACTTATCGCTATCATGATTTAGTTTCCGCCTTCAGAGAGCGGCACAAGTTTATGCAGAGGGTGCATCCATCGCAGGCCTCATCATCTCTAATAAGCTTGGAATCATTGATTAGCAAGGCACTTCCACCGGCATCACGACAGGCAATAACACAGCGTCCGCAGGCGTTGCAAGTCTGATCATCAACTTTCGGCATTACCTGAAAGTTTCTGTCCAGAGACTCATGATCGATCAGTTTAGGCAAAGAACGTCCTCTCAGACTGTTCACGTCAGGAAATCCTTTGTTCTTAAGGTACCTGGCCAAGCCTTCGGTCAGGCCTTTGATAATCCCATAACCTTTCAGCATTACTTCAGTGCATATCTGTACATGGTTGGCTCCCACCAGCATATACTCAACCGCTTCTTTCCAGCTGCTGATGCCACCCATGCCCGAGATGGGTAATGGGGAAGCCTGCGCTATTTGGGCCACACAGCGCAGCCCGATAGGTTTTACAGCCGGTCCTGACAGTCCGCCAAAAGTAGAAAACCCATTTACCGACGGCAGGGGTTCAAATGTGTCGATATCTATTCCCGTAAGACACTGTACAGTGTTAATGGCTGCCAGACCGTCGGCTCCTCCTTTTTCGGCAGCCAAAGCCAACTTCCCAATATCCGTAACATTCGGTGTAAGCTTGACAATGACCGGTATGGACACCACGTTTTTGACCCAGGAAGTAATAAGCCGGGTTAGTTCCTCATCCTGACCGATGGCAGAACCGAGGCCTTTTTCCGGCATTCCGTGCGGGCACGAGAAATTAAGCTCCAGGGCGTCGGCTCCGGCTTTCTGGAGGGAAACCGCCATATTCTGCCATTGTTCCTTGCGTACTTCAGCCATCAGGCTGGCTATCAATACGTTTTGAGGGAAGCTTCGCTTTATATCCTGAATTTCATCCAGCCATATAGATATGGATTTACGACTGATTAACTCAATATTCTCCAGTCCTAAAACCGTACCCTTATGGTTCCTCATAGCGTTTAGACGCGGGGAAACATCAGTAATCACCATATCATCAGGAGGGATGGTTTTAGTAACCGCACCGCCCCACCCCAGTGCAAAGGCACGTTTTATCCTGGCGGCATCAGCGGTTGGCGGAGCCGAGGCCAGTAAAAATGGATTGGGAAGCCTCATTCCACAGAACTCCGTGGTCAAATCAACATGGCCTTGATTTTTCATACCCTAAGTATCCTTTCCTGGATATTAATCAGATAGGTTCATTGTTTATGAGCTAAGATAAAACTTCAATTCCGATTTTTTTGATGCGTATGCAGACTTTCCTTATAAATTAGGCAAAATGACCATCAATACCACGACTGGTACCAAACCACGTGGGTTATGACTACATGTTAAATATCGTAATTAAAGCCAAAATACTATACAAAGGCGACGGTCCATGGTATCGAATCTTCTCAACGGATTCGGGAATATGGATTTTTGCGGGGAAATTATATAATAGGTATAATGCACTTTAATATGGAGGGGCGAATCGTTGTGAATCTAAATGAAATGCAAATTATGGTTTTTCCGGGTAAATACATACAAGGAAATGGCGCCATCAACCTTCTTCCTGATGTGATGGAAAGGTACGGTGATAGGGCCTTTCTGGTTGCCACCAAATCCATGTTGGGTACGGTTCAAAACTTGATGCCTGACCGTGGAAGGATCGAAAGGTTCGGGGGTGAATGCAGCGAAAAGGAAATTGGTCGTATCAAGGCTCTCGTAAAGGATTATGATGCTACCGTACTGGCAGCCATTGGAGGCGGCAAGGTTATTGACTGTTGTAAAATCGTGGCAGACCGGCTAAACCTTCCAGTAATCATTGTACCTACCATCGCGTCTACCGATGCGCCATGCTCTGGCTGCGCGGTTGTGTATTCAGACCAGGGTTTATATGAGTATGTGTATTACCAGAAGCACAACCCGGATGTGGTCCTTATTGACACCAACATCATATCCAAGGCACCCGTACGCTACCTCATTTCTGGCATGGGCGATGCTTTGGCCACTTTCTTTGAAGCTAATTCCTGCCAGCGTAGTGGTTCTTTAAACGAATGTGGAGGTTTACGTACCCTTACGGCTATGTCCATGGCCCGTTTATGTATGGATACAATTCTAAAATACGGACGCCAGGCGGTGAATGATTCTAAACAGGGCATAGTCTCGGATGCAGTTGAAGCTATCATTGAAGCCAATACGTTACTGTCCGGTATCGGATTTGAGAGTGGTGGTCTTGCCGCAGCCCATTCCATCCACAATGGACTTACCAAGATACCCGGAACGCACACCTTGTATCATGGTGAAAAGGTAGCTTTCGGTGTGTTGACGGGATTACACATGATCGATGAATTAGGCCTTATAGATGAAATCTATGATTTCTTCATTGATGTAGGTCTGCCAGTATGCTTCGAAGATCTCGGCATTACAAATATCACCGAAAAAGAGCTGGTTATTGTAGCTGAAAGCTGCTGCTCAGAAGGCGACATTATGTATCATGAGCCTTTTCAAATCAAGGTGGATACGCTTGTTAACGCTATGAAGAAGACCGACACCATAGGCAAAGAGAAGAAATCATTACGGGCCAGTATGGTGCTGAAATAAGTTTAAACCTTTGTTT
>JBDKUE010000102.1:0-2528 GCA_039679855.1 Syntrophomonas sp.
ACTGATCAAAACTCGTAAATATTGATGGTCATTTCATCTTTTTCCCGATCTTTGGTCAATCCAAACATAATTCGCTTGTCTTTCAAACTCTTGTTAAGGAAATCTATAATGTAAACCAGGTCGGGATGGGCATTGAAAGTCTTAAAGGCTATAAGTTCTAGCTTGGCTTTGTCTTCTTCCACAAACACACTCCTTTCCCTGTATTATTGTAGATTAAGGTGGTCCTATTTACAAGTTCGGGTCCTGCTCAGGTGAGCCCGAGCAGGCAGTGCATCTGCGGCAGTACCCTGATTTCCTCTAAATACTGCAAACCCAGTTCCTGCCAGGCCAGCATTTTATCCATATCCGGGGATTGGCAGGAAGGGCCCGGGGTAGCTATCTGTAGGATTACCGGTGTAATGGGACTGATATTGGCAATCCGCATAAAAGCATCGCGAATCTCGGATTCTTCACTATCTTTAGAAATTACCATTTTGACATAACAAGGCTTTTGCATGGCCAGGGTAAGGAAGCGTTCATGGGCCAGGCTGTAAGTGGCCCCAACCGCCGAGGGAAGCTTCCAATCCATGCTGATATAGGCGATACACTCCAGGCACTCGGCCAGAGCACCGGGCAGGGTGCCGTTGGTCTCCAAAAAGAGCCGGTATCCGAGTGGCTTCAATAAGGCGGCACTTTCCTTAATATAATCCGCATGCAAAAGCGGCTCCCCGCCAGTGAAGCTTACCCAGCGGGAAGTAAAATATTTCTGAATGATTTCGCTGAGCCGGGAGGGGCTTACCGGATTGACCAGATCCTGTACATTAAGACGGCTTCCAGCCTGCGGATATAGTTTGCATAAAGCCGATGGTTCACGGCTTTCCGGGGTATCGCAATACGAGCAGCTCAGGTTGCAGCCGGCAAGGCGCACAAACACCTGCCGACAGCCCATAAGCAGCCCTTCGCCCTGCACGCTCTCCATAACCTCGCGCAGGTTGGCCTTAATGGGGTTAGCGGGCCCGGACTTTACAGCGGGCATCATAGATCTGCTCCAATTCGCGCTTATAGCGCATCATGCAATTTTCGGCAAAGGACGGGATATCTTTGACTCCCAATTCCTTGAGGCCGGCTGCGGGCACCGGGGTTCCTTGAGTTTCAATATTGAGGCCCACGTGTATGAGGGTTGAAACCAGCGAAGTGGTGGCAATAGATACCGACAGCTTATTCTTGGCGATATACAGGTCATCGCCCCGTCTGGTCACCGGTATTTCAAACTGTTCCAGCTCCTCTTTTATGCACACCATGAATAGGCGCTGGCGCATGATGGCCAAGTTCAAATCATGATTGAAATGTTCAATAATGAAATTGAGCATCAACGGAGAATAGATATAGGCTTGATCCATGACATCGGCCAGATCCACCATATGGTCAACCGGAACATTCACCTCACCGGCAAAAGAAACGATGGCATCCCCCAGCAGTTGATAGTTTTGGTAAATCCAGTGTGGTGCCAGCTGCCACCCATCATATTTGATGTTCTCTTCAATATACAGTGTCTCCATTACACAACCCCCGCTTTCTTTAAGGCTTCTAAATTACGCAGGCAGGACGGACAGGCATTGCATGGCTTAACGCCTCCCAAATAACAGCTCCACATGCGGTCAGTGCTGAGGCCTATTCGGGCGGCGGCCTTATAGATTTCCACTTTGTCCATTCCCTGCACTTTGGAAATTACTCGAACCCGGTTTTGGGTTGAAAAATTAAGGGCTTGATTGACGCATTCTACGTATTCCCGGCTGTTGTCGGGAAAATCCACCCCCTCTTCGCGGTTAAAACCGCATATCACCAACTCTGCTCCCCGGTCTTCGGCAAATGCCGCTGCCAGGTTGAGAAACAGGCCGTTTCGATTGGGAACCCACGGTTGATCCACGGTAAGCCCGCTGCCCTCCATCAACCCGGAGTTAAAATCCTTCATAAAGGGCAGTTCAACAACCCGGTGGACAATCCCGTACTCCCGGCATATGTCCCTGGAATATTCGATTTCCCGCCGGACCGCCCGTTGTCCATAATCAATGGTCAAGGCCAGTATCACTTCAGCTTCTTCCCGGGCCAGCAGCATCGATACGGTTGAATCGAGCCCCCCTGACAATAACGCTACCGCCTTCATTCATCATTCTCCCCGTACCAGGCACAAGCCGTTGAAGACTCCCAAACCTGCACTGATTTCACACGGATATGGGGAAAGGACGCCTTAATCTCTTTAAAAATAAAACAGGCCAGGTTTTCAGCAGTGGGATTGACACGGTTGAACGGTTCAACATCATTTACCAGACAGTGGTCAAACTTACCAACAATTCCTTTTAAAACTCCACGCACATCGCGGAAATCTACCAGCATGCCCAGCTCATCCAATTTATCACCAACCAGGGCCACTTCGGTTTTCCAGGTGTGGCCATGGATCTGACTGCAATTCCCGGGATAACCTTCCAGCCGGTGGGCTGCAGCAAATTCCTCAATTACTTTAACCCCGTAAATAATTAACTCCTCCAGTC
>JBDKUE010000159.1:0-5440 GCA_039679855.1 Syntrophomonas sp.
AAAACACCCTGCCTGGTCGAAACGAGCATGCTGTTTTATGATCTTCGCCTTAAATTATGGCATTGTCAACAAATTATTCCAGGGATACTATGCTCATTCCAATGCAACAACGATAAAGAGAATATACAGGCTAAGGATAAAATTCATTGACTTGGGAGGAGTTACCTATGCCGATCATAACCAGACGGGCCAAGGGCAACGCTGACGTTATAATTGATCATGAGAAATGCACACTGTGCGGACTGTGTGTTGAAGTGTGCAAAGGAAAACCCCTGTACATTGAAAATGAAAAGCTTATGGTTGATCAATCCATCTTGTTTGGCTGCATCGGCTGCGGGCAGTGCGCTGCCCTCTGCCCGAAAAAGTGCATAATGGTAGAGGGCCGCGAACTATCTGACCGGGACTTTTTTGATCTTCCACCTAAAGCCGCCCGGGCCAACTATGATCAATTCCTGGCTATGCTGCAGGCCAGGCGCAGCACCAGGGCGTTCAAGGAACGTGAGGTGGAGCCCGAAGTAGTTCAAAAAATCATTGACGCGGTGGCTGCCGCTCCCATGGGGCTGCCGCCTTCCGAGGTGCACATAACTGTATTGCAGGGATTTGCCAGGGTTGAGGAATTTTCGCGCGATATGACCGAAGTGTTTGTATCTCGCAAGTGGATGTTCTCGCCGTTTATGATGACCTTGATGCGGCCCTTTTTAGGCAAAGAGGTCTACGACTTGATGAAAACCTTTGCCGCTCCCTTGCCGGATTTTTTTGCTGAGAAGTGGAAAGTAAATGAAGACTGGCTGCTCTATGGCGCCCCCCTGGCCATGTATTTCCAGACTTCACCCACCGCCGATCCTATCGACTTCGCGGTGGCCGGCACCTATGCTATGCTGGCTGCCGAATCGCTGGGCCTGGGGACCTGTATGATCGGATCTATAGCACCCTTTTTGAAGAATAAGACCAAAGTGAATGAAAAGTACGGAATAATGACGGGCAACTTCCAGGGTATAATGATCATCTTCGGCTACCCCAAATTCAAATACACCCGGGGCATTCACCGCAGCCTGGGAGGAGTAAGGATCATAAAATGAGTTTGGGGACGGTTCTTCAACTCATTTTGCGGCTAACTGGTGAGAATCTTTTGCCCCCGGGTTCTGATGAGCTCGATGAATATCAGGGTCAGTTCTGGATCAAATTGGGTGCCGGCGCAGCTTATGATCTCTTGCAGGGCTTCTTCCTGTGAAATACCCGGCTGGTAGGGGCGGCCGCTTATCATAACATCATATGAATCGGCTATGGCCAGGATCCTCGATATGAGAGGTATATCCTGGCCTTTGGCGCCCAGCGGGTATCCCTGGCCGTCCCAGCGTTCATGATGGTGCAGTATGGAATTGGCGATATGGGCAAGTTCGGGATTGGCCAGGGCAATGCGGTACCCGATTTCCGGGTGTCTTTTCATTACCTCCCATTCATCCGGGGTTAGAGGCTCGCTCTTGTCCAGAATATTGTTGGGGATGGCTATTTTGCCGATATCATGAAGGGCGGCCAGCAACGTTAAATTGTTCATAACATCGGGCGTCAAACCCAGGAACTGTCCCAGAGCTATCACCAGATGGCGAAGGCGAACGGTGTGCTCCTGGGTTTCATGGCTCCGCACCCACAGGGTTTGCTCCAGGGAGTTCAAAAACGAGCTTCGGGCACTGCGGCTTTCCAGCATTTTGTTGCGATACATGAGGTCTTCCGCCTCTTTAAAGACATCTTCCAGGCTTTGTTCGGGCAGAGTCTTGGTGGCCGTCCCCAGAGCGATACTGACCTGAACAGGAAACTCCTTGAGCTGGGTGCAGGCCTGATATACCTTGGCGCAGATCCGGCGGGCGGTTTCTTCTGAACTGTTAGGGAGCATGATGACAAATTCGTCTCCTCCCCAGCGGGCGATCAGGTCGCTTTTGCGGCAGTTGGCGGACAGAATACGGGCAACTTTTTGCAGCATGAGATCGCCGGATGAGTGGCCAAAGGCATCATTGACCATCTTCAACCCGTTCACGTCGCCCATTACTATGCTCAAGGGAAGATCTTGCGAACCGTCCAATTGTTTAACCCTTTCATCCATGTAAGCCCGGTTGTACAGCCCGGTGAGTTTATCATGATAGCTCAAATATTCTACCTGAAGCTGGGCCATTTTCTGTTCGGTTATATCTATGGCCATCCCTAGAGTAGCAGGCTGTCCGTTGAAGGTGATGGGGCTCAAAGTAAAATCAGTCCAGGCTTCGCGTTTGTCTTTGGGCATCATGCGGGTTTGGTAGCGCCCGTTCAATGCGGCTCCGCTTTGGCGTGCCCGGGTCATCCCATTGATCATTTCCCAGTGCTGAGGATGAAAGAACTCCTTGGATTCCATGCTCAGGCATTCCTCTTCACTGTAGCCGGTTGTTTCCATATAGGCTTTGTTTACATAGATCAGCCTGGTCTTGCCCAGTACAAATATTAAATTGGGGGCGGCATCGGCTAGCTGCCGGAAATTGTATTCACTTTGCATCAGGGCGGCCTGCAGCTCCATGCGGTGGGTGACGTCGTAGGCCGCGCCCAGTATGGCGGGCTTTCCCTCCCACTGAAAGACACTGGCGGCAACATCCAGCCAGAGCAGCGAACCGCTCCGGGGCAGGGCCATAATGTCCTGCCGAAACATAGGTTTACGACCGGATATAACGTTGTCCAGTTCTTTGTCAACCTGGTTGTGGTAGTCCGGATGAATTAAATCCAGGTAGTTGATCTTTGAAAGTTCTCCAAGGGTATAACCTATGGTATAGGTGAAAAAATTGTTGGCATAGCGATATTGACCGTCTTGAATAACGAAAATACAGGCAGGGGTGGTGTCCGTCAACCGGCGGAAGGGGTTTGAATTGACCTCATCTGAAGAACGCCGCTTGTTTCTAAGCAACTTGTTGTTGTCACTGGATGAGGCGCTTGTCAGGAGTTCCTGGTAGCTTGTAAGGAGTTGGGCGTATTTCTTTTCACAGCTTATTTCCCGACCGATAGCCTGATATTCTTTTACCCGTCCATTCTGATCATATAAAGCCCTCACCTTCCAGCGGAACCACTGGGTCTGGCCGTCTTTTCCCACTGCCTGGCTTTCGTATTCCAATACCGGCTCCTGATCACTTATATCATTAATTGACCGCTCCAGCAGGTGTTTGAACTGAATGTCTCCGGAGCCAAGACTGATTAGAGGCTCCTCACATATTTGAAAGCCCACCCGCTTGCTGGAGGCCGGATTAAAGTAGGTTATAACCCCATCAGGAGTATAACAGCATACCATATCTTCAAGGTCTTGTAGGAGCGAGATAATACTTTCGGGTTCGGGATGCGTTTGATGCATGGTGTTAATTGAACCTCCGGAAGTGATATTAGCATGATAAAGATTATACATTAATATATCGGAGTAAGGTACACTTATACTTTAGCAAAACAAAGCAAAGCCTGACACCGATTGCATTCCGGCGGCAGGCATGATCTCAAGTATTAAAATATGATCTTAAAAATCTTTGTTTAAATAGATGCGAAGTGATATGAAGTATGAAATTAAAACAACTATCATCAAAATGGCGAGCCCGGTCAAGGTTAAAAGCCAGTACTGGTTTCCGGCCAGCCCGGCCACATTCCTGACCCAGGGTTCCTGGCCGTTTTGCATGTAGCCGACCAACTGGGCCGGGGCAAAAAAGAGGACCAGGAAGACTACCACATTGACTACCCGCGCCCACTGCGCACTGGTCTTGAAATAGATGGGCAGGGAAACGGCGGCCAGCAGGATTACCGATACAGCGGTCGTGAAAACGTCGCTTAAGTTGATTAAACGATAATGCAAAACCGGCAGCAGGAAGTGAAATAGGAGTCCGACCACCCCCACCAGGGCCAGGGCTATTACTGTAAAAGTTATTATCGACAGGTACTTGGCGGCCACCACCTCCCGGCGGGTGACGGGCAGGCTGTTGATGACAATATCGCTGTTGTTCTTGTATTCCGCCTGGGCCACCCCGATAACCGTAATATAGGCAATGCCGAAGGCGGCCATGCTGTAAGTAAATTCCTGGAAAACGGGATTGGCAAATACGAAAAAGAGAAATACCGCGTAACCCAGGCCAAACAGGAGCATCTTTTTCTGCACGATCAGTTCTTTTTTAATTAACGGCCCCACACCTATCCCTCCTTACCGTATAGAGCACTATCTGATCCAGGCTGGGAATTTCGTACAGGGCATTATGCCCCAACAGGCGCCTGATCCTTTCCGGTTGGTCGGAAAGCCCCTCAAAACCGAAGTCGTTTTCTTTGACGTTTAGCATGAACTGCCGGGCGGGCTCATTCAAGAGCTCCAGAGGCCCCTTGACCAGCAGATACTTTTCCCGCAGTTCATCGCAAGTCTGGGAGAATACTATTTGTCCGTTATTTATAAAACAGATGTAATCGGCGATCCTCTCCAGATCGGAGGTAATATGAGAGGAAAAAAGAATCCCCCGGTTTTCATCTTGTATTTCATTGTGCAGAATATCCAGCAGTTCAGAGCGAAACACCGGGTCCAAACCCGAGGTAGGCTCATCCATGATAATCAATTCAGCCCCATGGGAAAGAGCCAGGGCCAGGGAGAACTTCATCTTCATGCCCCGGGAAAGGTCTTTGATCTTTTTCCGGGCGGGCAGCTCAAATACCTTGAGATACCTCTGGAACAGAGCTTCATCCCAATCGTGGTAAAAGGGGGCAATGATGTTCTTCATCTCCTTAAGGTTCAAGAAATCATAATAATAGTTCTCATCATAGACAAAGCCGATCCGCTGTTTGATCTCCTTTTCATTTTGAATATTGTCCTTCCCGAATATTAAGACTTCGCCCCGGTCGCGGTTGATGAGGTTCATAATCAGTTTAATGGTGGTCGTTTTACCTGCTCCGTTGGGCCCGATGAAGCCCATAATATACCCGCGGGGAAGGCTTAAAGATATATCTTTTAATTGAAACTCGCCGAAGGACCGGCAAAGCCCCCCAACCTTCAGAATTTGATCCACTTCTAAACCTCCTTATACAACAACTCCAGCATCTGCTGCAGCTCCTCCAATCCCAAACCGAGAAGAGCGCTTTCCTTGACTATTTCAGCCAGGCGGCTTTCGATGAGGCTCATGCGCTTTTCACGCAGCAGATCCGGATTCTGCCCTGCCACAAACGAGCCCTTTCCGGAGACCGTTTCGATAAAGCCGTCCCGTTCCAATTCGTCGTAGGCCCGTTTCGTGGTTATGACGCTGATCTGGAGCTGCTGGGCCAGGCTGCGGATTGAAGGCAGAGCATCTCCGGCCTGCAGCTCTCCCTTTAAGATATGGCCCTGAATCTGCTGCCTAATCTGTTCATATATGGGATCAGGTGATGCGTTGGAAAGAATAATGCGCAAATATTCAAACCCCCGTTAAGAGTATAT
>JBDKUE010000223.1:0-14246 GCA_039679855.1 Syntrophomonas sp.
AATTCGGGCATCACGATATGCGCAATATCCTGGAAAGGGCCAGCGCCCGGGAGACTACGATGCGGGTGGCGGCCGGGGCTGTTTTCAAACAGCTCCTGGGCAATTTTTCGATGGATGTTTACAGCCAGGTGCTGGCCATCGGAGAAGTATCAAGCCCGGGCTTAAAAGTCGAACGGGCCGGTATTAGAGAACTAAGGCGGGTGGTTGAAAGCTCGCCGGTGCGCTGCGCCGATCCTGGTAGTGAGCAGTTGATGATTGAGGCTATCGACTGCGCCCGGGCTTCAGGCGAATCGCTGGGCGGAAGTTTTGAGGTGGGGGTAATAGGAGTCCCGCCCGGCCTGGGCAGCCATACCTCCTGGGAACAGCGCCTGGACAGCCGGATGGCTGCTGCGTTGATGGGCATTCAAGCCATAAAAGCGGTGGAGATAGGTGAAGGGGTGGCCAATTCAGCCTCTCCCGGCTCCACGGCCCACGACCAGATTTACTATAGTGAAGAACGGGGCGTTTATAGATTAACGAATAATGCAGGGGGAATCGAAGGTGGCATGAGCAACGGCGAAGTGGTATGGGCCAGGGCTTATATGAAGCCGATTCCCACTTTGATGAAGCCCCTGTCAAGCGTCGACACCGTAAATTGGAAGCAGGAGGCGGCGATAACCGAGCGCTCCGACGTCTGCGCCGTACCAGCCGCTGCCGTGGTCGGTGAGGCCATGGCAGCCTTTATAATAGCGCAGGCCTTTTTGGACAAATTCGGCAGTGACAGCATGGAAGAGATTCGCAGAAACTTTGACGGATACCGGCAGTACGTGAGAAAGGTGTGGAAATGGGAAAAAATATAGTCTTGATCGGTTTCATGGGAACTGGAAAGAGCTCTGTAGGGACCCGTTTAAGCCAAAAACTTCACCGGGAGTTCCTGGATATGGACCGGGAAATTGAACACCTTTTGGGTATGCCGGTGGAGAGAATATTTCGCGTGTACGGTGAAATGCGCTTTCGTTCCGAGGAGCGCCTGCTGGCTGAGAAGCTGGGCAAGCGCCATAACCTGGTGATCGCGACCGGCGGCGGAGTGGTGCTGGATCCTGAAAACATAATGGCTTTAAAACAAAATGGGGCCGTCGTATGCCTGCAGGCCAAACCGGAGGATATTCTGGAAAGGGTCAACCGTAAAAAGGGCACCCGGCCGCTGTTGAAAAAGGGAATCAATATAGAGGGTATCGAAGAGATGCTGAAACAACGGGAGGCCTATTACAGTACGGCTGACATTACCATTGATACTAGCGGCAAGGAACTGGAAGAGATAGTTTCCCTGATAATCAACTATACGACTCAGGCCGACAAGAAAGAAGAAGCGGGGAGAGGGTGAGCGCTTTGCGAGAACTCAGGGTGAATCTGGGGGAGCGAAGCTATTCAATATGGATAGGTGCAGGCAGCCTATCGAAGGCTGGCGCATATATTGCCGAAGCCAGCCGGGCCGGGCGCTTTTTGCTGGTCAGCAACGCGCGGGTGTACGGCCTGTATGGAGAAAGGGTAGAAAAGGCCCTGCAAAGCCAGGGTTATGAGGTGCTGGTTAGCCTGATGCCGGATGGCGAGCAGTATAAAAACATGGATGAGGCGATGAAGATATTAGACCGGGCTATCGCATGGAATTTGGACCGGAGTGGCGGAACCATTGCCCTGGGAGGCGGTGTGGTTGGCGACCTGGCTGGACTGGTGGCCGCTATTATTCATCGGGGGATTGATTTTATTCAGCTTCCCACCACGCTGTTAGCCCAGGTGGACAGCAGCGTAGGGGGCAAGGTAGCGGTCAATCATCCCCGGGGTAAAAACCTGCTGGGGGCTTTTCACCAGCCGCGATTGGTGCTAATTGATCCACTCAGTTTAATGACCCTGGAGGAAAGGGAGTACCGGGGAGGACTGGGCGAATTGGTCAAATACGGCATTGCCTGCGATCCCGGCTTCTTTGGCTATTTAGAGGAACATGTCGAGCAGATCAAGGAGAAAAATCTCGAGTGTATTGAAGAAGTTATTTATCAGGCCTGCCGGATCAAGGCGGCTGTAGTAGAAGAGGATGAAAAGGAAACCGGCCACCGGATGGTATTGAATCTGGGTCATACCTTCGGCCATTCCCTGGAGATGCTGGGGGAATACCAGGCCTTTCGGCACGGTGAGGCTGTAGCCATGGGAACCATCGCTGCCGCCTTCATGGCCTTGGAAATGGGATATATAGACGAAAGGCAGCTGAACCGGATTGGTTTGCTGTACCAGGCCCTGGGGCTTGCCACTCGCTTCCCGGGATATAATCCCGAGGAGGTATACACCGGGATGATGAATGATAAAAAATCGATCCACAACCGCCTGCGATTTATTTTGCCTAAGGGCATCGGAGACTATGTCGTTGTTGAAGATCCCCCCCGGGAACTGGTTTACCGGGCTATAAGGCTGGCCCAGAAATACAATCTGGGTGATTGACAGCCGACGGGAGTTTGTTTATAAATAAATGAAATATATGTTAGTACACTGTCAACCCTAATTCTATATATTATCGTCGGTTAAATTTCCATATGACTGCGTTGCCGTCAATCGCAATACGTCCAGTATTACTCATTTAACGCCCACTGACGGGCTAATGCGGCGACGTTCATGGACGAACTAGTGCGGCGGTGGCAGGAGGCCAAAGAGCCGCCGGTGCCAGGACGGCAAGGAGCCGCCCTCCGCCTTGCCCTATGAAAATTTTCCTTGTCGAATAATATACAGAATTAGGGTTGACAGTGTACTAAGCTGGAGTGATGAATATGATGATAAAAGAGGCTCTGCAAATGGCCATCGAAGCTGAAGAAAAGGCCCGGGATCGCTACCGGGATCTGGCCAAACAGGCAGAAGACCCCGAAAGCCGCCTGCTTTTTGAACAGTTGGCCCGGGAAGAAGAGAGCCATTATAAACGCCTGTCGGACAGATTGAAAGCCATAAAACTACTCGGCTAACACGAAACAAGGGAAACAAGGGGACGGAGGTTTTGATGCATTATCAATGCAACAAAGCCTCCGTCCCCCTGTTTCTTCTGTTATTAATGGGCACTTTTGGCTTCCATCAGCACGCTGCCAGCGATGATGATCGTGAGGATCAAGGCCAGGCTGATGCCGTAGGCGATCAATTTGCCCTTAACGTGGTGATCGCCCTGGCGGTATTCGGCTACCAAATGGGTTACTTGCACCGTGTTGTAGGAGAAGAGCAGGACCACAATAAACTGCAGCCAGGGAGGGATCAGGGCATAGGCGTTGTGGACCAGGGCTTTCCAAAGGGAATGGCTGTAATAGGCCAGGACGATAAACTCGATAATCCCCGCCGCTACCTGAAATATCAGGCTCTGTTTTTGAACCGCCGTATTTATTTCCATCAGATCCTTGATCCGTTCCTGAGTTTCTATATTTTCCCGGCTCATCATGATATCTATCCGGCTGCGAACCACATCGATAGCCGCCCGGTGGTTTTCCCTCGAACTATCCAGATCCTCCTGGCTTTTTTGAAGCTGCCTCAAGCGCTCCTGGTAAGGCTGCAGAATAGTGGTCAAAAGCTCCGGCTCAAGCTTTAAAAAGGTCTGGGTCCGGACATGCTGCGTAACCGCTTTAATAAGTTCCTGTATCTTGCTGGCGGCTTCCGACAGGGTGCTGTAATCTCCGGCTAAGATCCCATACGAAGCGGCCAGTTCCTGAATCTGCGCTTCCAACTCATCGGCTTCTTTTAGAGGAGCCTTATCGGAAACGAGCTGGGTATGCAGTATATGAGAGAGCTGTTTATCCATCTCCTGACGCTCTTTGTCAACGGTCGCATGGCGGTCCCGGTAGAGGTTGCTGACCAGGTTCAAACGGATCAGGGCTGCTTCCAACAGGGGCAGACCGGATGAAAAGAAGTTGGCTGCCTTACCCGGCACCGGGTCGTTATAAAGATAGTAGGCCTGCCCGCGCGGCCATTTCCAATCTAAGCGGGCCAGTTGCCCCTGCCTGGTTCCAAAGGGTATGATATCCCGGTAGGGGCAGAGTCTGCGGGCCGCTTCAAGAGAACTGTCAAAAGAGTCCGAGGAGTCAAGCAGTACGGTGACCCGGGCCAAAAGATCGCTTTTAACGCGGGCCTGGCTTTCCCAATTCTCCAACTGGGTTTGACTGGCTTCCCACCCGGTTTCATCACTTATTGCCGCCACCAGAACTATCATATTACCGTAAAGAAGCCGGTTATGCCACCTGCCCGGATCAAAAACCGCTGAATGGGGAGCAAAGTCGTTGCTGTTCAGAATTTCAGTGAACTGCTCAACCCGCGGCAGATCATCTTCGAGAAAATAATAATAACGGAAGATCGAATAAGGCATATCTTTCCTCCTTAAGACAAATTTATAAGCTTAAATAAATTGGAGGGTACTAGCATCAACATAACAAAACTATACGGGAATGTCCACAGGTCGGACGGTTTTTAGGCATAGATTCCGGTAATATAAGGTAAATTTCGACGCCGTATTTGGTTAAGTGGGAGCCTCCATTTAACGATAACATGTATAGAGAAAAAGGTGCTTTGGCCTGATTCAGGTTGGTGGGATAGAAATCAAGTTCTATATAACGGAGGCAGGCGGGCAGTTATTCGAGGAGAGGGAGCATGTCGGCACAAAAGAAAATGACCGGGGAAACCCTGGTTCAAATGGGTATAATAAGCCAGGACCAGCTTGATGCCGCTTTAAGCGAGCAGCGCCGCACCCGTGAAAAGCTGGGCCGGATCTTAGTACAACGGGGTATCTTGACTGAGCAGCAGTTGATTGAGGCCCTGGAGTTTTTGATGGGTATACCGCATATTAAAATGAGCAATGTGGAAGTGGATCCGGAGCTCATAAAAATGGTGCCTATCAATCTGATTCGCACGCACCATATTTTGCCGATTTCTCGGCGCAAGAACACCATGACCCTGGCCATGTCCGACCCTCAAAATCAAAAAGCCATCGATGATATCCAGATGGCCACCGGCCTCAATGTGATACCGGTTCTGGCCGGGGAGAACGACCTGGATGTGGCCATCCGGCAAAACCTGGCTTTTCAGATGGACCCCAACATGGAAAAAATTCTGGGAGAACTTCATACCGAGCAAAAACTCCTGCCTAAAAAGGAAGCTGCGCCTATAAAGGTAGTTGATGACGCGCCCATGATCCGAATGGTCAATTCCATGCTGGTTCAAGCCATTCAGGGCTGCGCCAGCGACATACACATCGAGCCCCAGGAAAAGGAGACCCGGGTGCGTTTTCGCATCGACGGGGAATTATACCAGGTTTTGACCATTCCCCAGCAAAACCACGCCGCCCTGGTCTCCCGCATTAAAATAATGGGGGGCATGGACATAGCGGAAAAACGCCTGCCCCAGGACGGACGCTTCCGCTTCGAAGTTGACATGCGGGAGGTTGACTTCCGCCTCTCTACCCTTCCCACCACCTATGGAGAAAAGGTGGTTATGCGTATTTTGGACCAATCCTACGCCCTGACCCGAATAGAACAGCTGGGGCTCTCCTCCCGCAACAAAGAGCATTTGCTGCAATTGGCCCGGCGTCCCTACGGAATGATACTGGTAACCGGGCCCACCGGCTCCGGCAAAACCACTACCCTCTATTCGGTCTTGAACGAAGTAAACTCTATGGACAAGAATATCATTACCCTGGAAGATCCGGTTGAATACACCCTGGGGGGAATAAACCAGGTGCAGACTAATCCTCGGGCCGGGCTGACCTTTGCCAGCGGCTTGCGCTCCTGCCTGCGCCAGGACCCGGACATCATAATGGTGGGTGAAGTTAGAGACCGGGAAACAGCTGAATTGGCCGTTCAAGCCTCTTTGACCGGCCACCTGGTATTTTCCACCCTGCATACCAACAGCGCGGCCGGCTCCCTGGCCCGGCTCAACGACATGGGCATTGAAGATTTCCTGGTGGGTTCTTCTCTGGCCGGGGTAGTGGGACAGAGGCTTATTCGCAAGCTGTGCACCCATTGCCGCGAACCCTATACCCTGGATGAAGAAACCGCTCATCGCCTGGGAATGCCCGAGCAGGCTGGAAAGCAGTATTACCGGGCCACTGGCTGCAATATGTGCCGTAATATGGGCTACCAGGGCCGGATGGGCATTCATGAAGTATTGATGGTAAGCAGTACGGTGCGCCATTTGGTTAACCGTGGCGAGCACGATGAAAGAATAATTGAACAGGCAGCCAGCCAGGAGGGCTTTGTGTCCATCAAGGAAGACGGCATAGCAAAAGCGGGGCAGGGTCTCACTACTCTGGAGGAAGTAATGAAAGCCGTGCTGTTGGGAGGATAGAAATGGACGCACTGAATATCATGGAAGTGATGGAGCACGCGGTGGCAATGAATGCCTCCGATGTGCACATAACTGTAAACCGCCCACCCATGCTGAGGGTTTACGGCCGGCTGCAGCCCTGTGCCGGAGCCGACGTGCTTAACCGCGATGGCGCCAACCAGTTGGCCGAGCAGCTTATACCCAATGATAGAATTCGCGAAGAATTAAAGAAATTTGGACAGGCTGACTTTTCTCACGCCTTTAAGGGATTAGGCCGCTTTCGAGCCAACATATACATGCAGCGCGGATCCTGGTCAGCCGCCGTTCGCCTGATACCAGATAAGATCCCCGATATTGACAGTTTGGGCCTGCCGCCGGTCGTGAAGGAATTGGCCTTGAAGGAACAGGGGATGGTTCTGGTAACCGGAGTGACCGGCAGCGGCAAATCGACCACCCAGGCGGCTATGCTGGATCTCATCAACCAGCGGCGCGCCTGCAATATAATAACCCTGGAGGACCCCATCGAGTACCTGCATAAACATGGCAACTGCATTATAAATCAACGGGAAATAGGCAGCGACACGGCCAGTTTTCCCCTGGCCCTGCGGGCTGCTTTGAGGCAGGACCCGGATGTCATTCTAATTGGGGAAATGCGCGACCTGGAGACTATTGCCACGGCATTGACGGCAGCTGAGACCGGGCATCTGGTATTGGCCACCCTGCATTCGGCCAATGCCACCCAGTCCATTGAACGGATCGTCGATGTTTTTCCACCCCACCAGCAGGACCAGGTGACTTTCCAATTATCAAACTGCATTGAAGGCATAATCAGCCAGCAGCTCATTCCCCGGGTGGATCGGCAGGGGATGGCCCTGGCCACCGAGGTGTTAATTGCCACCCCGGCTATCAGAAACATGATCCGTGAAAACAAGACCCACCAGGTCTACGGGGCTATACAGACCGGCACCCAGTACGGCATGGGAACCATGGACCGGTCGCTGGAGGAGCTTTATAAACGGGGATTGATATCCTCCGAAGAAGTAAAAAAACGTTCCATTGATATCGATAAGTACCTTCGTTAAAGAACAACCTGGCCCGGCATCTGTATTTAGGGAGAGGGGATAGAAGTTGAAATACGCCTACAATGTCCGAACCCGCCAGGGTAAATACCTGTCCGGGGTGCTGGAAGCGGAAAACCGGGAAGCGGTCATCCAGAGCCTTCTGGCTCAAAACTACTCGGTTCTGTCATTGAAAGATGCTAGCGCATCGAGCAAGGAAATCAATATTTCTTTTGCCCGGGTCAAGACCAGGGACCTGGTTTTGATGACCAGGCAGCTCGCTACCATGATCTCGGCAGGACTATCCATTATCAGGTGTTTCAGTATCCTGGAGCAGCAGGCCAGCAATGCCAAATTGAAAACCGCCCTGCGGGAAGTTAGACAGGACATTTCCGAAGGCCTGCCTCTCTGGCAAGCCCTGGCCAAACACCCCCGCATTTTTTCAAATATATATGTAAGCATGGTGAAAGCCGGGGAGCTGGGAGGCATGCTGGATGAGGTTCTAGAAAGGCTCTGCCTGCACCTGGAGCGAGAGCAGGAAATCAACGCCAAGATCAAAGCGGCCTCTATCTATCCCGCCATTATCAGCATATTTGCCATTATTATGATGATGGGAATCATGATATTTGTCATGCCGATGTTTATTGACATGTTCAAATCCTACGGTTCTGAGCTGCCGGCGCCTACCCGGATGCTGATCAAGGTCAGTGATTTTTTGAGAGGCTACTGGATGTTCTGGATTCCCGGGTTAGTTATTATAATATACGCCTTGAGGAAGTCCGGTAAAACCGAAGGCGGGCGTGAATTCTGGGACAAGCTTTACTTGAAACTGCCGGTGGTGGGCAAAACCATCGGCCAGATCGGGGTGGCCCGCTTCGCCCGGACCATGGGCACCCTGGTCAGGGCCGGCATACCCATCCTTCAGGCCCTGGAAGTGATGGAGGAAGTGGCCGGAAATGTAGTCATGAAGAAGGCCATCCACAGCGCCCGGGTAAGCATCACCGAGGGTGATTCCATCGCCGACCCCCTGGCCGCCACCGGGGTGTTTGAGCCTATGGTGACCCAGATGATAGCTGTCGGTGAGGAGACCGGTTCACTGGATGACATGCTGGTCCGGATGTCGGACTACTTTGAACGGGAAGTCATGCACATGGTTGATGCCCTGATGGCGGTGCTGGAACCGTTACTAATAATTTTTGTGGCATTGATGGTAGGGGCCATTGTAATCGCCACTCTACTGCCAGTTTTCGATATTGTTAGCACGGTTGGTTAAAGGAAAAAAATATAAATTAGTTCTAAATATTGGTGGGTAAAAATTCGATAACTATGCTAAAGACAATCAAGGGGGGGATCAGTCTCTAATTTAGATAGATAGATTTATTTTAGGAGGTAATTGTAATGATCATGAAGTTCAATACCCTGTTTAAAAAAATCCGCGATCAAAAAGGATTCACCCTGGTTGAACTCCTTGTGGTTATGGCCATCCTGGCGGTTCTGGCCGCCCTGGCGGTGCCTAAATTCGGTCAGATGTTGACAGACTCAAAATACAATGCCAATAACGAGAATGTTGATATGATTTATAAAGCCGCAGAGATGTACATCGCTTCGCACGGGGCTCCCACGGATGATGTTGCAATGACTGATTTGAAAAATGCTGGTTTTCTTTCGACCGATGACATTAAAGTGCCCTATGATACAACCAAGGCTTATGGATGTACTATCACAGGAGGCACTGGAGCTATTTCAATAACACCGGGAAAAGCTAAAAAGAATGACGCCACTGGTAACTGGGACAAGACCGATAGTTATCCTGTAGTAGCAACCGAAACGCCGCAACAACCTGCCAATCCCTAAAGATGAATAGTATTCTGGAGATTTGTTTGGTCGTTGTCGGACTTATTATAGGCTCGTTCACGAATGTACTTATATACCGCCTTCCTAAAGGGGAGTCGGTGGTCTGGCCTGGCAGCCACTGCCCTAACTGCAAACAGAGACTCAGGACCCTGGATCTGGTTCCGGTCCTGAGTTTTCTATTTCTCAAGGGGCGCTGCCGTTATTGCCGGGCTTCGATATCACCTCAATACCCCCTGGTGGAAGTGCTGAGCGCCGTTGGATACTGGCTGGTCAATAGATATTACGGTTTGTCACTCGAGACTCTGGCCGGCTGCATACTGGTGACCATATTGCTGTGTGCGGCTTTTACCGACCTGCAGACCGGGCTGATACCGGATCGACTGACTTATCCGGGCATCTTTATCGGTCTGGTCCTGGCCTGGTTTACCATTGGTCTAAAAACTGCCTTGCTGGGCTCACTGGGTTTTGCTGCTTTCTTCTTGATCGTAGCCATAGCCTCCAAAGGTGGTATGGGCGGAGGAGACATCAAACTGGCCGGAGTGATTGGAGCCTTCCTGGGCTGGCAGGGAGCATTGGTGACCTTTGTGCTGGCATCTGTTCTGGGCGGCCTGGCGGCCGGTTGCCTGCTGGTCCGCGGCAAAGCAGACCGCAAGACCGCCATTCGCTTCGGACCGTATCTGGCCATGGGAGCCTTTATCGCCCTTATTTGGGGAAAGCAGATAATAGCTTTTTACATGGGAACCCTATAAAAGCACCAAAAGAAAAAGACAACAAAAAGGGAGAACCGGTTGATGGTTCTCCCTTACTATCTCAATATACTTATTTTTCAGGATGAAGCTTTGGTAACCTGGGTATTTATTTCCTTCCACTCTCCAACCTGCCAGCCGGTGTTGGCCGGTTCAATATAGTGCGGGGGGGAGGTATAGAGCATGCGCGGGTCATGGGTGTAGTTTTTATCATAGCCTGAGCCATTAACCACACCAACCACTCCCCGGTTGCGTTGAGCAACTGAACCGAACAAGGTGATTTCGCCCTTGCTGGGACCAAACCGAGGCATTTCGTAGCCGTAGCTGCCTTTGGTGGTAAACAAGGCGCCATGAATCAAAACGTTGTATGCTGCTGAGTCCGGACCGGAACTATCATTGGGGTAGTTCTCTTTTGGGTAATTCTCTTTTCCATTGGTCCATCCACCATAGGATCCATAGGTCAGTGTTTTGTTGCGTCCTGACCGTTCTGTGATCCGCTGGGTTTGAGTAATTTGAGCCGGCCAGGAATAATGCAGGATGAATATGTTGTTGTCAGCCACCAGGCCTAGCATGTCGTCTTTATTAGTACCTTTCACCTCCGTATGGTCCCATTTGTCGTTGACTTTAACATTATTGAAATAAGTTGAACTGCTCCGGTAATACACGCCCCCGGTTTTGGTAAAGGAAGGAAAAGCGCCACTGTTACCATCATTCCAAGGATTCCACCAGTCATTCGGATCATACCAGGGATTTCTCCAATTGACTGGATCATATGAGGTTATAAATATGTCGTTGCTGCAGGCAATGGTTAGCTGACCCTCCATCTGCCCGGAGAGGAAGACATTGCCCAGGGTGGGATCGCATTTGCTGGTATAGCATGTGTAGTCATTGTTTGTGCCGCCGTCGACGTAGATTACCCCATTGGACGGATAGGACAGGCTGTCGTAGGCGGATCTGACCTCACTAAAGGAAGTGAAAGTTGCATTGCCGTCGCAGGCTGCCTTACTGGGAAAGTAAAACTTGCCTTCGTCCAGGTAAAGGGCGCCGTTAGTGGTCTTTTCAAATTGGTAAACATGGCCGTTGTACTCCCAGGTATCAATGTTATCATCATCGTTGGGTTCGGAGGAAACCCAGCTTCGCACATCGTACCCGTCGTCGTAGAGCATTATACAGGTGCGGCCTGTATAGTAATGTCCAAGTCCGCCAATTCGCGCTTCCTTCATCAACACATTGTTGCTGTTGGGCCAATTTACAGTGGCGGTTTTGGCCTGCCCGCCCTGAAAGATCGATGTGTTCTTGGCTGCACTGGACGGATCGATGCGCACCCCATAGGTGACCGGTCCATAAAATTGGGGTGTGCCTTCAATATACAGGGTTCCGTTGGTGTGCAACGGTCCAAAGCATTCTTCCCCCCTGGTCCAAACGATTTTTTGTCCTTCGGAAGTAAGGTCGCTGTCGGTAATCATGGCATATTGGGCGAAAGAACGCTTTATCAGGTTGACTTGCAGGGTGCGCTTTTTATCAGGTTCTTTGGTTGTCCAGCCAGTGCTCCGGATGATTGCCCGGTTGGATACCGCCACATATGCGGAGTCTACCAGCTCCTTGGGAATCTCGAATTCAATGAGATAGTTTTCGCTATCAGGCTGGTTGATGGGCTGGTATATCAGTTTTTCATTGTTGTCCACAGTTTTAACAAAGCGGTTGCTGTCCAGGTAAAAAGAAGAATCCTGGTTCAACTCCCAAAGGTATTTATTATAACCCTGTTCCGCATGCTTCAGGGCATCCTCCCGGTTGAGGAATCCGAAGACCTGCAGGGTTTGATTGTCAGACAGTCGAAGAGCCCCCATGACCAGCAGGGCGCCAACCGCCATGACAACCAAAACCAGAACTAGAATATTGCCTTTTTCATTCTGCCTATAGAACATCATAAACCTCCAGTGTTATCTGTCACTGCTCGGGCACTTTTTTTACATCAGGTGCCCAGCCGCTGGCTGCGTGACATAAAGCTGGTTTGGATCTTTAAATTGGTAAACGCGGGGTGGATGCTTTTCTTGTCACTTAAGGATGCGATCACTTCAATCAAGCGGTGATCACTGCTGGCGTCGACAGAGCGATCATAAAATATGACCGGATTATCGAGCCCTTCAAGCAGGATTTGCCATCCGGATATAGTTCCGTATTGCGGGTTTGGGTCGCTGCCCGGGTCGTTTGTTTCAACTATACCGCGCTTGAGCCGGTATATCGCTTGCCCGTCCTGGGTTGCCTCTTCAACCAGGTACGAAATCCGCTGGTAAACTTTTTTGTTTTCATCATAGTGATACACGTCTATTTGGTTGCTCTTTATTTCATCATCTTCATCATCAGCATCATTTACCACCAAAACTGCTTTGGTTTTGCTGTTGGGGTTTTGCGCCAGGCGGATGTCTTGCCCCAATTGACTTAGAGAAATATTTATATCGGCTGTAACGTTGGAATTCGCTTCCGTTCTGGCCCAATCGCCCATTATACCTGATAATAATTCATAAATGGCCAGCCCCACAAAAACAGAAATAGCAAGGGCCACCAGCAATTCCACCAGGGTTAGTCCATCCTGATTATTCAACCGGTTATATCTACTATGGTTGTGAGGCAAATAACCCATTTGGTATCCCATTTCTTCTCTATTACGGAGTAACATTAAAATTCAGGGCTTCACCGGGTTCACTGCACTTAATAGCTTTGGTATATACACACTCCAGGGTTACCCAGTCGATTTGATAATAAGCCATATCGGGACTGGCGTCGAAAAGGAAGCGTAAGCTATTGTTCATATACTCTGTTCCCAGGTCTGCCTTTTGCTGGCTTACACCGTCATCACAGGAGATCAACATACATTCCCAGTTACCGCCGGTGCCGTCAGGTTCTGCCCCGTCCGGGCTCTTATAAGCAAGACCAGGTAGCTGACTATTGTCACTGTCAATGCTCTGCTGCCAGGTCAGACTGCCTGTAAGGGCGAAGCCTGACAGAGGATAATAACCCGAGAAATCCATCAGGGGCAGGGGTGAAACCAGATGGTTTTGCCCCTCTAATACCTGGGATTCGGGATAATTGCTCCTGGAAGCATACCAGCTGCCGCCATTGTGCATCCATATATTCTGGGTGCTGCCGGCTTCAGATTGTGACGGTTCCTGCCAGGGCGTATAACCGCCAGTGCCCTTTGAAAAGTCTTGTTCATATGCCTTTAGATTTAGTTTGGCCGTGTAGTGCCCTTGCCAGCCATTGGTTCCATCACTGCCTACAGGCCAAAGCCCGGCGAACGTAACGCTTTGTTGTGAAGGAGTGATTTCCCTGGTGTAATTATAGCCATCGATCTTGGTTCGGATTGGGTAATCCAATGTAACCTGACCACCGGCATGCTGTTTTGTAAAGTTCATGGTAATGCTAAAAGGCTCTTCCATATCTATGGTGATTTTTTGAGTAAACCACCGGGTGGCGGGCACTGTGTTTTTATGCTCCGGATCGGGCAGCATAATAAGCGAGGTTTCCTCAACTGCAACTTTGTAGTCTCTGGTCTCCTCGGTTATTTCCAGCGGCTGAAGGGCTATGCCCTTGTCATCAGTTGTAACCGTGTAGCTTTCCCCCCCTGCTACAGAGGTAAGGGTAACAACAGCGCCTTGTACCGGACTCTTGTCCCAGCCGCGCTCAACCTTCACTTCAATACCGGCAAAGGGATCTTCGCCGCCTTCCCGGGTGATAAAGGTACGATAGTCGGCAAATTGGGTAACCGTACCGGAAAAGGCGTCCGGGGCGGAAACCGTTACTTGAATGGTTTTATAGTCAAAAGGCATGGGGTCGTTCCCGGATGCATCGTCGTCAGCCGGATCGTTTTTCCACTCTATATCGGTTTCCACAGTGAAGGTTATGCCGTTTATGATTTCCTGGGTTGCGGTATAACCGGTCGCCCGTCCTGAATAGTTTTCGGGAGTTGTGGCCGCGATCTCCTTTTCAATAACGGCCGCCGCGATCTGGGAGGCGCTGAGTCTGACTCTGTTGTCTCGCATGTTCTTGGCGATCATGATGGACAGGGGCACCAGGACACTGACAATAAGACCCAGAATAATAAGTGCTACGAGGACTTCTATCAGGGTCATACCCCGCTCATTTTTTAGCAGTTGCTTTTGCTCCGCCATGGCTGTTAACATCCTTGCTAGCTCAGGAACAACCGAGCTTGAATTCGAAAAAGTCTATGGGTATTATCGGCGGTCAATTCATATAACTTTAAAAATATGGTCTAAAA
>JBDKUE010000060.1:0-4002 GCA_039679855.1 Syntrophomonas sp.
TGGGCGTCAGGAGTGAGTAATACTTGACGTATTGCTACCCACGACAACGCAGTAATTCGGAAAAATATGCCCAAATTGTGGGCACGAATATACGGAATGTTGTACTAAGCTCTCCTTTATGATTCCTCAAAAATGGTTCACTAGATAAGTAAATGTGAACCATTTTTTTGTGAGATTTTATTTGCAGTCCCTGCCTCATTAAATTCCTTCAATTATTAAAATATATGTCAAAACGTGGATTATTTTAGGACCTAAGCCCGGGCATTCTGTATATTAAATGTCCCAGCCCCCTTATCGTCGCTAAGTCACATATTTAGGGTATAAAATGACCAATTTATGTCCTAAGTAATAGATGTAAATGATTTGTTTTTCTGATATACTTTATAATACACCGATTTTTCTAATTGGATTTTATTTCTAGGAGAACGAGAATGTCTTCGGGAATTCCAGTTAAAATTGATACCCTTGAAAAGTTGACTTCTCCGGCTCGTGTGGCTGTTTTTTATGATAATCTGGACGAATGGATACTACTGGTAGATTACCAAGTCCAGATCGCCTTGGCGCGCCAGGAAAAATGTATCTGCCTGGTCCCTGAAAATGATAGAAATTCACTTAGGACCTTTATGGAACAGCGCGGCCAGGAATCAAACTGGCCCTCCTGGCGAAAAAACATCATTTTGCTGGCCTCCAGCTATTTTGCCGAACTGCTCATTGAATCAGGCCCGGAATCAGTGATCGAAGCCCTGGTGGACACTGTTAAAGCAACTGCCATTGAAGGCTGTTCGGGCGTTTCCTTGATCGTCAATTTCGATTCCCTTTTGATCCAGCATTATGGGGAACCATCTCTGGTCCTATTTGCCCAGCAGCTGCATGCTAAATTGGGAAAATTCTCCTGTAGTTATTATGGCATCTATGACTACCAACGGTATTCGTTGAACCAACTGCAACAGCTGTTTGTCTTGCATGATTACTTTGTTCGTAATTTCCGATTATACGCAAATACCCTCTCCGGCATCACTCAAGGCCCGGCTCTGGTTAGCAATACCCAGTGGCTGGACCGGATTGTAAATACTTTGAGCGTTCAAGAAGACGGCCAGTTGTGGCCCGATATTGTCAGCCACAGCTTCCACTCCCTGGCCTTGTTTAATGAAGACGGTTATCTCGAATGCTGCAATCCTGCCTTTTGTTCCTTATCAGGTTACAGTGAAGAACAGCTGCGGGGCATTAACCTGGCTGAAATTCTGGAGCAGGCCGGTTTTCAAGCACTGCCCGCATTGCAAGCCGGTGAGAAGGTACACTTCTGTGTTGATAAATATCACACCCCCGATCAGGAAATTGGTTTGGAATTCCTGGTCTACGGCGCGATGGACTCTTCGGGGAGTTTGTTTTACGCTGTATCCCTGGCCGATATCAGTGAAACCCAGCGGATTTCAGACCAGCTGCAGGAACGGGAAGAAGAGCTTCAAGCCCTGCTGGAGTCTATCAATGACACCGTTTTTGTAATGGATAAAGACGAAAAGTATTCAGGCATCTATGGAAATGGAATCTTTGAAGAAGATCTCAATCACAATATTTTCCTGGGTAAAACCCCGGCCGAAATCTATGTACCAGACAAAGCTGAATTGTTTTCTCAAGCCAACAAAAGAGCCCTTTCCGGAGAGAGGACTACTTACGAGTACACCCTGGGCAGCGGCAGTTCACTTCGCCATTACCATACCGCCCTGGCCCCCATCCGCAACAAGTACCGGCAGATCACCGGGCTGGTTGGCATAAGCCGCAACATTACCGAGGTAAAAACGGCCCAGGCCGAATTGGAAAGAAACCTGGAAGAAATGAAGGCCCTAAATGAGGACCTCGAATTCTATCAGAAAAAGCTGATCAACAAGAACGATCAACTCCGCGAAAGCCAGCAGCGCCTGGAACTGGCTCTTTGGGGCGCCAGGGAGGCCTTCTGCGACTGGGACCTGGAATCTAAACTGATTACGGTTGATGATCGCTGGGGGGAAAGCATAAATCTCAACTACCTGCCCGGCAATGAAAGGGTATTTACCGCCGACGAATGGATGAACATTGTTCACCCGGAGGATCGGGCCTTATTCCAGGATACGCTTATAGCCGGCCTAAAGGGCGAAACCTCTCATATAGAACAGGAATACCGCGTAAAATCAGGGGAAGAATGGATCTGGCTGTTGTACAAAGGCAGTGTGGTGAGCCGCGACAGCCGGGGTCGTGCCCTGCGTGTGGTTGGAACCTACCAGGATGTTGATGTAAAAAAGAAAGCCATAAAGGCCCTGGCCGACAGTGAACAACGCTATCAGCGGCTGTTTGAACAGAGCCCTATCGGGCTGGTCAGGTTTGACGCCTATGGGGTGATAAGCGATGCCAACACCCGCTTCCTGGAACTGATGGGATCCAAAAGCAAGGAAGAACTTAAGACCTTTAACCTGTTCTTTTCACCGGAAGCCATGGAGGCGGGGCTGGAAGAACGAGTCAAAGAGAGCCTGGTGGTTAAAGAAGCCAGCCAGGGTGAACTGCTTTTCCAGATTCCCGAAGGCAGAAGAATCTGGCTGCGCTATAACATTGATCCAGTATTGAATCCCGATGGAACACTTAAAGAAGTCATAATGGCCTGTGAAGATTACACCGACCGCAAGACCAATGAAATGAAAATCATGTACTTGAGTTTCCATGACCGGTTAACCGGCCTCTACAACCGGGCTTTCTTTGAGGAAGAATTGAAGCGCATTGACGTAGAACGCCAGCTTCCCTTGAGCATTGCCATGGGTGACGTCAACGGTCTAAAGCTGGTGAATGATGCCTTCGGGCACCAGGAAGGAGACCGGCTGCTACGAAAGATTGCCGATATTTTGCGGCAGTCGTGTCGGGAAGAAGATATTATCGCCCGTTGGGGTGGAGATGAATTTATCATACTGCTTCCCCAAACCGATATCAAAATTGCGGCTAATATTTGTGAACGCATAAAACGCAATGCCGCGGCGGATGAAACTACTCCAATAACTATGAGCATGGCTCTGGGTTATGCAACCAAAGAAAATACCAGCCAGAATATTATGGATATCCTTAAAAAGGCTGAAAACGATATGTACTTGAACAAACTGCTGGAGAGCAAAAATACGCGCAGTGCGATTATCTCTTCCCTGGAAAACACCCTCTGGGATCGCACGGTCGAAACCCGTGAACATACGGAACGCATGCAACGGATTGCCCTGCGCATGGCAGCCGGCATGGGTATGCGCAAACACGATGCCGATAAACTGATGCTCCTGGCCAAACTGCACGATATTGGTAAAATCGGGATACCAGGCGAGGTTCTGCGCAAACCCAGCAACCTTATGCCTGAAGAATGGGACGCCGTGAAAAAGCATTCCGAAATCGGTTATCGGATTGTCAACGCCTCTCCAGAGCTTTCTATTATTGCTGAAGAAATATTGTCCCATCATGAGAGATGGAACGGTCAGGGATATCCCCGGGGGCTTAAAGGGGATGAGATTCCCCAACTGGCCCGCATAATATCGATAATAGACGCCTATGATGTCATGACCCATGAAACACCCTACAAGCCCCCTATTTCTCATGAACAGGCCCTATATGAACTGCAGCGCAATGCCGGGATGCAATTCGATCCCAAACTGGTAGAGATCTTTGTCTACAACTTTGCGTAGATCAATCCTTTTCATTTTTCTCCCCTGCTAATGTTACTCCTTCGATATTCAACAGCTAGTTGCCCATCGTTTTTTTTCGTTTCCTTTAAACCGATGCATCCAATATCCCCTTTCCGGTCGTTTTCCCCCTGAAGGGCCAGGTGCTACCATCGACTTGGGAACCGGTGCCCTTATTTTTGTTTAGGAGGTGACAGCATGGCGGTTGTTTCTACCCCTGTATCAAGCAGTCTGGTTCTGGTTTTGGATTATGGTCTAAACAACGCAGGAAACACCCAGACCAAAGAACGTGTTTTTAAGTCTTTAACTCCGAGTTCGAGCA
>JBDKUE010000253.1:0-21946 GCA_039679855.1 Syntrophomonas sp.
AGATCAGCAGAGGGGGGAGAATGAAAGGCAGGGTGCTCAGGTATTCATACACTACCACCAGGCTGAATTGGGCTCCGAGCAGCTGCCAGGGAGCCAAAGGCAAGGCCAACAGGTTCTGCATATAGTCGGTAAAATAAAAGGTGCTGATAACGTAAAAAACACCAAAAAAGAAAACCATTCCACTGGCCAGAGTAAGCCCCAGGCTGATAACCACTCCTTGCTGCCCCAGGGGGGCCAGCAGGTCATAGGCCTGGGTGAGTATGCGAGTATAGAGGTATATAGCAGGGGCAAAGCCCACTGCAATGAGTAAACCCAGACCCAGGGTCTTGAGCAGCCTTTTGCGGCGGCCCGTTTTGTCTGACCAGATTACTGACAGGCCGACGCTGTTCACGAACAGGGTTTTGAACAAGGCCCAGAACTCACTCATGGGCGGTAATCTCCAGGAAAAGGCTCTCCAACGAACTATCCTGCTTGAAGCGGCGGCGTATCTCTTCCAGACTGCCGCAAAAAATCAGCCTGCCCCGGTTGATTATGGCGATTCGATCACAGATTTTTTCTGCCACTTCAAGTATATGGGTGGAAAAAAATACGGTTTTGCCTGCATCGGCGTGTTCGCGCATCATCTCTTTCAGTATAAAGGAAGAGCGCGGATCCAACCCGGTCATGGGCTCATCCAGAATCCACACCCCCGGATCGTGTAAAAGGGCTCCCATAACCACGATCTTTTGTTTCATTCCATGGGAAAAGCTTTGCATCAGGTTGGGCAGGGCCTCGTTCATTTCAAAACGGCTGCCCATCTCATCAATACGCTGTTTTCGGGTCTCGCTGTCAACCCGGTAAACATCCGCCATGAAGTTTAAATATTCTATTCCACTCAGCCGGCCAAACAGGCTGGGGTCGTCTGGTACATAGCCAAATTGTCGTTTGGCATCAAGGGGCTGCTCCCTTATATTAAAACCGTTTATGTAAATATTTCCTTCATCCGGCTGCAGGATCCCGGTAATGATTTTAATCAGGGTTGTTTTCCCTGCCCCATTGGGACCCAGGAAACCAAAGATTTCACCCGGCTGAACCTCGAGAGACACCTTGTCCACCGCTTTGTGCTTTGATTGGCCGTAGGTTTTGGATACATCAGATACCCTGATCATCTTGTCACCATTCCTTTAAACGCCTTTATACCCTGCAAGTAGTCTGTAACACCTAAAACTTTAATTACCACCGGCCAAATTTCCGCAGGGCTTCGTTGTCGTCAATCGCAATACGTCCAGTATTACTCATTTCTCCGCCTCTCCCTGCAAAAATTTAGCTCGGCGGAAACTAAACTTTTAGATGCTACAGACTACTAGAAAAACCTGGTGGAGGTGTGGTTTTGGCAAAGTTTATGTACTATCTGCTGCTGGCTATACCCGTAAGCCTCTTCTTTAAATATGCCAATAACGAGGTGGGCATGTTTTTCAGCGCCTGCCTGGCGATAGTACCGCTGGCCGGTATAATGGGAGAGGCCACCGAGAGCCTGTCCTGTTTTGTGGGAGAAAAAGCCGGCGGCCTATTAAACGCCACCTTCGGCAACGCCACCGAGCTGCTGATCACTGTCTTCGCTCTAAAAGCCGGTCTGTTTGATGTAGTTAAGGCATCAATTGCCGGCAGCATTTTGGGAAATATCCTGCTGGTATTGGGGCTGGCTATTTTCATAGGTGGGCTGAAAAACGGTGAACAGAGCTTTGACCGGGTTCATATAAGCAACCAGACCAGTTTGATGTTTCTGGCTATAATAGCCCTTATAATACCAGCCGTGTTTTTTAATTCGGAGCGCCAGAGCCTTATCCTCGAGGAATACAGCATAGTGGTTTCGGCTATATTACTGGTAATCTATCTAGCCGGCTTATTGTTTAGCATGCGGCGCCAAACCGGCGTATGCGAAGCTTCAGAGCCGGCTATGAGCAAAAGAAAAGCCTTAACAGCCCTGGCCTTGAGTACGGTTTTCATAGCTCTGGAAAGCGAATTCCTGGTTGCCGGCATTGAATCAGTGACCGCCTTGCTGGGCTGGTCTACCTTTTTTATCGGCATAATAATCATTCCTATCATAGGTAATGCTGCCGAGCATTCCACCGCTGTTCTTATGGCCTGGAAAAACCGAATGGACCTGGCCCTGGAGATCGCAGTAGGCTCCAGCACCCAAATAGCACTGCTGGTGACCCCGGTTCTGGTTTTCATCAGTTTAATTCTGGCCAGGCCCATGAATCTGATATTCAATTTTTATGAAATAGTCACTCTTTCCCTGGCAGTCCTTATTGCCCAGTTTACCAGCCTGGACGGAGAGTCCAACTGGCTGGAAGGCGGTCTGCTACTGGCCGCTTATGCAATGATAGCCATCGCTTTCTTTTTTGTCTAATAGCGGTGATTTTGAAGCTAAGAGGGGGTAGTCTCAAGTTATCTGCAGATACTCCAGCGAGTCGCGGAGATAAACCATATTATGACAAAAAAGCACCTGTTATTTTAAAAACTGGCCAGGTGGCCTGGAATTTATATTTTATTGAAGGAATATTTGGCGAAGAGAAAGAATATTATACGGCAACAATATTATGGGAGGTATGTGAATGGATGAATCGGGTTTAGCCGCAATCATGGCAATGTCAATGGGCTTTCTTCTTGTGTTTTTTGTGATTATTATTGCATTCTACGTATTGAAGTCAATTGGCCTAATGACACTGGCGACAAATAGGGGAATTGAAAATGCCTGGCTGGCATGGATTCCCATCGCCGATCTGTACATCATGGGTTCTATTGTGGGTGAGATGGATTTATTCGGCTATCGTCTGACGAATTTGGGTATGTGGCTGCCGGTCGCTTCAATTGGCGGCATGGTTCTGGGGATGATTCCCATACTGGGTTTCCTGGTAAGCCTGGCACTCTTGGTATTTTCGATTATCTTCGTCTACAACTTATTCAAAATGTATACCGAGTCCGCAGTACTGTACACGGTTCTTTCTATGTTACTGGGACTGTTCTCGATATTCATATTCATAATCCGCAACAACCAGCCCATCAATCAGGGCGGTTACACACCACCCGCCCAGTACTAAACCTGGCAAAGACGAAAACCCGGGATCATATTTCCCGGGTTTTTCTTTTGAGTTGAGGACGGTTCATCAACTCATTATTTATGACGTTGAAAACTATTGATCAACATCTGAAGCAATTTGACAAATTGGTTTCCCCTATTCCCTTATGTACCCGGGGCCTTTGTTCTCCTCCCTATCAAGCGGTGAACCGGGAGGGAAGGAATACCTCAAGGCTCCGGAAGGGCAGCGGTTAACGGCCTTGATAATCTTTTCCGGCCGGTCGCCTTCCAGCTTGACCCAGGGCCGGGCTTCAGGGTTGAAGACGCTTCCCAACCTGGTGAAACAATAGGTGTCGTGATGGCATAAATCGGGATTCCAGTATACAGCCAGGTCCTGATTGGCATAGCGTTTGCTGTAATCCTCAACTTTCAGATCAGCATGGGTGGGAGCCAGGGGAAGCAGGCACTGTTCTTCCACCGCTTCTTGATCCGGATTGAGCAGGAGCTGGCCGAACTTTTTACCCAGTTCAAAGGCCTCTCGCAAGTCCTTTTCATCCGCCTTGAAGCGCACCCTTAATCCGGGCAAAACTTTCATGCGCAGCATGTGCAGGCGCTTTTCAATATTGGGCACCGCTTCACCGCTCCATCCGTAGGAGCCAAAGGCAGCAGCCAGCTTTCCGGAATGGCTGATGGGTGAAAGGCGGCCCAGCAGAAACCACAGCGGTGGCAAAGCGTCTTTGTTCAGGGTGGGTGAACCCAGCAGCAATCCTGCGGCATCGTCCACTGCCGCTGCCACCTCATTTATATCGGATTCAATCAGATCAAAACGAAGTATTTCAAATTCTCCGGCCGCCTGTAGACCCCGCATGACCTCGTCAGCCAGACTGCGAGTGTATCCGTAAGCCGACACATAGGCCAGAACCACACGCAGTGGCAGAGACTCATCGCGTGGCCTGGCCCATTCCCGGTACAGACCCAGATAGTAGGGCAGGCGATCACGCAGAATCGGCCCGTGCCCGGGGCAGATTACGTCCATCTGGTAGTGCCTGAGTTTGTTCAACGCCTGGTTTACATAGGATTTGAATGGACCCAGGATATGATCAAAATAATATTTGTAGGCGTTTAAAAAATCTCCTGGAATGAGATCGCTGAAAAGACGGTCGTCCGAGTAATGGCAGCCGAATGAATCGCAGCTGAACAAAATTTTGTCTTCCTCCAGGTAGGTGTATATGGTGTCCGGCCAGTGCAGCAGCATGGCGCTTATGAAGTGCAGGGTTTTGCCTCCCAGGTCCAGTGAATCCCGGTTGCTTACAACCTTTGCTTGAAAGGGACGGGGGCAGATTTCCTTCAGGAAAGCCAGGGCGGTGTGGTGAGCCACGACAGTCAACCCGGGGCAGCTTTCCAGGAGGCGGATGAGCGATCCCGAATGATCTGGTTCACTGTGATTTACAATCAGGTAGTCGATTTGTTCCAATGGCATTATGCTCTCAATATTGGAACGGTATTCATCATAAAAACCGTCTTTTACAGTTTCCACCAGGGCCGTCTTTTCGCTGCCTTTTATCAGATAGGCATTGTAACTGGTGCCGTGCTCGGTGGTCATAATAATGTCAAAAACGCTTAAGGTAGGATCCTGTACTCCCACCCAGTAAACCCCTTCTCTGATGAGTTGAGCCCCCATATTATAGCGCCTCCTTTCATCCAAATAAAAAAGCATGTTTATTCCAGTATGCGTTCTGCTCGCCTGAACCAGAATTGCACTTTGGCAAGTCCTCTTATTTATTCTTCCAGTATTCTTCGGCCTCGTCCTCCATTTTGGCCAGGCGAATATAATAGTCGGGAAACTCATTAAGGTGCGCCAAAGCGATCTTGGCAGTTGTCAGGGGATCATCGTTGGTGACATTGGTCAGGGGATCGACGGATCCGTGTTCCAATTCCACATCCATTCCCTGGCGATATTGTTCAACATCGAACTTGTCCCACTTAATGCCCAGCATTTCTCCATATTTTTTGGCATCCTCAACTGTAAAGTGTTTTTTGCTTGTCATAGAAAAAAGACTCCTTTCTATTTTATGATTTTTAAAACTCGTTTTTTCCCAGTATTGTGCCTGTTTACAGCAAATTATATAACAAGCCCGGAGGCCTTTCCACCCTTTTCCATGACTTGATTTATAATGCATTAAAACGAGGTGTAGCAAGGCCTTATATAATGATAAAATTGAGAAAATGGAGTTTAATCGCTGATTATTGCCTGAAAAAGGACTGATTTTCGTCTAATAATATAACGATAATAGGACTGTATGGTTTAACCAGATTTTCATGCCCGGGAGAAATCTGGAGGATGGAGACAAATTACCATGTCAGGGGTAGGATATGGATTTTTTCGTAAATCAAAAACTTAAGATAATAAATGAACAGGGTGAATATATGTGCTGTGTGGATGCCGTATCATTAAACGATATATCCATCACCATATATGATGCCGTAGAAATATTTACTCCCGGGGAAACACTCATAATTGAGACTACCGGCAGTGATGCGGTTTACCTGTGCCAGGCAACCGTTTTAAAGGCTATATCCGGCTCTCGCAATACCAGTTGCATATTGAGTAAACCGGACAATTTTTCCCGGGTGCAGCGTCGGGAGTTTATACGCTTCCCGGCCCACCTGGCCTTGCAGTTCAAAGAAGCCAGCACTGACAACTGGTTGAAAGGGCAGGTACGAGACATTTCAGGCAATGGGCTCAATATGACTACCCGCCTCCAGCTGCCTTTGGATACTCTTTTAGACCTCAACTTTACAATTAAAATAAAGACAATTACTCATCAGATGAAGACAAAAGGCCGGGTAGTACGAGAATTTAACGCATTAAGCGATTACCAGTACGGGATCTTGTTTGTCGATCTGCCGGTAAGTGAACGCGATACAATTGTAAAATACATTCTCTACGAATCGGTAAAAAAACGCTCCCTGACTTCCTTTTTGGCGGGGCCTTAAAGCATGCTTTAAAAGGACCCCGAGGGAGTCCCTTCTTCCTGACGCCTCCTCATAAAGGCACTGATCACCACCATTCCCAGCAGGGCGAACACCGTGGCGAAAACGTAGGCATAGGCCAGGTTTATATCCAGCAACCACCCGCCTATAGATGGTCCGATAACTCGTCCCAGGCTGTCATAACTCTGCAAGATTCCCAGGGTGCTTCCCTGGCTGTCAGCTGCTTGCTTGGAAACCTTTGAGTTCAGGGCCGGACGGATAAGCCCCACACCGAGTGCATATATGCCCATACAAGCCATAACCTTCAGGAAATTGTCTGCATAGAGAAACAGGGCGAAACTCGCTCCCATAACCAAAATACCGGTTTTGGCAGTCCTTTCTTCCCCCACCCGGTTCGTCATCCTTCCCAAAATCAGCCCCTGGGCCAGAACCGTACCCAATCCGGCCAGGGTAAAAGCCCAGCCGGTTTGTACGGAATTAAAATTGGCCCGGTCTTTAACGTATAAGGCAAAAGTTCCCTGGTGGCTGGCATCGGCAATGCTTATCAGCAGCATAATAATAAAGTAAGCGGCCAGGGGCGTCTTCAAACTGCTGATGAGAGAGGCGGTTTTTATCCCGGGGTCTGCATTAGCTCTCTTGGTATGGGATTCCTTCACCCAGATGAATACGGCCACAAAGTTTAGGAAACAGAGCAGTCCGGCAAAGAGAAAAGGCAAGCTCAGAGAATAGTGGGACAGCATCCCCCCGATAGCCGGGCCCATAATCATCCCCATACCCATTGAAGCGCCCATTAGCCCCATATGAGAGGCACGTTTATCAACACTGGTGCTGTCACCCACCACCGCCATTGCAGTAGGAAGGGTGGCGCAGGAAAATATACCACCGGCGATACGAATGACGTAAAGCATCCAGAGATGGGTGGCGAAAGCAAAACAAAAGAAAGTAAAGGCGAAACCCAGTAGACCGGCTAGTAGTACCGGGCGGCGTCCCACCCGATCCGAGTAACGCCCCCAGATAGGAGAGAAAATGAACTGGCAGAGCGCGTACACGGTCATCAACAGTCCCAGCTGAAATGCGCTGGCGCCCATATTTTTGGCATAAAAGGGCAGGACCGGAATGATGATGCTAAAGCCCATACCTACTAGCAGAACCGATAAAAATAGGGTATAGAGGTTGGATTTGGGGAGCTGCGCTTCCTGCATACAATCACCAGCCTTAAGTATCAATGATCTATTATTTTCTGTTTCTTAGAAAAGAGCAAGTTCAATATTGCATTGACACAAATTTTTACGCAACTGCGAAAGTTGAGATTTTTACTAATAATGAGCAACCTGGCGGTAAAGGCTAAGGGAAAATGAAGGGAGGATATCATATGCCCTGGATTCATGGCAGCATTGAACTGGAAGATGGCAGCACCTATGCGGGAGATTTCTTTATCAAGGAGGATCGCCAGCTTGACAAGGTATTCAGACCCGATTTTAACGAAGAGCTGAGCTATTTAGACGATGATGAGCTGGTGGTGTCTGAAGTTAATCCCCAGAGCGCCTATCAATACCCCGGAAAATAACTGTTGGCAATGGGGGCCAATACCCTTTCTTAATTTTCAACCCGGCTGGAGTGTTAAACCACGTAGCCAGGCCGAATGAGGTGCTATAATGGTAAATGTCATGAAAATCTAGAAAGGGAATGATTACCTTGAATTTGGCCGGCTTATTCATCAGCGCCTTCATTATTGCCTTATCCGGGGCTATGATGCCCGGTCCGCTGCTGTCGACCACCATAGCCGAGAGCGCCCGGCGAGGCTGGACGGCCGGTCCCCTTTTAATCCTGGGCCATGCTTTCCTGGAATTGCTCCTGGTTATAGGTCTGGCTGCGGGGCTTTTATCCTTTATCCAAAAACCCCTGGTGACCCAGGTGATCGCTCTACTGGGAGGGGCATTTCTGCTATACCTGGGCTATAGCATGAGTCGCCAGGCAGCTACCGGACAGCTCAAACTGGACGTCGGAGAAAAGGCGCGCTCTTCAGGACTCAATCCGGTTTTGGCCGGTGTGTTGGTCAGCGTATCCAATCCTTACTGGTCGATCTGGTGGGCAACCATTGGTCTGGGCTATCTTACCATAGCTCTGCAGCAGGGCTGGTTGGGCCTGGCTACATTTTTCAGCGGTCATATTCTGGCCGATCTGGCTTGGTATGCGTTCATAGCTGTACTTATAGCCGAGGGGCGCCGTTTTTTCAGCCAGCGCATTTACAATTATATCCTTTTAGCCTGTGGAATATTTCTGGTGGGAATGGGTGTATTTTTTATCTACCGGGGGGTAATAGTCTAATAACTATTGTATTTCCGACATTATGGAAAGCAGTTCCGATTCCAGCCGCAGCAGCTCCGGATCGGTAAAAGCCCGATGGCCCCTTTCCAAATGTACAGAAAAACGATGCACAATTTGGGAAGGGCGGCTGGATACTATCAAGATGGAATCCGCTATACAGAGGGCTTCCTTTAAGTCATGAGTAACAGCCACCATAGTAAACCGCTTTTCCTGCCACTGGTCAATGATATCTCGTATTATGCTCAGTTTTACCCTGAGGTCCAGGGAGCCAAAGGCTTCATCCAGGATCAGCAGGCGGGGGTCTACGATCAAGGCCCGGGCCAGGTTGACTCGCTGTTGCATGCCGCCGCTCAGCTGGGCGGGCAGGTAGTTCTCAAAGCCGGTTAGTTTGAGCTTGGAAAGCATGCCATCAACATCCGCTTCCTGATTCACGAAAAGCAGGTTTTGTTTAACGGTCCGCCAGGGAATCAGGCGGGGCTCCTGGAAAACGAATCCCACCTGTTTGCTGCTGACCCTGATACTTCCGGATGTGAGGTTTTCCAGACCGGCGATCAGGCGCAGAAAAGTAGTCTTACCCGCTCCGGAAGGCCCCAGGATAACCAGCCGTTCACCGCCGCTTATATTAAGGCTCCAGCGGTCAATAACCTGAAGTGTTCCATAATTTTTACAGGCTTCCTCTACAGTTACGCTGGCGCCCATCTCTTTTTCACCTTTCCCAGATAGTATTTGATCACGCGTTCCGTAAGCATCCCCAGAATCACCGCCAGAAGGGTATAGGCATAGACGCCTGGAATGTTAAACAACTGCCTGGCCCAGGATATCTGCACTCCCAACCCCTGATCCCCGCATAGAAATTCAGCCACCAGGATTACCTTCCAGGCCTGACCCAAAGAGACATCTACGACAGCTATAAAGAAGGGCAGCAGGGAGCCGAGATAGACTTCTTTTAATACCTTTAGCCAGGGGACCCGGTAGATACGGGCCATCTCCAGCAGCCTGCGGTCCAAATTTTGCACCCCGGCAATAGTTGTCAAAATGGCGGTCGGCAGCAGGGATAAAAAGGCAATAAAAACCGGGCCCTCCCAGCTTATGCCCCACGTAAATATGACCAGGGAAAGCCAGGAGATAACCGGCACTGCCTGTATAACCATGATAATGGGGCGTGACATATCGTTGAGAGGCTTCACCAAGCCCAGGAGCAGGCCGAGGAAAACACCCAGAATCAAAACCAGGCCCAGGGCAAAAAGAACCTTCCAGGCGGTCTGCAGAGCAATATTGTATGTATTAACTTGAACAAGCAGTTGGCCCAAAACCCGGAAGACGATTCCGGGTTTGGGCAATATCAAGCTTTTGTCAAGCAGTCGGGATAGGGCCTCCCAGAGCCCGATAAAAAGTACTATCCCCAGGAAAGAGCGTATCCAGGGTTTCATGAAGCATAAAAACCGGCATCTGGAACGGCGGTAATCCCCGGGTTATACAGTTCTTTCATCTTCGTCAAGAATAAGTCAACCTCCGGTTTGGCTTCCCGCGAGGTGACGTAGTGGAAGTCGATCCGCTGCAGCGCGCTTTTCATGATGGCCGGGGTGGTGGCAATAAGGTCTTTAGACAGGTCTATAGCCTGGTCAACATTCTGGTTGCCCCAGTTAGTTGAGTCAGTCAGGAGTTTTTCCACTGTTTTGGTTTCATTGGGATGGGCGTCCAGGTAAGCTTTTTTAACAAACAGGCCGGCAACCGGAATTCGCTCTGCTCCTCCAGTCAATTGAGCCCAGAATTTTTGGAAATCCAACACGATTTTCCCTTTGTCGGAAGCCATGGCAGCAGTGGCATAGGGTTCCGGCAGGGCAGCATATTCTATTTTGCCAGACTGGAACAGGGCGACTATTTCAGCAGGGGCAGCATAAAGGATTTTGACGTCTTCGTCCGGCTTAAGCCCCTCTTTCGAAATGGCTGCTCTCATAAGAACATCAACGGTCTGCCCTTTGCTGGGAGGCGTGTATACGCTCTTCCCCTTAAGGGATTTCCATCCGTCGAAGGTGGCGTTTGAGCTCCCTACCAGGTAAAATACCTTCCATTCATGAACACCCAATAATACCAGGTCTTTCTGATTGGCATAGAGATTGGCTGCCTGAGTAAGGGGCAGGACTGCGAAATCAGCGTCGCCCTTGGACAGCATGGCTATGACTTCGTCGTTGTTTTTCCAGTACTTGACTTTGGTGGTTACATCACTGCTTACCATGCCTTTATCCAGTGCTATTACCGGAATAACAGCAGGACCAACCGGGTTAATCAGGTTAACCTCCTGTTTCACGTTTGACGGACCCGGTGTTTTGGCCTGCCCTGATTTCCAGTACCAGATCCCGGCAGCAGCTACAATCAAGACCAGCACAACTGCAACCCATTTTTTCATTGAGATCCCTCCATTCTCCCATTTCGGCGGCTATTAATGATTATAATAGCATACTTTTCCATGGCTTAAAGGCTAAAACTTTGCATCTTTTATTATCTGCATTCTAGCCGATTTTACCACTGTTTGGGGCAGATGACGGGACTCTATAAAGGAGATTGGCAGCCTTGCTAGAATACTAAACAAGAAGATATGAGAACATCCTCTATGAGGGGGTTAATAATTTGAGTCTACGCCAGAGTATCAGGCATATAAGAAGGAGAAGACAGATAGTCGCGGTCCTGGTCAAAAACGGGTTGGGCTACCTGGTGCAGCGTCTGGGTTTAAACAACCTGGCGCCCCTGTCCGACCGGCGCAGTATAATAACCTGCGAGCGGGAAACCGACCAGCTCCTGGCAGTGCGGGCACGCCTGGCTTTGACCGAATTGGGCCCCACTTTTGTAAAACTGGGTCAGCTCTTAAGCACCAGACCGGATCTACTGCCTCCCGCCTATATTGAACAATTGGAACGTCTACAGGACCGGGTCCGTCCTATGTCGGAAGAAGACTTGATTCGCCAGCTTAACAATGAACTGGGACCGCCGGAGCAGGTCTTTGCGGAATTTGATATGAAACCCCTGGCGGCGGCTTCCATCGGCCAGGTGCACCTGGCCCGTCTCAAGAGTGGGGAGCAGGTTATTGTAAAGGTGCAACGCCCGGATATCTACTCCCTGGTGCAAAACGACCTGGAGATCGTTGCCGCCCTGGCCAGGATAGCCGAGCATCGTTCCGATACCGCCCGGCGTATCGGCGCAGTGGCCATGATCGAGGACTATGCCAAGATGCTGCTCCGCTCCCTGGACTACTCCCGGGAGGCGCGCAATACGGAGCGCATTTACAATGCCTTTGTGGATAATCAAAATGTAGTGATACCCAAAGTTCATTGGGAATACTGCACAGACCGGATCCTTACCGAAGAGTACCTGGTGGGGGTGAAGGTGAATGATCTCCAGGAGCTGGAAAGACGCGGCTGGAACCGTAAAAGGCTGTCCGCCCTGGGAACTGAAGCCTTCCTCACTCAGGTCATGGTGCACGGACTCTTCCAGGCCGACCCTCACCCCGGCAACATTTTAGCCCTCGACGAAGACCGTATTGCTTTCATCGATTTTGGAGAGGTCGGTGTGTTAAGCGGCGATCGCCTCATCTACATTGGTGAACTGCTCCTGGCTATTTCCCAGAAGGATACGGATAAATCAATGGCCACCCTGCACGACATGGGTATAGTGGGGGACCTGGTGACTTCCGAGGACTTTCAGGATGATTTGGAAGACCTGGTGGAGAGCGTGGCTTCCAGCGATCTGGGAAGCCTGGACATGGACCGTTTGCGTAAAGAAATCATGGCTCTGGCCTATCGCTATAACCTCAAGATGCCGCCTTATCTGACCTCGTTGATGAAAGCCATGATAATTGTTGAAGGAGTGGGCAAAAAGCTGGATCCGACCTTCAATTTCATGGAAGTGGCCGAACCACTGGCCGATAAGGTTTTCCGTGAGCGCCTGAAGCCCAAGAACATCTATGCCTATGCCCGGCGCAAATACTACCGGGATATTAGGCCGCTGGGCGGTCTGCCCGCTGACTTTCACCAGATTATCCGGAACATGGGCCGGGGGCGTTTCCACATCCATATGACGGTGGGATTCAGCGAAAAGGGAAGCAAGAAGATGAGCCAGTTGATAAGCCGCCTCAGTTCAAGCTTGATTATAGCCGGTGGCCTGATAGGTTCATCACTGATTGTATCGGCCAGCCATCCCACCATCCTGGCTAAATACGCCTACCTGGGTGAAGCGGGCTTTGTTGTAGCGCTGGGGGCCTTACTGGTCTTTATCCTATCATCACTGCGCTCCTAAACTCATTTCGAAGGCTATAACTAATCAAGTTCCCAAAGACAGGCCCGTATCAACAAAAAGTGGTACGGGCTCGCGATTTATATTTATTATTCAGACTAATTGCGGGGCAATATTTCTCCTTTTCTGATTTTTAATACCGCCCCTCACATCCTACCGTTTATCTCTGGCATTATATTCCTTAATGCATATGTTTTCCGAATCCCAATACGCTACTTCAGGATAACCGGTCTTTTGTTTCCGCTCTACCGCCCGTGACACCCGACTGCCTATGCGGATCTGGCTGGGTGATAACTGCAGGGCAAATACCACGCTGCTCATATCGCCGGTGCACCCGGCATGGGCTATGCCTTCCAGGCGCCCCAGTACAACGATGTCTTCGACAGCAGTAATTTCCGCGCTTTCGTGAACATCGCCCCAAACCACAACTGAGCCTTCGGAGCGGATTTTCTGCCCGCTGCGCACATTGCGCCGGATGTTGACATCCCTGTCGTTTTTTTCTGCCTTGAAGGGCATGGTTTCCTGAATGTTTTGCAGGACCATGCCCTGATCCAAACACATCTTCTGCAGGGAGATCAACTGTTCATGGCTGTATGTACTGAGTCCGGGCCCCTGAAATACTACTTTCGAACCGTTAAACAACTGGTGGTTGGACGAAATGTGCTCAAGTAAGTACTCATAGTTCTTATCGAAGCCGGTTTGATCAAACGTCAATACCAGACTGCTGTTGAGGCCTTTAATCTTAACTGCCAATAGAGTTTACCTGCCTTTTAAAGGAATATTTATGTCCAGAGCCGAATGACGGCCTTCACTGACGAAGTTAACCTCCGGGGTGCCGTCTATCTCCACATGACGGGCAATTACCTCCATTATCTCGACTTTTAATACTTCCATAAGCTGTGATGAGGCTCCCAGCCGGTCATGGGTCAATACGACCCGCAAGCGTTCATTGGCCTGGGTGCGGCTGGATTTTTCATTCGTGAAAACCTTTTTCAGAAAATCCAACATATTTATGCCCCCTTCCCGGACCACAGGTTTCTTCCCAGGCTTTTGAGCTTGGCCCAGACTGACTCATTCTCGGTAAAGTCGGGAAAATCCACTCCTTCTCCAGTCAGACGCCGGGCTATGTTGGAAAAGGCTGCGGCGGCAGCCGATTTTTCGTTTAGAACGATAGGCTCGCCCTTGTTGGTGGAGGGCACCACCAGCTTGTCTTCCGGAACCACGCCAAGAAGGTCAATACACAGATGTTCAAGTAAATCCTCAATGCTCAGCATGTCGCCGCTTCTTACCATATCCGGACGCAGGCGATTGACAACCAGACGAATGTCTTTAAACTGAGCTGATTCCAGCATGCCGATTATCCGATCAGCATCTCTTACGGCCGAAACTTCTGGATTGGTAACTACGATAGCCTGGTCAGCCGCGGCGATGGCGTTCCTAAAACCCTGTTCTATTCCGGCCGGGCAGTCGATGATGATGTAGTCGAAATCGGGCCGCAGCTCATCGCAGAGGGATTTCACCTGATCGGGCCTGATGTCGTCCTTATTACGTGTTTGGGCCGCGGGTAGCATGTAGAGATCAGGAAAACGTTTGTCCTTGACAAGAGCCTGTTTGAGGGTGCATTCACCCTCGATAACCTGGACAATATCGTAAATGACCCGGTTTTCCAGACCCATAATCAGGTCCAGCTTTTTCAGTCCAATATCCAGGTCCGTTACCACAACCTTGTATCCGTTTCTAGCCAGAGCTGTTGCCACATTGGCAACCGTGGTAGTCTTTCCGACCCCGCCCTTTCCTGATGTAACGACAATAACCTGGTTTTCGATGGCCTTACTCACCATTTATACGGTCCTCCCCCAGATATATTAAAGCTCATGCTCCGGGCAACTAATATCATATCTATCTAATTTTAAATCATTATTCGATGCTATTGTACTGCTAATTATGGAAAAGTTAAGAATATGGTAGGTTAGTCCTAAGACAAAGCTCCAAATAATGGAAAGAAAGGCGAGGATACTCACTCGGTTGTCGAAATCCAGTACTTGATGATAATCAGCTGCCCGGCGGGCTGGCAATTGGAGCATTGTCCTGTCCAACCAGGGATCCGATATCGGGCTGTCTGGACCCGTACGTTCTAATGTTGAAGTAAGGAATTGCCGCTCAATTTGCGTTATTATATATAATCATGCAAGAAACAGAGGAGTCGATTCGTACTATGAAATAGATAAGCCTGCCTATCCTTGAGGTCGATTGGTAAAAAATGCATTACACTTTTCTTATAGGCGGGCGAGTCTTACAATAGGTTTATATATGCAGAATTTGAGGCTATAAAGGTATGTTTGCAACTATTAAAAAAGCAGTAGCCATTTTCTTGATATTTATCGTATGCTTTTTTGCCGGGGCCTGGATAACTCTAGCCACTCCGGAAATAATGCTATACGCCACCGGCCTGGACACCTGGGAATACCACTCCCAGGACCAGACGATAATATACGATCGCAACGGCCAGGAAATAACCCGCATAGGCTATAAACGAATATATGCCGATGACTTTCCAGAAGCGTTAAAACAGGCGGTGGTCGCAGTTGAAGACCGCCGCTTTTATGAACATGCCAGCCTGGATCCGCGTGGAATTACCCGGGCCCTGTACAATGATATCAAGGAAGGCAATAAGTCTGAAGGCGGCAGCACCATTACCCAGCAACTGGCCCGAACCCTGTTTTTGACCCAGGAAAAGACGGTAAGTCGGAAGTTTAAAGAACTGATGATAGCTATCGCTCTAGAAGAAAAGTATGGCAAGGATTCTATCTTGAACATGTATCTAAATGAAGTCTATATGGGCCGTGGTTGTTCTGGCATGGCCAGTGCCGCCAACATATATTTCGGCAAGAAGGTCAACCAGCTGAATGAAGCGGAAATAGCTATGCTGGTAGGGATGCTCCAGGCTCCTGAATACTATTCCCCGGACAGCAACATGGAGGGACTTAAAACCCGGCAAGAGGTGGTTCTTAATGTTTTGGCCGAACAGGGATTGATAAGCACCCAGCAGGCTGAAACCACCAAGAAAAAGGCCGTAAAAATCAAGTCGTTCGAGGCCCCCAAAGTAACCCATCCTTATCTTATGAATTATTTGAATGATCAGATTATTGACAAGATCGGGAAAGAGCGCCTATACCAGGGAGGTTTGAAAGTTCATACCAGCATTGATCTTGACATGCAAAAAACTGCCGAAAGCAAAGTGGTGCAGCATGCCAAAGCCCTGGCCTCGCAGGGAATCGGTGCCAAGGACATTGCCATGGTGTCCATAGATCCGGATACAGGAGGTATAAGGGCGTTGGTGGGTGGTGTTGACTGGGATAAAAACCAGTATAATATGGCTCTTTTGCCCAGGCAGCCCGGCTCAGCTATTAAACCTTTGTACTATGCGGCAGCTATGGAAGAAGATTTGATAAAACCTGATACTCAGTTAAATAACAAGCCCCGCAGCTTCAACGGTTATACCCCGCAAAACGACCAGTCATCGGCTCCCGAGACGGTAACTGTGCGTCTGGCCTTGCTCAATTCATACAATGTGGCATCGGTCGAGGTTCTAAACCAGTTGGGGCTGAATAAGGCATTTGCGTACCTGAAGAACTGTGGTATAACAACCTTGAAAACGGAAGATAAAAATCTGGCCCTGGCCCTGGGGGGAATGACTTCAGGCATATCTCCCATTCAGATGGCCAGCGCCTATGCTATGTATACCAATGGCGGAGTTTATTACCCCTATTTCGGAATTGATACCATTGAGGATGACTTAGGAAAGGTTCTTTTTGCCAACCAGCCCTGGAAACGGCAGGTAATGAGCGCCGATACAGCGTCAACTATGGATGCCATCCTGAAGGATGTGGTAAAATACGGCACCGGGAAAAGCGCTTCTTTTGCCCTGCCTTCGGGTGGAAAAACTGGAACTACCACACAGAGTAAAGACCTCTGGTTTGTCGGCTATACAGATGAGCTGGTTACTGCCGTATGGGTGGGTAATAGTGACAACAGCGCTATCAAGGGTTATGACACTTATGGAGGTAGAATTGCAGCTCCTTTGTGGCGGGACTACATGGTTCATCTTTATTACAATGGCTCCTTCAAACAAAAGCCGCCGGCCAGCAGCCCTAAGGAGGAAACGCCCGAAGAACCGGAGACTCCGGTAGAGCCAGATAAACCCACTAATCCGCCGATTGATCAGCAGCCCGGTCCGCAGCAGCCCAAGACTCCGGTTGTGCCTGATAATCCAACGCCATCGCCGGAGCCAAAGCCCTGGCCCAATATTAAACAGCCGCCCAATACTAACGAGGTTAAGCCCTAAAGCTTAACCTAAAGACCGGTCCCCAAGGCAAATCTTATTAATGAGGCTGGCTAAAAGATGGGCAATAAAAAAAGCATACTTCAAGTATGCCTGAAAAATATCTTACTTCAAAGCTATCTTATAACCAATCTTTCCAGTTGAAACCGTTAAACAAAAATATTCCTACTACTGCTGCTATAAGACCCACACCTAAACATAGGAGCATTATGAGAGCTGCAGTACTATCCATCTAATCGCCCCCTAGTGTCTCCCCCCTTCTATTATAATATCATCTGGGGATGAATATGTGTATTATTTCCCAAGTTATTTCAAAAATAAAATCCCTTTTTGCTGGGAAAGAAGAGGCGTCTGGAAGCGCTTCCTATTACATGGAAACATGCCTAATATAGCCATCCATGATTTAACAAGATGCAAAAAAAAAAGGATATATCCGGGTTGTTGTAGAATACCTTATACTAAAGGACCCAAGGTTGGAGAAAGCTTCACAGCAAAGGAGATGATATTATGGCGGAAAAACTGCATATTTTTGCTGTTTCCGATTCCGTAGGAGAGACGGCGGAAAAGATCGCGGTGGCGTCAGTTCTCCAATTTAAGGTAGAACGCAGCATAACAAGATTTTCCAGGGTCGTGAAAGCCGAACAAGTGGATAAGATCATAGCCCAGGCAGAAGAAGAAGATGCCATCATTATCTACACCATTGTCAAGCCCGAGCTAAGCCGTTATTTGGAACAAAAAGCGCTCGAAAAGAATATTATGGTGGTTAACGTAATGGCTCCACTGTTCCAAGTGATCCAGGCTAAAACCGGACTGCAGCCGGCCTACATTACCGGGCTTACCCACCAAATGGATGACCAGTATTTCAACCGCATGCAGGCCATTGAATTTACCATTGAGCATGACAATGGACAGAATTTGGATACCATCAAGGATGCGGATTTGATTATTTTGGGACTGCCCAGAACATCTAAGACGCCCTTGTCTATGCATTTGGCCAATCTGGGAATCAAAGTTGCCAACTATCCAATAACCATGGACACCGTAATACCTTCGGAAATTGAGGACTTGAAGGGACAGGTGGCGATGGTGGGGCTCACTATCGACATCGAAACCCTTATGGACCTGCGCAAAGAAAGGCTGCGCAGCTTCGATATTCCATGTGACATGGATTCTCTGGATGAAATGGTGGCCGAGGAGCTGGATAATGCCTACCGTATTTTCTCGCGCTTGAAATGTATCGTTATTGATGTAACCCTGGATGATGTAGAAACGGTTGGCAATACAATTACCCATAAGATGAATCTTCCCTTAAGGGTAACGCACCACCGCTTCTAGCAAAGAGAAATGCGTTAAAACAAAAGGGGTGGGTCTTTTAATAAAAGGCCCATCCTTTTTTACTTTTCATCGTATTCGAATACTACGATTTCATTTGGCAGGCTTATTCTATAGAAAGGCCGCCATCACCCGTTCCACTGAGAGATTCTTATCTTTGCCCTCCAGCATAATATTTACCCGGTAGTCAGGAAGCTCGGCCAGGAACAGCCGCAGCTTTTCGATGTCAATGGACTGGGCATGGCTGCCCTTTTTCTTTTGCGGATCCTGCTCCGAGTAATGAACCTTATAATCCCCATCGTGCGGTTTCCAGGTGCCCCTTGCTCTAACCAGCCACTCTGCGGCCTGTATCGGCCCGGAGGGATTGGCCAGATGGTGAAGGTAATCGAAAACCATTGGTATACAGGTTTGCTGGGATAGTTCCAGGACGTCGGCGGCTGTAAAAAGGCGGTCGTCGTTTTCAATGACCAGACGCCGTTTCAAACCGGGGTCCATATCACGGCATTGTTCAATAAAACGCTGTTTGGCCCGGGCCTTGTTACCGTAGAGGCCGCCCACATGAATTACTATCTTGTGGCAGGAGGAGCTGCTCAGAGCATCCAGAAAGCGGCAATGATAGTTGAGTTCGGCCAGAGAGTTCTGCACAACCTGAAGATGGGGAGAGTTTATGATGGTATACTGGCCAGGATGCATGGAAACTACCATTTCGTATTTACTTACGATTTCCCCCAGCTGGGAAAGTTCAGGTGCGAACTCTGCCTCCCATTTTACCTGGTTTATAGGGTGAGAAGCGAAAGGAATAATATCGGAACTGATGCGAAAGAGCAGGATATTCCGGGCAGCGTTGTATTCCAATATCTCCCGTAAACCGTTCAGGTTTTGCCTGATAAGGCGGCGGAGTGTTTCCGGGCTGGCATTTTTCAATAAGCAGCGATGGTTGGAACGGGCCGGGATGCATAAATTTAAACAGGCATATCCAAAACGCATAAAAAGCCTTTCTTTAGCTTCTGATCTTAACGGGAAAGTTTGCAAAACACAGGCTTATTTTATATACTACATATTTTTAAACCTCCGGGGGAAAATAATCCAAGCAATTTTGTGAAGGAGGTTTATGTTTTGAAGAAACAGGAAACAGGATCAGTAATGAGCCGCGACACTTTCTTAAAGAATAGCAGCTATGCCAAAGAAGAATATGAAGGCTTGATTGTCAGTGCAGATGTAGATAAGCGTGTTTATAATATCGGAATTGAATTGGATGACGGCAATATTTTGCTGGTTGATCAGGCCAGCGACACCCAGGTGCACAGCAAAGTCAACGAATGGTACCCGAGGATAACGGAAATGCAGAGGATGTATTACACCGATCCGGAAATGCACCTGAGGTAGTGTAGGGTAAAAAAGGCCGCTCCGGTGAAGCTTCATGGAGCGGCCTTGCTGCTTTATGCTTCAGTGGGTTTGAACCGGGTATAGACGGTGGTGCCATTATCGTTTGTTGCAAATTCGATAATCGCCGAGTGCCTGCTGGCTATACCGTAACATATGGCCAATCCCAGCCCGGTTCCGCGATCTTTGGTGGTGAAGAAAGGGGTTCCCAGGCGATCAATTATTTCTGGCTCAATCCCTATACCTTTATCATTGATGGCCAGGACCACTTCCCGGTTTTCTACATAGGTTTGAATGGTAAAGACGCCGCCCTGCCCCATAGCCTCCATGGCGTTGCGAGACAGGTTGAGAATAAGCTGTCTGATTTCTTTCTCATCCAGGTTTAAGTCCGGGACCGGCGCCAGATCGAGCAGGGCGACTTTATCGCTGACCATAGCCTCTGCTTGAATGAGCGGGCAAACAGCTTCAATAATGGAATTCAAATTCTGACATTTTAAAGAAACCGGTTTGCTGTGGGTAAGGGTTAAAAACTCGGTGATAATAGAATTGGCCCTATCCAGTTCTTCTATCATAATTTCAAAATATTCATCGTCTTCCTGATACTTTTCCTGCATGCGCAGCATTTGCAGAAACCCCCTGACCGAGGTCATGGGATTTCTTATTTCATGGCCGATTCCAGCGGCAATTTTTCCAACCAGGTTAAGACGGTCCAGGCGGGCCATCTGCTGGCCCAGACGCTTTCTCTCAGTATCATCGGTAAACATACCCAGGATTCCCAGGAATGTCCCATCCCGGTCGTACATGCTGTTGACCGCAGCGATAGTCCAAATTATACTTCCATTCTTACAGATCAGAGCCAGGTCGTAGCTTTGTAAGCGGTGGGAATGAATCCCATCCATGCGCTTTTTTGCAGCCAGCCGGTTCTTCTCTTCCAGAAACTCCAAATAGTTTCGCCCCATCAGTTCTTCCGGCGTATACCCCAGCATTTCAGCCATGCGGCTGTTGACAAAGGTGGTCCGATAGTTTTCATCTATCATCCAGATACCTTCAGCGGCCGTCTCGACTATACGCCGATACATGGCCTCACTGGCCTCCAGAGCGGCCTGGGATTCTCTGCTTTCGGAAATGTCGCGCAGCAGTTCAATGGCCCCAACCATTTGGCCTTCTGAATTGTAAAGCGGGCCTGCCGTAGCACGGACGTAAAGACCATCCACACCGGCTGCCGGGCAGAAGTTTTCCGCTTCGATTTTACCATTAAGCTGTTTATAATAGGGATAATCAGGATTCTGCCGGTGTTCGGAATTTAATATGAGATCAACCAGAAGGGGACGGCGGAAGCCGTAAAAGGGGATGGCATATTCCTGCTGGCCCTTGCCGAGCATTTCCTGGGCCGTTTTGGCGGTCAGCTTCTCCGCAGCCTGATTCCAGGCAATAACCTTTCCTTCCAGATCAACCACCAGGATCATATCTGGCAGGAGGTTTAAAATATCAATTATACGGTCTTCGGCCCCGTGAAGTATATGCCGGGGGGAAAGTTTAGGGACAGTCCGTCGGGCCGTGTTGTTTGGAAATTGTTGCAGTTCGGCCAATTGGTGCTTCAACGCCTGCTTTTCATGTTCTAATACGTTTATTTTATCTAACAAGTGCTGCTTTTGGGCCACTGACTTCTTATGCAAATCGCGCCTGGATCGGTAGCGCATACTTCACTCCCCAAATATTTGTTTAAAGCATCTTACCATATATATTATATATTTGACAAAATATTCTCATAAATCACATAAAAAACTAAATTAAGCCACGATAATATTAATTCAGCGATTAGTTCCAGGGGAACGAAACAGATATTATGTTATGAAACCGCGTATTCATCAGGTATCTTTGCTTTTGCCTTGAATAAATCGGCGCCATGGGGTAAAATAGTTTTTGCGTCGGGGCATAGCGCAGCTTGGTAGAACGATTGTGCCAATAACAGACCAAACCCGCAAACCGGCAACAGTCCGGAGATAGAGACAGGTCGTTTAAGCCGCATTTTTGCCCCTTGGATACCAGAAAACTGGAAGAAACGAGGCGGTTCAATGATACGGATAGGAGCCTACTGCAGGGTATCGACCGATGAGCAGGCCCGGGGTGAAAACATAGACGCCCAGGTTATTGAGATAAAAAAGCATCTTGAACAGTGTGCCCAGCCCTACAAAGTCGAATGGTATATAGATGACGGT
>JBDKUE010000145.1:0-10387 GCA_039679855.1 Syntrophomonas sp.
AAACGCCTTTATGGAGGACATCAGAAAAGACGCGTCCCGGCTGGTGGATGAGGTTAAAAAGGATGACTCCGTATACCGGGCGGACAATGTATCCAAAAGCAAATGCCCGCTCTGTGGGCGCTACATGCTGATAGTGAACGGCAAGAAAGGACGCATGCTGTCCTGCCCGGACCGGAACTGCGGTCATCGCCAGCCGGAAAAGGAGAATCCCTATGGCCGGATGGGAAGCAGCAGCCGCGTCAACCAGAAGCTGATCGCCCGCTACAGCGACAAAGAAGAACTGGGCACCAATCTGGGCGATCTGTTTAAAGCCGCCCTGGATAAAAAAGAAAAAGAAAAGTAAGGATTATTAAACGGCACGCTTTGCCAGGTAGAACTGGTAATGGTTGATTTGTTAGATGATACTCTCATTCTATCCAACCCCGCGGGAAATACTATCCCTCAAGGACAAGGAGGTTGGCGAATGAATCTATTAACCAGAGATGATCTGACAGATCTGATGCATGAACAGGATGAGATATGCATCAGCATGTATATGCCCACCTGCAGGGCCGGTACTGAAACCCAACAGGGTAAAACACGCCTGCGCAACCTGCTTCGTGACACCCAGGCGGAATTAATAAACAGGGGATTAAGCTCATCGGAGATCAAGCATTTCTTAAAGCCGGTTCAAGAATTGGTGTCTGATAAAGAGTTCTGGCAGCACCAGCGGGACGGTTTGGCCATTTTTCTATCATCACACATGTTCTATCATTTCAGCCTGCCGATGAGTTTTAATGAGTTTATGCTGGTTGGCCAGCGCTTTCACTTGAAGCCCCTGCTGCCATGGTTGAGCGGTGACGGGCTTTTCTATCTATTAGCCTTGAGCCAAAACCAGGTCCGGTTCTTCAGATGCACCCGGGCCAGCGTTCAGGAGTTGGAAGTAAGTGATATTCCCCACAGCCTGTCGGAAGCGCTCCAATACGATGACCCGGAAAGACAGCTTCAATACCACAGCAATACCCTGGAGGGAACCAACACTAGGGCCGCAGTTATCTTCCACGGCCAGGGAGCGAATCCCCGGGATTCCAAAGATAATATTTTGCGGTTTTTTCGCTTGATTGATCGGGGTTTACATTCCATATTGCGGGAGGAAAAAGCGCCTCTGGTTTTGGCTGGAGTCGAGTTTCTATTTTCCATTTATCAGGAGGCCAACACCTACCCCTTCCTCACCGGACATGGGATTCCGGGTAATCCTGAAGAACTGAGCGCCGAAGATCTGCAGACCCTGGCCTGGCCGGTTGTAGAGCACTATTTCTATAAAGCTGAACAGGAAGCCCTGACTTACTATGGCCCTTATACAGGAACCGATCGCACTTCACATGATGTAAGTGAAGCCGTTCCAGCCGCCTATAACGGCCAGGTCGAAATACTGTTTCTTTCCGATGGGGCCGAGCAGTGGGGCAGGTTCGACGAACAGACCAATCAAGTACTGATGCACCGGGATCAGGAGCCCGGCGATCAAGATTTGTATGATTTTACCGCCATTCAGACTATTATGAACGGCGGCTCCGTATATATTATGAATTCTGAAAAAATTCCGGACGGGCGGGAAATGGCCGCTCTGTTTCGCTATTGATCCGGCAGGCCCAAGCGGCAGATCGAACACGCCTCAATTACTATCCCATATGAGGTGGTGGCCAGTCTGTTTTTTACGCTTAATATTTTCTGCTTTAATCATACGTAAAGCTTCTGTGTCCAAAACCTTAACAAGCAAAGGTATGGAAGTTTTGGCATGATTCAAGGTTTATTTCTCACCAGCTTGCGCTTTGAGCTCTCCTATGCTTTGCCCGCCAATCCCAATATTGGCATCACTCAGCTCATTGATCACCACGGTAAAGGCGCCAAGTGGTATATTGGTGATCTGGGCCGCTATAAGGCTGAGTTTTTCGATTAAAGCCGCTTTCTCAGGCTCACTCAGTTTACCGATATCCAGACTGATTACCGGCATTTTCACCTCTCCCTTCTCGTTAAACCTGGCAAGTAAATTATATCTAAATTTACCAAACAAAAGCAAGAATAGACAGAATAAGGGGAGCGCTCCTTTGACTTGACAGAATTAAAGGATTTTCAGCCGGTTAAGATTCGTTTTGACAGAATCCCGTTCCAGACATATACTGGAAAAAATGGAATCGTGAGCTGGACAAGCTGATTGCTTGGAAAAGACAAAAGGATATCAGGATAGATATTTATGGTATTTATAATCAGCCTGCTAGCGGAAGTAGTACAATGTGTATTGGGGCTTGGGCCCGGCGATATTGATAATATTATTTTGAATTGTTTGGGTGGTTTGATTGGGGTTTTGCCCGGTAAATTGACAGAACTGGCCGTCAAACCAGATAAACCTTCTAATGCAGGATATTAAAAGCAGCAGTCTTAAGTAAAGGTGATGTTGGAGCCAAAAGGACCGGCCACCTGGTTTTTGGGAAGAAGCACGTAATGGAAGATAAGATAAAACAGGTCATGAAAAAATATTATGGCTACGAGGGGTTCAAACCCGAACAGGAAGCGGTGATGGGCAGTATTCTGCAAGCCAAAGACACCCTGGCGGTGATGCCCACCGGGGGAGGCAAATCTTTATGCTACCAGGTTCCCGCGCTGCTTTTGCCGGGTACCACCCTGGTGATTTCACCGCTCATTGCCCTGATGAAAGACCAGGTGGACGCCCTGAACAACCAGGGAATAGCGGCTTCCTTTATAAATAGTTCCTTGAGTTCCCGCCAGATAAATGAGCGCCTCTACCAGACCCGGGAGGGTCGGATCAAACTGCTCTATGTGGCCCCGGAGCGCTTGGAATCAGAATATTTTACCGAACTGTTTCAGGGCCTGCCTCTTTCTCTGGTGGCGGTTGACGAAGCCCATTGCATATCCCAGTGGGGGCATGATTTCCGCCCCAGCTATCTGGCCATCGGGAAGTGGATCGACTCTATGCCCAGCCGTCCGGTACTGGCCGCCTTCACCGCCACCGCCACCACACGGGTCAGACAGGACATTGCCAATCGATTGGGCCTGGATAAGCCCCGGGTTTTCATCAGCAGCTTCGACCGGCCCAACCTGCGCTTGATACTTATAAAGGGCGGGGACCGCAGCCGCTTTATACACCGCTATTTAACAGAGCATCCGGAGCAGTCCGGCATTATCTATGCCGCCACCCGCAGCGAGGTCGACAGTCTGTTTCAAGAATTGGAAGCGGCTGGCATCAAGGTGGGTAGATACCACGCCGGCATGAGCAGTGAAATGAGAGATCAAACCCAGGAAGCCTTCCTATATGAACAGATTCAGGTAATGGTGGCCACCAATGCCTTTGGACTGGGTATTAACAAGTCCAACGTCCGTTTTGTCATTCATCACAACATGCCCCGCCATCTGGAAGCCTACTATCAGGAGGCCGGGAGAGCGGGCCGGGATGGCCAGGCAGCCGATTGCATCCTGCTGTTTCAGGCCGGTGATATTCACATCCAGAAATACCTTATCGAACAGAGCACCCTGGCGCCGGAGCGCCAAGAGATGGAGTATGTCAAGCTGCGCAGCATGATCGATTATTGTCATACCTCTCGCTGCCTGAGAGCCTATATCCTGGAGTACTTCGGAGAAATAGATCGGGAAGAGAACTGCGGCAATTGCGCCAATTGTACCGATTATGAGATCCGGGATATCACCACCGAAGCCCAGAAAATCTTGTCCTGCGTTTACCGGATGGGCCAGCCCTACGGCAGCACCATGGTGGCTGCCGTTTTAAAGGGCTCCAGCCAGAAGAGAATACTGGATCTGGGCTTTCAGCGGCTTTCCACCTACGGAATTATGAAGGATTACAAAACCGAACAGATTGTAGATTATATAAACCTGCTGGCCGCCGAGGAGTATCTTTCCATTACCGCGGGAAAATACCCGGTGCTGCTGCTCAATGCCCGGTCGCGAGAAGTGCTGAAAGGCCGGGAAAAGGTGATGGTCAGGCTTCCCCAGGCCCCGGCCGCGGCTTCGAAGGAAAGCGGTATTTTTCAGGCTTTGCGCCTCCTGCGCCAGCAGATTGCCAAGGAGCAAAAGGTGCCTCCCTACGTGGTATTTCCCGATACCACCTTGTTGGAGATGGCTGCGGTCCTTCCCCTTAACCGGGAGGAAATGCTTAGCATCACCGGGGTGGGGGAGGTTAAATACGAACGCTACGGCTGGCAGTTCTTGGACTTTATCCAGCAGTTTGTGGAAAATCCGGCGGTTGTGCAGGAGGAGGCTGAGCCCCCGTCAGAAACGGCCCCCCAGCCAAAAGCGTCTAAGAAACGAAAGGCAGAAGAGTCCCCTAAAGAGGAAAAAATTCCTTCCCATATTCGAACCTGGCTGTCCTACGGTCAGGGTAGCTCGTTGGCCGACATTGCCCGGGAGCGAAGTCTGCATTTAAGAACCATTCAGAGTCACCTGTTGCGAGCGTCCCGGGAGGGTCATGCCGTTGATTGGGATGCCTTCTTAAGCTCCCACCACGAAGAACTAATTCTAAAAATGATAATACAAATGGATCTTGGCAGGCTGGCCCCTATAAAGCAAGCCCTGCCGCCCGAAATAGACTACTTTATGATAAACATCGCCCTTCTCAAAAATAAACTGGGGCCGTACAGCCAGGAGGAACATTAGAATGAGTTGGGGAAGATTCTTCAATTCACGTGATTTGATTCGTCCTTTTGAAAAACAGGCGGCACCATTATTTCTGAGAGATGAGTTAAGGCCCAATCCCGTATTTAGTACAGGCTGATGGTTTCATTGCGAAACAGCCGCTCAACCCAGGCATCCTTGTCAACATTGACATATTTACCTTTAAAATCGAGATCGCGTTCTACGTTTACCCACCTGAGCAGCTCATTAAACGTCCAGATGCCGTCATGAGGAAAGCCGGTTCTGGGCAGGTTGGCCATGCCCAGGGCGCAAATTCGATCCGCTCCCTGACCGCAAATAAGATCACGCAGTTGTTCCGAAGACTTCCAGGGATACAGAGTGACGGTTTGGGTATACCGGTTGATGTGCTCCATGGCTTCCTCCAATTTGGCCACCCGATGAATAATAACAGTGCGGCTTAGTGGATGTGATTCGAGCCGCTTTTTATCATGAGCCACAATAATAGTCCAGCCGTGATCGGAGGTCGAAATAACGGTGTTTCCCATCAACCTGGCCTCGGTCCGGGTCAAGAGTACATGAGCTTTACTGTCACTGCTGATTACGCCTTTTTGATATATGTTTAAATAACGATTCAGCGCCAGCTGCAAATGCTCTATAAAATCAGCGAACCTGTTGTCATCAGCCACCAGATATAGCTCCTGGGGGGTAAAACATGCTTCCTGATTATATACGCTGAAATCATGGGCCATGCGCAAAGATATGTCTCTCAAGCTGTCACCGGGATCGATGAGCGAGAGATCAGCCAGAGTAAGACTCTTTTTCGGCCCATACTCCAATACTTTGGTTCCCATCTTTATTTTTGCTTTTAATTCATTGATAGCTGCCTCACCGCCCCACAGACACACGGCATCGGAATTGCTCAAAAACTTTTCTTCCTGCCAGGAGTCCTTCTCCCAATAAGCGACCGAAACACTCTTGCTTACCGGATGGTTCGGATCAATTTCCAGCAAAGACAAAGCAAAATATATGGCGCTTACGGGGTCCTTTTTAGGAACCTTAGAAAGAGAATTGTTTTTTACGACCAGGTTCCGATACAGGCCAAACGATGATACCAATGGTATATTGCCGACCAGAATATTGGTTACCAGACCCCGGGGCAGCGCCCGGATTATACAAGACTGTGAGGGAACCCATTCATCTATGAACCAGCGATTGCCTATTTCAGTTTCCAACTGGTCATAAACGTCACCCCGGTGGCGGAACAGGTATACAATCAGTTTATAGTCTCTCAGTACAACCGCTTCCGGGAAGCCGGTTATCTGTGAACATAATTTAACCGCTTCATCTCTAAAGGGGTTGTCTTCCTGCAACCAGAAGGCCGCCAGTTTTTCAAAAAAGATGGTGATATCATCGAAAGGCATTTCAGCCAGCCCGGTCTTTAACCTGCTGCTTAAAATTTCATCCACATCTCTTTCGTTTAATAAAGGCAGCCTGACGTTTACCCCATTTTCATTTTTAATCAGTATGGTTTCCCTTTCATTGATCGAAATGACCTTACCGCAGACAATAATAGGCAGGTCGATAATCATGCTGTCACCTCCAAGGACCTGTAATATTGTTTCAAGGTTGATTCCATAATAAACCGGCGTTCGTGCCTATTAGCTTCGATTATGTCTGTCATATCGGGCCGGATAATCTCCAGCGAGGGGTGGGTGTATAGATTTCTGAGGTATTTCACGCAATACACCAGAGCTATTTCCGCACTGCGCGGGTTCTTCCAGATTTGATGGGAAGCGCCTTCAATGATAGTCTGTTCCTTGTGCGCTGAGGGCACATAAGAAAAGAAGGTCTGTTGTTGTCTGGATAAATTCCATTCGTCTTGCTCCGCCATAATACTGATAAAGTAAGGTATACTCACCCTTTTAGCGTCGGCGATGGCGGTGTCAAAACTTAAATAGCCGTAGTCTTTGGCATCAAAGGCAAAATTATCCCAGTTGATATTGTAAGCCAGGAATTTTCGAACCCCGAAACGCTGGCCGGCAAATATATCGGCAAAATAATTGGCTCCGAGGATTTGGCTGCTGGTGTATTCCACGTCGCATACGCCTACTATTGACAAACAAGCCAGCAGTTTTGTATAGGCATCGGGATGCCTGGCCAGGTATTTTACCAGGCACCGGGAGGAAAGGCTCAAGGATACTACTGAAATTAAATGGGAACCGGATAGGAATTTAGAGGCATAGTCAACCACTGTTTCTATGTCTCTGGTTAAACTTGATAAAGTAAAATTTTCGATTTCCCCTGAACTGAGACCGGTGCAATTGCTGGCGTCAAAACGAAGCACGTGAAAGCCATTTAAAACCAGGTATAAAGCTAGAGCGATGCTATGGCGGGCCGTTTTTTCGTAACCGGGGGCAATAATTATCAGCGGTGATTCCTGGCCCTGCTCTTCGGCTTGATCATAGGCGCACCAGATATGCCCTTGAGGGCCGGGGATTTGAAAATATGATGTCTTCATAATCTTTAACCCCTTTGTCTTTATAAATAGTCCCTTTCGATTTTAAGGGCGCAGCCCCGGGATTCAATGGTATTCACTCTTCGTATAACCTCAATGCATTTACCGGATTTGCCGCAGGGACAGTTATCGATGTAGCTTATTTGCCCCAAATCCCCGGTCATTATGAACCCGGGATAACTGGTGGGACTGGCATCTAAAAAGCATAATAGGCCGGGTTGATTAGCTTTGCCTACCCGGTCAAAGGTATCCAGATCATACACAAAAGCATCCACCCATACGGGCAGATGCTTTGATCCACATTCACATTCGGGAATAACCGTATTTAGTTCAACCATATTAAAATTGTCTCTAATGCGGCTGCGATCAATGCCTGGAAACAGGCTTTCGGTCAAGTCATTAAAGGCAGTTCTATTGATAGACTCCGATTCATGTTTTTTCCAGCCTCCGCCGGTAACTATAAAAAGCTGCGCACCACAATCCAATTTTATATGGTTATCGTCCAGGTAATGATAAAACTCCATAAACATAGGCGGCGCCCCAATCAAGAAAACGTCCTGATACCGGGCTTTAAACATTTTAATATCATCTACGAGCTGAGCCAGTTTAAAAACACCATTGGCAACGTAGTCTAAGGTTGGATATAAAACATCGGATACGCTCATTACATAGGAAAACCAGATATCTTTTGCTTCTTCGACGCCTGGACCCAAATTCAGTATTACGGCATCCTCTACGCCGTACACGTTGTCGGAGGTGTTCTGAACTGAACCGAGGAATCGTTCCAGGGTGGTGTTGTCCCGTTCTATAACACTGATTGATCCCTGAGTGCCGCTGCTGATACATCTTTTTACAGTAGCTTCCTTACTCATAGTTCTCACACTTAATCTTTTAAAAATAGTACTCGGTACTACAGGAATAGTATACGGATTCATTTCCGCCGCCCGCAAACCATAGCCGATGGCTCTGCAGTATTTCCTATAAATTTCGTTTTGGTCATAGTGCAGGTAAAAAGCTTCCACTAATAACTTTTGTTGCCGGGAATCTCTCTCGACGCTGCTTGGGAAAAAAGCGGAAGGTTCCTGGTATATACCGATTTCAATAGGTGGTATAGCACCTATTACTAATGGATTTTGTACCGCCATACTTGTTCCCCCCATACGATCTGGAATTTATTTCCATATAAGTGTAATGTATTTAGGGAACTGTGTAAAGAAAATACGCTCAATTCCATTTAGGCGGCTGCTTCTTCGGTCTGGAACAGAGCTTCTTCAGTACAGAACCTGGCGAAGCGCAGGTCGCGGACCTTTACCCGGGTTCCTATCTTTCGGGAGAAACGCCGCAGCAGATAATACACCTCTCCGGCTGAAGAATCCCGTCTCTTCTATTGGCTTTATCCGATTTTCTCTCCCACCAGCCCTATCGTTTAATGATGCTCTCCAAACATGTTTAGGCTTGAATCATCCCGCCGGCCTCAACAGCGAGTAGAATAGCCGCCCCTTATTACTGGCAGTAACCTGTAAAAAATGCAAATATGCTTCCAATTTGGCCCTGCCCATAATATAATATGTTTAGAACATACTGAACATATTAAACACAGAAGACTGGAGGCCTGGCCTTATGTCAAAAAGTAACGGATTGGTGCTATCCAAGTGGAAAACGAGCGAAATGATGGGGCTTTTCTACGGGTTTACGGTGGGGGTTATGTTGGAAAGCGTTGCCGTGCACTACCTTGCCCGGGTCTGGCTCCTCCCCCTCACCAGCTTGATAGTGGCAGCAGGGCATTTCTTGCTGGGAATTGGCTTGCTCTACTGGCTTTTTGTTCAACCCGCCCGCCGTCCCCATATTATAACCGGGAATGAATTGATCCTGCGCTATGGCACTATTGCCAGTGCCGTTATTCCTTTAAGTAATATTGTCTCCATGGAAGCAACTGACATGATAAGCAGCGAAGCCTTCGGAGCCAGTGCTTTCGGCAACGATAAAAGAACCGGGGCGATGTTTATGACCACCGGCAAAAGCAATAAATTTCTGCTGCAGTTGGAGCATCCGGTCAAAGCCAGGGGCATAAAAACCTATCAATATGCCAATCAGTTTGTCTTTAACCTCGATGAGCCGGAATTGCTGAAAGAACGCCTGGGGGAAAGTAGCACAGCCGATAATGCAGCCCATGAACAGGGGCAGCCAGTTCCCCTATCCCGCATTCGGCACGCCGTACCCAATACTTTTAGGGCCGACGGCGTAAAAGGCCCCTCGATTGACGGCAGGGTATCTTCACTCTGCCTGAAGAATTTGAGTAAAATGTTTGGCCCTCTGGCAGCACTGCAGAACATTAATTTGGAGATTTATCCCGGTGAAATATTCGGATTGCTGGGGCCTAACGGAGCGGGCAAGACCACCCTTTTAAAAACAGCAACCGGCCTGCTGCAGCCGAGTTCGGGTCTAATTACGGTACGACAGGAACAGGTTGCCTATATGCCCGAGTATCTTATGCTCTACGAGCGACTGAGCGGCAGGGAGTTCCTGAATTTCCTGGGCACTCTTTACGCTCTGCCCCTTGAAACCCTGGAAAGGGATATAGATTCCTATTTAGACCGTTTCGATTTAGGGTCGGCGGCCGATCGCCCTATGGGCTCCTACTCACAGGGCATGAAACGAAAAATATCGCTTATCGGGACCCTGCTCAAAAACAGTCCCATCGTGCTACTGGATGAGCCCACCAATGGACTGGATCCGACCGGAATCATTCAGGTCAAGGACCTGATGCGGGAACTGGCTGTCCGGGGCCGGACAGTGCTCATATCCACCCATATCCTGGATATGGCCGAACGGCTCTGCGACCGGGTAGGCATTCTGGCCGGGGGGCGGCTGCTGTTTGTCGGTACGCTTGAAGAGTTGCGCAACCTGACTGGCATGGGCGAGGCCTCGTTGGAGTCCATTTTCCTGCACCTGGTCCAGGAGGAAAGGGAGTGGGCGGTTTGAAAAGGGCGTTGCGGCTCCATCGCTTGAACATAATATATGCCGTCGCCCACTGGTCCTTTAAAGACAGCCTGGCCCTGTTTTTCGACTTGGCCCTGGGCACCGGTATGTTTATCGGAATGTTCCACTGGCTGGCGGATCTTACCCCCCAGGCCCTGGCTGTATGGTTCGGGAGGACGGTTTGCGGACTGTTTTTAATGTATTATTTATTAACCCTGGCCAGCGCCTCCAAGACCTGGTTTGCAAATGCCA
>JBDKUE010000208.1:0-3025 GCA_039679855.1 Syntrophomonas sp.
AATATGAAGGGGGATTTAAAATGGCTTATGCTGAACTCAAAAACGGCCGGGTATTTTTTGAAACGGCAGCTGCCGGGTCTACGGCTAAAGGCAGCCTGGTTTTTGTGCACGGGGCCGGCGGCACCTACCAGAAGTGGGCCGGGCAGTTGGAAGAGGGGCTGGATGGATGGCTCCTTGCCGCCCTGGATTTGCCGGGCCACGGTGCATCCTCGGGGAGTACTTTGGAATCAGTGGCAGCTTACGCCGAAGCCCTGGTTGATTTCATTGAGCAGAGCACTATGCCGCGCCCGCTGATCCTGGTAGGACACTCTATGGGCGCCATCATCGCCCTGCAGACCGCATTGAACTATCCGGAAAGGGTGGATGGTCTGGTATTGATTGGAGCTGGGGCTCGCATGCCGGTCAATCCGCAGATGCTGGAACAGCTTGCCCAGGGCACCTTTGATACAGGGTTTTTAAAGATAGCCTATGGGCGCGAAGCCCCGGCTGAATTGGTTCAAGCGGAGCTGGAGCAGATAGCCGGGGTTCCCCAACAGCAGCTTTTCGTCGATTTCAACGCCTGCAACAACTTTGATGTTTCAGGGCGTCTTGGAGAAATCAGCATTCCGGTTTTAATCCTGGTGGGCGATAAAGATAAAATGACGCCCCTCAAGGCGTCCCAGTATCTGAATGAAAATATCAAGAATTCAGTTCTACATATCGTAAATGGTTCGGGGCACCACCCTATGCTGGAGAAGACGGCCGAAACCAATCAGGCCATCAGGCAGTTTGCGCAGGTCCAGTTTAAATAGACTTTATTACGATAAAAAGCCAAATGGGGATTCTTCCCCCAGTTCCGATATGATTTCGACCAGGTGGGGATCAAACTGGCTTCCCGCGCAGCGGGCAATCTCGCTCCAGGCTTCTCGCGGCCTCCGGGCTTGTTGATAGGGTCGCCCGCGGACCATGACATCGTAGGCGTCGACTATGGAGATGATGCGGGATAGAAAAGGTATATCCTCGCCTTTAAGGCCCAAAGGGTAACCCGAACCGTCCCATCGCTCGTGATGGTGGAGAATAGCCAGGGCGATGGGCGACATTTCCGGGGAACTGAGTGCGATCCGGTATCCAATTTCGGGATGCTTCTTTATCGTTTCCCATTCATCAGCAGTTAAACTACCCGGTTTATCCAGGATGCTGTTGGGTATGGCTATCTTGCCTATATCATGCAGGGCGGCCAGCAGCTTCAAGCTGTCCAGCTCGCTTTCCGGAAGATCGACCAGGAGTCCGATTCTTCTTGCCATGCGCTGCATGCGTTCACAGTGCTCTTTGGTTTCATGGCTTCTGGACCAGAGGGTATTTTCCAGCGAGCTCAAAAAATGATTGCGGGTGCTGCGGGCCTCCATTAGTTTATGCCGGTACATCTTATCCTCGGCCTCCTTGAGGAGCTCCCTGATATTCTGACCGTGATCATTTTTGGTTGCCACTCCCAGGGACATACTTATCTGGATGGGCAGAGCGTCGATCAAACGATCGGCTTTTTTTATTCTATCTACAATTTTCTCCGCGTCTTGGCTTGAACAGCGGGGGAGTAGGATGATAAATTCATCCCCACCCCAGCGGGCGACGATGTCTTCGCCGCGGCAGAATTCCTTCAACAATTCGGCCACCGCGGTCAGAATCTTGTCTCCTTCCTGATGTCCCAGGGCGTCGTTGATGAGTTTAAGACCGTTGACATCACCCATGATCAAGCTCAGGGGCAGGGCCTGCCCCTCATCCAGGCGGTGTAATTCTTCCTCGAAGAAGGCCCGGTTGTACAAACCGGTCAACTTGTCATGATAGCTCAAGTACTTGATCTGCGCCTCCGCTTGTTTTTGTTCGGTTATATCGCTTATGATGCTCAGCAGGCATATTTCACCATCGATCTCGATAGTTTCACCCAGATATGAGCCAAGGCGCAGGATGCCGTTCTTGCCGCGAAACCACATTTCTTTACTGTTCATTGAATCCGTATGGAGGAGACTGGTTTTTATCGCACCTCGGGTGTCCGGCTCCACCCATATTTTGAGTTGGGCCGAGGTCTTTCCCAGAAGTTCAGAGGCTGAATAGTCCAAAAGCTTGCAGAATCCCTTGTTTACCGCAATAAAGCGTCCCTCTTCCAGGGTGGCAATGCACATCGGAGTAGGACTGGAGTTAAATGCCTTGGAGAATTTATCTTCCGATAAGCGCAAAGCTTCCTCAAAGCGCTTTCGTTCGCTTATATCCCGGCAAACGGTAAGGAGATGGTCGGTTTCACCAATGTCTATAAGGGTGCAAGAGAAGAGGAAGGTCCTTATCTCACCGGACTTCATCCGAAGCCTGACTTCTTCATCCAGCAGGTTGAAGTTTTTGCTTTGAATATCCTTGATTATCCGGTCGCGTTCCTCCTGGCTTTCCCATATATTCAATTCAAAAAAGGTCCGCCCGATTACTTCTTTACGCGTGAAGCCGGATATATCTAGAAATGCCTGATTGACGTTTACATATAGCCCTTTGCCCAGGGTGGTTATACTCATAGGATCAGGGTTTAAATAGAAGGTTTTAGCAAGGGTTTTTTCCGACAGCTGCAGGGCGTCTTCAATCTGTTTTCGTTTGCTGATGTCGTTGGCTATTCCCACATAAAAGAGGGTTTCTCCCAGCTCATCCCTGGCCATCGCCAGGCTGGTTGATATCCAACACCAGGAACCGTTATCATGCCTAACCCGGTATTCTATTTCTTTAACGGGATTTCCGGTTTCGATCACGCGGTTGACAATTTGGGAAACCCGTTTCAAATCGTCAGGATGAAGGTAATCATTAAATAGATGGGCGGTTACTTCGTCGGGTTGGTAGCCCAGGATTTCAGTGCACCCCTGGGAAACAAAGATGAAATTGCCACCAGCGTCAAAGGTGAAAATTATGCCATTGGCGTTTTCCAGAATGCTTTGCAAGTAAGCCTGTCTTTCCCGAAGGCGGTTTTCGGTCTTTCTATGGTGGGTGATATTTGTGCCGGTATTTATAATATAGG
>JBDKUE010000024.1:0-3682 GCA_039679855.1 Syntrophomonas sp.
CGCCGGTGCCAGGTGCGGGTCTTGCATGGAACCCAAACCAGGGATCAACTGGCGGCGTTTGTTAAACTCAGGCAGATTGGCGTAGAATTCATGCCTGCTACCATGGACGGAAGCGCCGGCTATAAAGGTCTGGTTACCGAATTGTTGTTTAAAAAGATCGATCCGGCCTGGGTTGACTGTATATATACCTGCGGACCCGAGCCCATGATGGCCCGTACGGCTGATTTTGCCAGAAAGTACGGCATTGCCGGGCAGGCCTCTCTGGAAGAACACATGGCCTGCGGGGTAGGCGCCTGTCTGGGGTGTGCCCGCAAGCTGAAGGCCCAGGACCAGGGCTATGCCAAGATATGTAAAGATGGACCGGTTTTTGACCTGGACGAACTAGATTGGCCCGGAGTTTAGACGAGGAGGAAGGTCTTTGAAAAAGGAAACAAACCGCTCGGGGGCAGCGCTGAAGCCCAGCATAGCCGTAGATCTGGGGGGGATTAAATTACAAAACCCGGTGGTAGCTGCTTCCGGAACATTCGGATATGGAAGCGAGTACGAAGGCTTTATCGATCCCGCCGAACTGGGGGCTGTCAGTGTAAAGGGCACCACCCTGGAACCCCGTTCCGGCAATCCACCCCAACGCATCTGCGAAACGGCCAGCGGCATGCTGAATTCCATAGGCCTGGAAAACCCGGGAATAGAGGTTTTTTTACGTGATTATCTTCCCGCCTTGAACAGCCGGGGGGTTGTCGTGCTGGCCAACATTGCGGGCAATTCAGTGGAGGAATACGCCCGGATGGCGTCCCTTATCAACGACAACGGCGGTGTGGCAGGCATCGAGATGAACATATCCTGCCCCAATGTAAAACAGGGCGGGCTGCAGTTTGGCACCGATCCGGACATGGTCTACCAGGTGGTTAAAGCGGTCCGAGAGCAGACTACTCTGCCGGTGATTCCCAAGCTGTCACCCAATGTCAGTGACATCGTAGCCATTGCCAGGGCAGCTCAGGCTGCCGGAGCCGACGCACTGTCGATGATAAACACCCTGATGGGGATGGCGGTTGATATAAAAACAAGAAAACCGGTTCTGGGCAATATCTTTGGGGGGCTGTCCGGACCGGCTATCAAGCCGGTAGCCCTGCGCATGGTTTACCAGGTTTATAAAGAAGTTGATCTACCTATATTAGCAGGTGGAGGCATTATCAACGGAAACGATGCCCTGGAATTCATTATGGTTGGAGCCACAGCAGTTTCTATCGGCACTGGGCTCTTCCTCAATCCCTACCTGGGTCGGGACATCGTTGAGGACATTGTGCGTTATATGAAAGAAAACGGCCTGAAGAGCCTGGAGCAGATTCGCGGGGTGGCCATAGTTTAGGCGATAAAGGAGGAAACGACATGGAACCCAAAGACAGAATAATTCTGGCCCTGGATGTGGATAGCCAGGCGGAAGCAGTCGGTCTGGTAAAAGAGCTTAGCTGCTATGTGGGAACTTATAAAATTGGTATGCAGCTCTTTAATGCCTGCGGACCGGATATTGTTCATCGTATAAACGATCTGGGCGGCAGCGTATTTGTCGACCTTAAATTCCATGACATTCCCAATACGGTGGGAGCGGCCGGACGGGTAATGACCAGGCTGGGCTGCGCTATGTTCAATGTACACGCGGCCGGGGGCCGGGAAATGATGAAAAACATTGCCCGGGAAGTGGCCCAGGAATCGCAGCGCCTGGGTGCGGTGCAGCCGCTTATCCTGGCCGTAACTGTTTTGACCAGCATTTCTCAGCAGGATCTGGAAGAGGATGTATTGATCAAGGGACTGGCACTGCCGGAAGTGGTCAGCCGCTGGGCCAAAATGGCTCAGGAAAGCGGTCTGGGGGGCGTAGTTTGCTCACCCCAGGAGATCACGGTGATTCGGCAGGCCTGCGGCCCGGATTTTAAGATTGTAACTCCCGGGATAAGACCAGCCTGGTCGGAAGCGGGTGATCAAAAGAGAATCACCACTCCCCGTCAGGCTCTAGATATGGGGGCCGATTACATGGTGATCGGACGGCCTATACTAAAAGCCGCTGATAGAATTGAAGCAGCTAAGAAAATCATAGCAGAATTGGAGGCATAATAATGTTGAACAGCACCGATGCAACCCGCATCTTTTCTGAAGCCGGGGCCTTGTTGACAGGCCATTTCAAGCTTACCTCGGGAAGGCACAGCAACCGTTACATGCAGTGCGCCCAGGTCTTGCAATATCCCCAATTTACCGAGCAGTTGGCTCTTCATTTGGCCGAGCAATTTGCCGGGGATGGAATAGAACTGGTAGTGGGTCCGGCCATGGGCGGAATTATTGTGGCCTATGAAGTGGCCCGGCAGATGGGTGTCAGCGCTATCTTTACCGAACGCCAGGATGGCAAGATGGAATTGCGTCGGGGATTTGTGATACAGCCCGGACAGCGGGTTCTGGTGGTGGAAGATGTAATTACCACCGGAGGCTCGGTTCAGGAAGTCATAGACATCGTACGTCAAAACGGTGGTGAAGTAGCCGGGGTGGCAGTACTGGTGGACCGCAGCGGAGGAAAAGTCAATTTTGGAGTAAAACAGGCCAGCGTATTGCAGCTTGATATAGAATCATGGGAGGCTCCCGACTGCCCGATGTGCAAAGCGGGGCAGGGTGAGCCCATAAAGCCAGGCAGCCGCAGTTAACAAGCCAAAAGCACCTTGTATGGAGTGAATAGAAGTGAAAGTATATTTAAACGGGCAGGAAGTTCCCTTTGCGGACGGTGGTTATGAATACATCTTTATCAAACCTTATGAGAGGCACCAGCATCAAACCATCAAACGAGAGGTCGGGGAGTTGACTCTGCAGCTCTACGACAATGGGGTGCAGATAAGAACCCTGGTCACCCCCAAGGAGGTTTCGACTATTGTAAACCGGGATGTGGCTATCGATAAGCTCAATAAAAAGATTTACATCCTGGAAGCCGATACAGAGATAAAAGAGAACCCCGATGGATCGATCGAAATCGTTCAGTAAACTGGAGTAGCTGAATTGTAAGAATTCCTTATTACATGCTATTCGGATTTTTCTGGCTCAATCGCCCTTGGATTGACCATTATGGTCCAATAGTTGTCGTAGATTACCATACCCGGCCGGGCCCCGGCCGGTTTTTTGACGTTGGAGCGGAAGGTATAGTCCACCGCCACCTTGTCCGACTGGGAAGCTTTGCTGTAGAGGGCGGCCAGACAGGCCGCTTCTTCTAGTGAGCGGTCGGGTACGTCATGAATCGACTGAACTCGGGGAGGGAGCTTCAAGATCACATGGGTGCCGGGGACCTCTTTGGTGTGCAGCCAGAGGTCGCCGCGGTCCGCCTGCTTCAGGCTCAAGTGATCATTTTGCCGGTTGTTGCGCCCCACCAGGATGGTCAGGCCGTCCGAGGACAGGTAGCTGCGAGGCTGACTGCGCAGCTGCTCTTTGCGTCGTTTCTTGCCCTTTTCTTTTATGAAATGCTCCTTTTCCAGCTCTTCTACCACCTCTTCTAACAGCTCCGGGGTTTCGGCCTGTTCGATAGACAGGAGAACCGATTCCAGGTAGTTTATCTCTTCGCTATTCTTAGCCATTAACAACTCCAGGTGCTTGATGGCTTTTGTGCTCTTATTATAGATTTTAAAGTAGCGCTGGGCGTTCTGGATTGGGTTGTACA
>JBDKUE010000120.1:0-17351 GCA_039679855.1 Syntrophomonas sp.
TTGCCGATAAAGTGATCGATGCCGTCAAGGCCGGAGCCATCAAGCACTTCTTCCTGGTGGGCGGCTGTGACGGCGCCAAGGCGGGCCGGAATTACTACACCGAATTCGTGAAAAAGACGCCTCCGGATACGGTGGTTCTTACCCTGGCCTGTGGAAAATACCGCTTTAATGACCTGGATATCGGAGAGATCGGGGGGTTGCCGCGCCTGATGGATATGGGCCAGTGCAACGACGCTTATTCCGCCATCCAGGTAGCGGTGGCCTTAGCTGACTCATTTAATTGCGGTGTCAACGACCTGCCTTTGACCCTGGTGCTCTCCTGGTATGAACAAAAAGCCGTCAGCATCCTTTTAACCCTGCTGGCACTGGGGATCAAGAATATATACGTGGGTCCGTCAATTCCGGCTTTCTTCTCACCAACAGTGCTGAATGTACTGGTGGATAAATTCACCCTGACCCCGATCTCAACCCCGGAAGAAGACCTGGCTAAAATTTTGAACTAAACTGTCGATCTTTTCAGATTTCTACAACGGGCATCCGGGGGACCTTGCACCGATCCGCAAGGCCCCCCGGCCTGCATTGCCCGGCATTTCAATCTGGTCTTATTGGCAACTTATTGTTATACTATTTTCACCAAATTTCAGGAGGTGCGCCGCAATGGACATTATTAAGGTAGCAGACCTGCCCGTTATGCAAACCGGATGGGGAGTCAAGGGAAAACAGGTAGTAGATCTACCGGATGTGGGCATAATCAACCTGATTCTGGAGCCGGGGGAAAAAGTCCCCTCTCATAAAACCCCGGTCGACGTTCTTTTTCAGGTCATAGAGGGCAAGGGAATGGTCACCATTGGCGAAGAAAACCGGGTCGTGGAGACCGGCGATATTATCATCAGCCCGGCGCAGATTCCCCATGGACTGGCCGCTGATCAAGACTGCCGGTTTTCCTTTTACGTTATTAAAGTCCCCAACACCAAGAAAAGCGCTATCAAAGAAAGTAAAGAATAGACTGGAGGTGTGTGGCTATGATGCCTGTTGGCCCCTTGATGATAGAGCATCGTTTGATAGAACGCATGATCTCCCTACTTACCCAGCATGTTAAGTCCGTATCCTCTCCTGCCGCGATCGACCTGTCCCTAATCGAAAAAGGAGTGGACTTCCTGCAAACCTACGCGGATCGCTACCACCACGGCAAAGAGGAAGACATCTTGTTTACAGCTCTGGACGCCAGACCTCTGACCGTCGATGAAAAACAGCTTCTTGATGAACTAATGGCTGAGCATACCCTTGCCCGAGCATCAGTCAGGGCTTTGGCAGCCGCCCGGGTTCAGGCCCTCGAGGGTAATCCTGATACATTTCAGGACATTGCCGATACCGTCGGCAAAATAGCGGGCTTGTATCCTGCCCATATCGAGAAAGAAGACAAACGCTTTTTCATACCCATTATGAGTTATTTCACCGAAGAAGAACAGGAAGCCATGCTTAGGCGTTTTGATGCTTTCGACCAGCAGCTGATCCATGAAAAATACCGCGGCCTGGTGGATAACCTGGAATCTGCACCACAGGCGTCTGAAGCAAACCCTGGTCCATCACTCACTGATCCATCGGTGTATGAATGCACCGTCTGCGGCTACCGGTATGATCCCGCCGTTGGTGACCCGGAGCATAATGTACCCGGCGGTACTTCTTTTGCCGATTTACCTGATGATTGGGTATGTCCCCTCTGCGGCTCTGGAAAAGAGATGTTTGAGAAAATCAATTGACAGGAGGCGTAATTATGAAGGCAACGGGTCAATTAATTCAGGAACACCAGGCCGTTTTGTTAATGCTGCAAATAATGGAAGCGATCTGTTCAGACCTGGACCAGGGTGTTCAGCCGAATACGGATGAATTAGATTCCGTTATCGATTTTCTCAAAGGCTTTGTAGACAAATGCCATCATGGTAAGGAAGAAGATATTTTATTCCCGGAACTTGAGGCCCGCAGAGTGCCAAACGTGGGCGGCCCCATAGACGTAATGTTGTCCGAGCACCAGCGCGGTCGGATTCTAATCAAGGAAATGGCCGAAGGCGTACGGCTTTTCAAAGCAGGCCTCTCTGAATCGATATCAAAACAATTGGTCCCAAATGCCCGGGAATATACAAAATTATTACGAGAACATATCGCCAAGGAGAACCAGGTGCTTTTCAAAATGGCGGATTCATTGATTGACGAAACTAGCCAGAATGAACTGTACGAGAAATTTGAAGAATTGGAATTCGAACGGATGGGCTCTGGTCAACACGAGGCATACCACCATCTCTTGCATGAACTGGCTAAGCAGCACCTCGGAGACCATTAGAGAAATCGTGGCGAATTACAATAAAAGGCCAACCACGATTAACTTTTGAAATCGCTCGTGTGTGAAGAGCTGGACAACGGGGTTTCATGTTCTAATCGGATTTGCCAATTCGAATAAAGTGTTATTCACAGCCATTTTTCCTATACGAGGGAAAAATGGTTTGTTTTTCGAATATACTTAAAGGAGTAACGGAAGTTTGGAAAGAGGAACCGAAAATGAGTAACAGGAATTCTGTTTCAGAACAAGATATTTTGTTTGAAGTAATTGTCAGATATAATGTGGCGGACAGCCGTCAGGAAGTCCTGCAAGTCGATATACCAGCTGAGATATCGTCACTTATGTACCAGTACGCCAATAACCTCACCAACGACATATTAAATTCGGCCGGACCCAACGTCTCTTCTCCGATTATAAGAAACGCTTTTTCTTATTTTTTTGTAAAGGCAGTGGATGCCGTTTTGATCCTTCACAATGAAGAAACCCTGTCTTTTAACGGGAACGCATTATACAGTTTCGAGGATGTTCAAAATGACCGCTGCACAGTATCGAATTACTTCGGGATCTATAACGCCGATCCAAAACACTATTACATAATCGCCGAGAAATATTACAACGAGTTTTTTGAGGTTGCCGCCAATTATAAAAACGCTTTTCTCATTTCACACGAACTGGCCTTGAAGATCATCTTCCTTTCCATGACCGCTCTTATGCCATTTGCGGAGGAAATGGCAAACAGGCTGATTGCCCCGGTTAATTGATTGTATTCAACGAAGGCCACGCCCATTAAAGCTATAGCCCCGAATATAACCGTATGCAGCTTGTCTGGTCCGGCCATTCGAGTTTAACGGAGAAGTGGTATGATCCGCCGATTCCTGAAAGTTAATGATATAGAAACCGCCAGTAAATTTTTGGGGCTCATTCAGCATTTCTTAAAGCAATAATCGATAAGACTATTTCCTTAAAAATTAATATATTTAATTTCAAAAAAATGTGAAAGTGAGTTTCAGCTTAGTACTGAAAACCCGCTTTCACTTTATTAACTCTGTCTGGCAGGGACATGAGTTACACATAGGTGAAATAGGTAAGGTTGTATGCCCGTTATTGTAGCTTTAGTATTATCACAGTATCCTTAATAAATCAGAAGCTTTTTGCCAGATCTTGTGCCTTCTTAATTGCGCCGCCAATGATACCGTCAGTTTCCTGTATTGCTACATCCATGTTATCTGCTGCTATTGTAGTAAAATCTGTAATTCCCAAAAAACCTAAAATTGTTCTCAGATATCTGTCTCCCATTTCCCAGGTGACAAGGTCACCTTCGGAATAATTACCGCCCCTTGAAGTAATATTTACCGCTTTTTTACCATTACATAGCCCTACCGGGCCGTCTGCCGTGTATTTAAAGGTGATATTGGCAACGCTAATATAGTCAATATAAGCCTTTAATATTGCAGGGATACTCAAGTTCCATAAAGGCTCCGCAAATACATATTTATCCGCCTCCAAAAACTGGTAAGCATATTTAAGAATCGGATGGTTTCTTCCTTCACCGGGATCTACAAAATGCATCCTGACTCCTTCTTCAGTTAAAAAATCAATACCTTCCTTATATAAATCCAGAGTTATAATGCTATCGTCAGGATTGTGCTCCTGGTACGCTTCAATAAACTTGTCCGATATTATAAAGGTTCTTGATGCTCCCTCAGATTTCGGGTTGGCTTTGATATAAAGTACTGTACGCATTTTTATTTGTTCCTTTCTTAATTTCATTCATGATCTTGTTAACCTCATTACTTACCGGTCCTACCGGCAATTTGCCAAATCACTTGAATCCTGACCCCTTTCATCAAAGTCAATGTTACTGCAATAAACCTTGAACTTTATTTTTTAAAACTACACTTAATTAATAACATTACAGTACCGTTTAAACAAGTAGGTACTATTTTGTGCTATAGTATATAAAAAGATACTTAAAATGAGGTGATATTTTGACAAGTAATAAAGGAATACATGAAGCGTGCTTTATGAAAGAAAAGTGCTTGCAGTATGATACCTGCCCAATGGTTTTGGTTCAAAACCTCCTGGCTGGCAAGAGAAAGATATTAATCCTGTGGTACTTAAATTATGGAACATTAAGATTTAATGAGATTAAAGGGAAGATGCCGGATGTAACCCAGAAAATGCTAACGCAGCAATTGAGGAGTTTAGAACAAGATGGTCTGATATACCGAAATGTCTATCCGGTTGTTCCTCCTAAAGTAGAGTATGGATTAACCGAATCAGGCAAGAGAATAATCCCGATACTAAAGATGATGCACGGCTTTGGTGCACATTATTTGGAAAAGAACCCTGATGTTGATCCCCAATAGGTTTAATATTATGGCTTCGTTATTGGCGTTGTCGCCAGCATTATCTTGTCTATATCGAAATCGGCTTTGAGCGGCAACCTGCTCAAACTCGCTTCCCTGGAAGATAAAAAATAGCAGGCTTAAATATTCAAAAACACCGAAATCAATATCAGGGCGCTATAGCCAGTTGTTCGACACTTTCAGGGCGTCCTGCCCCACAAAGCTCGCCAACCGTAAATCCTATCCTCCGGTCTATCTTCCTCCGGGAAAAACCTTTTAGACACCGGATCAAAACCGAGATATATTTCTTCATCCTGCCGGCCGCCAAACCGGTTTTTCAAGACCGACAGACAGGCGGCCGGCAGGTCGTCGCCAGGCAGGTTGGACGGGGCAAACCTGGTCAGGACCAGCACATTGTCGGCCAGGTTGGTTATATCGCCGCTGCCGCCTATGTCGGTCTTGGTGAAATTCGAAGGATTGACGTACTTGCGGGGATGGACCACTATGTGAACATGAACTCCAAATTCTCTGGCAAAGCGGATCATCTGAAGGATCAGCTCCCGCTGGGTGCGCAGTTGATCCCGGACCTTTAGCCCGCTGATAATGATAGTCAAATTATCCAGCAGGAATATCTCTTATACAATATGCAAAATTCTAGAGACGGTACATGTAATCCAACAAATTGCCATGATATAATTTTGCACTTTGGTATAAGACAGGTTGGGAGCACCGGACATATTTAGATGATCCGGGCTACTGTGGGGTAAGACTAATATCAGGATAAGCTAATTTTGCCTAAAATCCGCTGACAACAATAATTCATAACACTTCTGACAGTTAAATTTATTGGCAATGCAAATATTCATATCGCAGTTGGATAATTCCTTTACATAGTCAACGCTCCATTCCATGATACCGGTCATTACTGGGACGAAGCTCCTGCCTATATCGGTCAAAGAATATTCAACCTTGGGAGGAACCTCCTTATATACTTCTCTATGCACCATTTTATTGTGTTCCAGCTCCTTTAACTGCTGGGTGAGAACCCCCCTGGATACGTCTGGCAGCAACCTTTGCAGCTCACTAAATCGCATTGTGTTTCTACTCAATATCCACAAAATAGATAGTTTCCATTTCCCCGTAAGAACATTTTGTATTGCTGATACGGGGCATATGTAATTCCCAAACTCTCCATCAGCCATAAGAGTGTCCTCCTTAATGTAGTGGTCATTTTAATATGACTATGTCATAAAAAAGTGCGTAATTTACCATTACAACCACTGCAATTATTATTATATTAATCATTTCAATATTGATCCATATACGGAACAAAGGACTGATTATGGAAATTACCAATGGCCGGGGAATCTTAACTACTTCATTTTGGGGGGAATCGATATGAAGGTTTTTAATATTCACGAAAGGACATTTCATCTATCACCGGAACATGTAGGTAAGGCTATCGACAGCCTGATGAGTCCTGCCAATATCCTGTGGCCGGTTGGCAAATGGCCTCCAATGGAATTGGATAAAGGTTTGTGCCTGGGAGCCAGCGGCGGGCACTCGTTCATTAAATATACGGTGGTTGAATATATTCCAGGAAAGCGGGCAGTGTTTCAGTTTGACCAGGACGGCGCTTTGGCGGCTTTCGATGGAAGGCACTATTTTGAAGTGGTGCCGAGACGCGCTCAGGTACTTCTTCGTCATATAGTTGAAGGGGAATGCAGTTTTAAAGACTGGGTGGTTTGGCACTTATTTATCGGACCAATGCACGATGCGCTGCTCGAAGACGGGCTCGACCTGGCAGAAAACAGCCTCACCGGCTCATCCAAAACAACGCGGTGTAGCTTTTGGGTTAAATGTCTGCTGTATATGATAGCGCGTAAACGGGCTTAGACATCTGGATGAAGCGGCGCCAGGCTTCATAGATTGAATTCCCTGTACTTATAACGTATGGTCATTTCGCAGCCCTTCGCTGTGGGGTAAGACACGATTGTAGTAAAGAAAAAAATCGGATTGCGATAGCCACTGTGGGGTAAGACAAAAGGTGAAGTTGTAAGAAAAAGCTATAACAGTATGTACTTCTGTTATAGCCTCTTCCAGTTTTGAGAAATATTATTTTCCTAGCGTTGACGTATAAATCTTCTGAGCGATGCGTCATGAACAGTTGTATTTACGACCTGACCGGTTGCATCATTATTGTAAGAAAAACCAGTGTCCGGTTCAGATTTATATTTAGCTGTAATTCACCACCAGTTTAACCAGTTTATTTATTTTACTGGATAGCTGCTGTAAGAACCCGAAGCTTAATTCGGGATGTTTTTGGATGAAGTTTATTATATCTTCTCTCTTAAAACTCAATATTTGGAGACCTCCAAATATTGATTCCGCTGTCACTGATGCAGTATTATTCCCGATTATATTGTCCTCCCCGAAGAAATCACCGGCGCCTAAGACTCCAATGGTTCCCTGCCAGCCGCTTTTTGACAGTCTGCTTATTTCAACATTACCGTCTTGAATAATATAAAGGTTTTCATTGGTGTCGTTCTGAAATATGACATCCGTTTCATCGGGATATATTTCCGTTCTGGCGATCATTGATAAATCCTCAATTTGCTTGATATTGAGAGACGAGAATAAAGGAACCGTTTTTAAGAATTCTACTTTCTCAAACAGGGATTTTATTATCAGGTTATGCATCTTTTTAGCCTCAAATTCCGGCCATTCGAACCCTAACCGGCTTAAGATTAAGTTTGTCTTTACCATCGCTATTTCCGGAAGATTTTCAAAATATTCATCAACCGGTATTTCGCTCAGTATTCCCAGATGCAGGAGGAGTATCTCGATATAGTCCTTTATATATTCATTCTTATGATTTCTATCAATAAAATCGATGAACTTCATTATATCCATTTTATCGATATTAAGGTTCAAGCCTGCATCTGACAAAACATTGGAGAGTGCAGTATAGCCGTTGTTTATAATGTGATAGGTTTCATTCATCAAAGCGGTTTTATCAAATAACAACACGACCGCTTTGGCCGCATAATCAACAAAAGTCAGCGGATCTCTATCAAGTATTTCGGGGACGGCACTGATATTCAAAAATGCTCGAGTCTTCTGATAGAATACCGTATCTTCAATATTCTGCTGAAGGATGCCTGAACTGTAATCAAGTGTTACCAGACCAAGCCGGTAGATATTTGCAGCTATTCCGTCCTGTCTGGCATCCCGAACCAACTTCTCGGCTTCAAACCTTGTTTTTACGTACAGGCTATCGACCAGCTCATCCAGTTCGAAATCATATTCGGTGACCAGAGACTTCATCTTGCCTTTATTATGGTTTTCCAGAACACTCAAGGTCGACAGATGATTAAAATCTTTCACTCTTCCGGTTTTTGCAAATGCAAGAAGCGACCGGGTTGTTTCTACGTTTCCATTATAATAATCATCGCGGCTTCCGTAGTGTTTTAAATAGGCACTACATTGGAAAATACAATCTACCTTTTGCGATAATTCGCTGTACATATCAATGGGAATCCCAAAGTTTTCACGTGTAAGATCACCATTTAAAATGGTGATTCTGTCCATAAATTTTTCATAAGTGCCCTTTCCAAAATATCCGTCCAGTCTATCTATGAGCTTTTTCTCGGCTTCATTATAGCTTGCACCTCTAATGGGTAGATATAAATGGCTTTTCTTTTGGGCCAAAAGTTCATGGAGTAAATAAACGCCCCGGTACCCGGTGGAACCGGCTAATAAAATATCTTTGTATTCCTTTTGCTGAGATAGATCGATATTAACAAATCTTTGGTTCTTATGTTCATACTGTTCCTTTTCGGCTTTATACTTCAGGGACATTTCGGCGTTTTCTGTTTTATTAGCAAAATAATCCTTCATACGTTTAAGTTTGGCTTTAAGATTATCTTTGCTTTCGTTTATATTTTGCGCTAGTTCGGCAATGGTTTGATATTTAAAAATATCGGAAACTTGAATATCATAGTTTTCCTGTAAAAGCGCAGCAACCGTAACCGCCTTTAAGGAATGCCCTCCCAGTTGGAAAAAGTTATCGTTGACCCCGATCGACTCGATTCCCAATACCGATCTCCAGACTTCCAAAATATCCTTTTCCTTTTTAGTTTTGGCAGCTATGTAGGTTTGGCCCTGCTCTAAGCCGGTTTGGGGCTCGGGGAGCGCTTTTCGGTCTACTTTTCCATTGGGAGTCATAGGCAATTCATTTAAGCGGATTAAATGAGCCGGCACCATATAGTCGGGGAGTTCTCTGGCTATTTCATTTTTTAATTCTTCAGCTGGCATTTCATGCTCACCGACATAATACCCGCAGAGATATTTGTTGTTATTGGCGTCGGTTCTGGCAATTACCGCCGCATCAGTAATTCCATCAACCATTAACAGAACTTGCTCGATCTCACCGAGCTCAATTCTAAAACCCCTTAGTTTAACCTGACCGTCTTTTCTGCCCAGGAACTCGATATTACCATCCGGCAGCCACCTGGCAATGTCGCCTGTTCTGTACATTTTGTGTTCTTTAGAAAAGGGATTGGGCACAAATTTCTCGCTGGTAAGTTCCGGCCGGTTGATATAGCCCCTGCTTATCCCTTCCCCGGAAATACACAACTCCCCGGGCATACCGCACGGTTTTAAGTTGTCAAATTCATCTATGATATAAATGTTGGTATTATAAAGAGGTTTGCCGATAGGTATCTTTTCAAATTTTCTATCAACCCGGCAGGTGGTGGTGCAAACGGTATATTCGGTAGGTCCATAGGCATTGATAACCGAATACTGCCGATCAGGAACGCTGCGAAGTTCTTCGCCCCCCATCATTATCCATCGAAGCGATCTATTATCCGCGAATTCCATAAACTGCTCACCAAACTGAGTTGGAAAAGTGGCCGCAGTTATATTGTTCCTTTCAAAATATTCGTTTAAATCGTTTATGGAAAGCCTCATATCTTTATCGATTATATGCAGTGCAGCACCGGAAACGAGAGGTGGGAAAATCTCCACTACCGATGCATCAAAGCCGAAAGATAAATACTTTACGGTGTTGTCTTCCGGTTTTATGCCCAAGTATTCCCGTCCCCAAAGGCTCAAATTTACCAGTGAATGATGTTCTATCATCGAGCCTTTTGGTTTTCCGGTTGATCCTGAAGTGTATATGACATAGACGAGATCGGATGGTTTATTAATATTGCTAATATTGCCTGCTATTGAATGTTCAAAAAGGCTTTCATCATCAATATTGATAACGGTTCCCTTAAACATACTCATACCAGCCAGATGTTTTTGGGTTAGTAAAATCGAAGCTTTACTATCCTGCAGAATATATTCGATTCGCTCCGGCGGATATGAGGAATCAATCGGAACGTAGGCACCGCCTGATTTCAAAACGCCAATAATGCCAACCATCATCTCAATGGAAGGCTCAACCAGGATTCCCACCAGGATGTCCGGTTTAACGCCTTTCTCTCTCAATAGCGAAGCCAGTTTATTGCCTTTTTCATTGAATTCCCGGTAGCTTAATCTCTTATCATTAAACACCAGTGCATCTTTATCAGGCGTTCTATCCACCTGTTCCTCAAACAATTCCTGGACTGTCCTTTGGACCTTATAGTCTTTCCGGGTGTCATTAAAGGCAAAGAGCAGCTGATTTTTCTCCGGTTCGGACATATAAACGATATCCCTGATCTTTTTATTTCTATCCAGGGCCATCTCTTTGATAATATTGGCCAGATGTCCGGTCATTCTCACAATCGTCTCTTCACAATACAACCTTTTGCGATAATTTATTTTGGCCTCAATTCCATTTTCTTTTTCCGCCAGCTTCATCGAGATATAATACCTTGAGAATCCCGTGTCAATCGGCTCTGTTTTAACTTTTAGGCCTGGTACATCGTAAAAGTCATTCTGACCATCAAATGAAATAACAACATCAAAAAGCGGATCCCGTTCCAGGTTCCGTTTCAGGTTCAGCTGTTCATACAGGGCATCTATGGGGTAATTCCTATTCAGGAAAGCCTCATCAATATTTTGTTTCACTTCAAATATAAATTGGCCGATGCTTGTGTCATGGGGCAGGTAATTCCTTAAAGGAAGTATGTTTTCAAATGCCCCCAGCATCATATTGGAATATTTGTTTCTACCGTCCGTCGATAAGCCAATTATTATATCATCCTGGTTGGTGTATTCATAAAGCAAAATGTTGACTGCAACAGCTAAAATCACGGATATATCAGTGTCTTCAGACATCTTTAAGGCTCTGATATATTCGCAGGTTTCGGTATCAAAACGCAGATTATAGCAGCCGCCTTCAAAAACCGAGGCATTTGGGGCAACCCGGTCAGGAAGCAGATCCAGAACCGGAGTCTCCGGAGAACACATATTTATCCAGTATCTCTTTTCCTTATTGAACATGGCCGATGATAATGAAGACTCCTGCCATGATGCGTAATCTTTATATTGGACGGCAGGTTCGTTTAATTGTTTACCCTGATAAATACTGAATAATTCGTTTATAAACAGATCAACTGCGTAATTGTCAAAAATAATTCTGTGAAAATCTAAAAGAAGATAATGCTTGCCAGGAGATGTCTTGATAAGTTTAATCCTAAAGAGCGGAGCAGCCTCCAGATTGAAGGGAGCTACAAAATTACTGATTTTATAATCAATATCATCTTCATTGCATTCTTCAAAGGTTCTTTTTAATTTGATGCGCTTATGAACCTTCTGCACCGGAACACCGTCAATCATCTCCAGGGAAGTTCTTAAAATATCGTGTCTTTCAATGATAATATCTATTGCTTTACTGAGTTGGGCCGAATCAAGGCTGCCTTTAATTATCACTGTATAGGGGAGATTGTTGATAGTACCGGCCTCTTCTTTACTGTCAATAAGATAAGTTTTCTTCTGCGCCGCCGATACCGGGTAGTGGGTTTCAGGCATGGCCGGATTTATCTTTAGATATCTTTCCTCAAACATCTGCTCCACTATCCGGGCAACCGGTTTTTCCGGGTTTTCCATAATCCACTTGATAATAGTCTGCAGATCTTCAAGCAAGCCCAGGATGCTGTCATCCTCAAATACGTCTCCGTCGTACGAGGCTCTGAAATTCAGCGTTTTTCCCGGGAATACTATTAAAGATAAAGGTAGATTGGCCTTCTCATTGACTTTAATATCAGTAATTGTTAACAATTGTTTATTTACAGTCGACTCATCATAAGGATAGTTTTCAAAGACATACAGGCTGTAGAAGAGGGGAAGACCGGATGGAACGCTGCTGTATTCCTGTATTTCATTTAAAGATAAATAGCCGTAGGAGTTTAACTGTTGAATAGTATTTTGCAGATCCTTAATCTGTTCAATGACATTTTTCTGTTCTTCAATGCTAATTTTAAGCGGGAGGGAGTTGATAAATAAACCGATCATTTTCTCGACGTCACGAAGCTGCTCCGGTCTTCCTGATACAATGGTGCCCAGCAGTACATTTCTTTCATTGCTGCCCAATGCTAATACGGCCGCCCAGGCAGTCTGCACCAGGGCATTTATGGTTATATGATATTTTTGGGTAAACGAGCTTAGTTGTTCAGTATATTTCTCATCCAATGACACAATTGTTTCCTGGAGATTATCAATCGGCTTGTGAATATCAAGAATGGTATTCTTTTTATGACAATTGAGCCGGGTCGGTTCTTCTATTCCTTCAAGATGTTTTCTCCAAAACTCTTTAGCCCCGTTTTTATCCTGTTTTTTGATCCATGAAATATAGCTGCTGTAGGGGGCCGGATCAGGAATATCCAGTTTAATATCGTTTACCTTCCCATTATATCTTTGCATGGCTTCCTGCAGCAGCAGCGACACACACCAACCGTCGGTAAGAATGTGATGATCGGTCCAGATAAACCGGTATGAATTGTCCTCCATGCGCACCAGGTAAAATCTCAAAAGACAGGGATTATGAAGATCAAAAACCAGCTGATGATCATCCTTCAGAATATTTTCAAACCGGGTCTGCTGTTCGGCCTTCGGATATTTTCTCAAATCCACATAATTAAAGGGAAGCTCTACATGCTCGTGAACAATCTGCACCGGTTTTTCAAGCCCTTCCCAGGCAAAAGAGGTTCTAAAAATAGCATGATAATCTATCAATTCCTGCCAGGCCTGTTTAAAAGCATTTTCATCAAGCCGGCCTTCCATGATCCAGTGGGTTTGAGTAAGATACTGATTGGAATCAGGCGCCAGAAGGGCATGAAAAAGGAGCCCCTCTTGCAGCGGTGAAAGCTCGTAAATTGACTCAATCTTTTGCCCGCTGGTAAACCTGTCCACATCCTGCTGGGTCAGTTTAACCAGCGGAAAATCAGAAGGCGTATATCCGCCTGATTCGAGCTGCTGACAGTGAACTATGATGTTTTTTAGGCTTTCTTTGAAACTATCGGCAAATGCTTCAATAGTCTCTTCGTCAAATAGATTTAAACTGTAGTTAAATATCATCTCCAGCCGGTCATTGGCGACATATCCATCAATCTCAACCGGATGGATTCCTTGATTTTCCAGAGAAACAACCAGCCCGGCGTCTTCCTGGGCCTGGGTAAACAGTCTGGTTTCATTGAGGCTGCTGTCCAGCTGGCCCAGGTAGTTAAAACTGATTTGCGGTGGAAGGTTCTCCTTCAGATATTTGGTTCTCTCATCTTCTGATAGGTAATTTAATATTCCATACCCGATCCCATTATTGGGAATCGCTCTTAACTGCTCTTTTACGTTCTTGATGGTCCTGGCGATAAAGCCATCATCGATCCTGCCCTGAGGCATGTCCGGCAATTGAAGGTGTACGGGATATATGCTGGTAAACCAGCCCACCGTACGGGATATTTCCACCCCGCCAATGCAGTCTTCCCTTCCATGCCCTTCCAAATCCAGCAACAGGTCTTTATGGCCGGTCCATTGAAATGCGGCCATAACCAATGCCGAAAGGAGAATATCATTTATACGGGTATGGTATACATCCGGGACTTTGTTAAGCAACGCTAAGGTTTCATCGACATCCAAAGAAACAGTGTAGTTTTTGGTATCCCCAATCAAAAAAGAATCCGCATCTTTATCGTAAGGAAGCAGCGTTGATTCTTTACCGGCATTGATCCAGTAATCCCATTCGGAATTAAAAATATCGCTGTTGGAGTACTTAACCAGGGCTTGACTCCAGTCTTTAAAGGAAGAAGTTTTCCGCGGCAGCTTAACTTCCTTATTCTGGGCCAGGCTTAAGTAGACATCCTGAAAATCTTCCAGAATGATTCTCCAGGAAACCATATCGATTACCAGGTGGTGGATGGCTATAAGCAGCCGCGAATGCCCATCGCTGTGTCCCGCAAAGAATCCCAACCCAACATTGGGCCCGTTCTCTATATCCAGGCTGCCCTGAATTTGCGTGCAGCACTCGGAAATATATTTCGCCTGCTCTTTATCCGGTATGGCGGTTAAATTATATTTACTCAAAGACAGCTGTTTTTCATCATCGGAGAAATATTGTTTCCATTGACCGGTCTGATCAAGCTGGAATCTGAGCCGCAGAGCATCGTGATGCCGCATCAACAATGCAAAGGCTTTTTCAATATATTCGAATTCACCCTCTTCTTTAAACTTGAGCAAAAAAGCCTGATTAAAATGATTGGGCTTATTAAAATCTCTCTCAAAAAACCATCTTTGTATCGGGGTAAGCGCGGCCTCGCCGCTTACCATTCCCTGCTCAACCTGAATTTGTTCGGCCTCACTTGCCACAGCCGCTAATTCTGCAATTGTCGGGTGTACATACAACTGCTTGACCAGCAAGCCCAGACCCGCCTCCCGGGCCCGGGCAACAATTTGTATGCCCATTATCGAATCGCCGCCCAGATTAAAGAAGTTGTCGTTTATGCCCACCCGGTCCAGCCGCAGGATTGACTTCCAGATGTCGGCCAGTATCTGCTCTTTTGCGGTTCGGGGAGGAACGTAGTCGGCTGTATGCTCGTCAGAAGAAAGCCCGGCCAACAAGGCCTGCTTATCGATCTTCCCGTTGGCGGTCAGGGGAATTTCTTTTATAAAATTAAATTTGGCCGGTATCATGTAATCAGGTAGATGGAGGGAAAGGTATTTACGCAGGGTTTCAATATTCAATGTATTAACAGGCGTATTGGCATACATTTCAGGGAATTGTTTGATCCAGACAATTTTATCGTAATAAGTTCCTTTGTTGTTCTCAATATCGATCTTTACAAGGTTGGCAGCGCCTTTTACTACATAATCGCCGCTGTGGTCAAATTTTTGGCCGGCCCATTCCTCCCACTGCTCAATTGTGCCTTCAAAGCATTGGGACGCAAGGCAATATCCCACTATTTCTCCGCCCAGTCTTATGTTCACTCTAACCCAGGGATCAAACGGAAGGCCATCCTCCCTTTTTTTGTGAACAAATTCCACAAAGTCCGTATAGGGGAACTCTTCCTTGGCGGAGGGCCTGACCGGAAGAATCATATTTTCAAGCCCGGTGGCAAGGACCAGCTTGTTCATTATTTTAACAACTTCGTAGCTCAATGCCCCGCCTTTTATTTTTTTGTTTACCACAACCGCCAGGGCACATAATGTATTTGGCTTAACGCCTTGCTCTTTGTTTTCAAAACCGCGTACCAGGCCGCCATCCCAACCAGGGGGAAGATTCTCCTCGCTACCGTCCCAGTAAACAGGAATATTGTTGCCCAGGGCAGCTATTTCATCATTGCCGTCAAGGATGGCAAACTGGTAATCAGGAAATGCTTCATATAATTTTCTCCAGTATTTCATGTTCAACTTGTCGCTAACCGAGAAGTCAGCCCAGGCCCCGGCATGCTCAATTTCCATACGGTCTATCAGGGATGGATCCTGAGCCACCGTGACAATCCGGTATATCTCGTTGTTAATCTCAATATTGTTGTCAAGGACCACATGGGCGGACAGAAAATCGTTGCCGTTTTCGTTCTTGCTGCTTATGACAACGGCATCGCAAATGCCTTCATTCTGCCGCAAGGCCGTTTCAATCTCTCCCAGTTCAACCCTGAACCCCCTGATCTTGACCTGAAAATCCTTTCTCCCAATAAAATCAATATTTCCATCAGGAAGCCACCGGGCCAGGTCGCCAGTTTTATACATCTTTTCACCCGGGAAGAAGGGATCAGCCACAAATTTCTCTTCGGTCATTTCCGGCCGGTTGAGATACCCCCTGGCTATTCCAGCCCCGGCGATGCATAATTCGCCCGGTATGCCTATGGGCTGCAGGCCGTTGTTGTTATCAAGGATGTAGATTCTGGTGTTGTTTATCGGTTTTCCAATCGGTGTTTTATCATATTGCCTGTCAATATTAAAATAGGTGGTGGTAACCGTGTATTCAGTGGGTCCGTATTCATCAACCAGCTTATAGTTTTGCAGCTTATAATAATTGAGTTTTTCTCCCCCGGTGGTTATGCTCTTTAGAGACTGGTTGCTTACATTCATCATGAATTGTTCAGCGAATTGGGTGGGAAGATCGGCATGGTTTATATTGTTCTTCTCAAAATATTCATTTAATTCTATGGGGGAAAGCCTGATTTCGGCATCGATAATATGCAGCTCGGCTCCGGAAAGCAGCGGCGAATATATCTGCGGAACCGAGGCGTCAAAACTGAAAGAACCATGGGCGGCGCAATTGTAAGCTTCGTTTATGCCGTAATAATTCATATGCCAGTTGATGTAATTGACAACCGAGCGGTGCTCAATCATAACCCCCTTTGGTTTTCCGGTTGATCCCGATGTATAGATTACATACATCAGATTATCAGGTTTGTTCAGACGGGAAAGGTTCCTTTTGTCTCCGCTAAAATAGCGTTCGTCGCCAATGTCAATTATTTCGCCGGAGAACTCTATAGATTTATCAAGACCGTTCCTGCTTATAAGCCACCGGGAATTTGAATCATTGATGATATGCCTGATGCGCTCCTGGGGATATTCGGGATCAACCGGGACATAGGCTCCGCCCGCTTTTAAAACCGCCAGCATCCCGATTATTACCTCAACAGACCGGTCGGCCATTATAGCAACGGTATGGTCGGGTTTTAATCCCTGTTTTCGTAAATAACGGGCCAGCTGGTTGGCTCTGCTATTGAGCTCACCATAAGTAAGCTTTCGCCCCTTGTAAACCAGTGCGGTTTTATCAGGGTTCTTTTTTACCCGCTTTTCAAACAGTTCATTGATGGTGGTAGTGAAGGGAAAATCAGCTTTGGTATCGTTAAATTCACCCAGGATGATTTCTCTTTCCTGTTCAGTAATCAATGAAACCTGGGAAACCGGCATGTCCGGATTATCAAGGCAAACGGCAAGGATGTTTTCTATAGAATTGAATATGTTTGCTATCTCATCCTCGGTAAAAAACTCGGTCCGGTAGTTAAAAGTAAGTTCAAGTATTCCCTTTAAATCCTTGTTTTGAATGTTAATATTAATTCCCAGCGAGCTTGCGTCTTCCCCGGAAAAAAGATAATCATAGGATATCTTATCGTCTACAAAATCAGGGTGCCCGACCAGGTTTAAATGAAGAAACAGATATCCCGGATCAGTGCCGGTTTCTTTGCGTATTTCTTCGGCTAACATGTCAAAGGGATATTTTGAGCCTTTTT
>JBDKUE010000256.1:0-2914 GCA_039679855.1 Syntrophomonas sp.
TGATCAAGGCCATATCATTGGTGGAGGTGTCCCTATCCACGCTTATCATATTAAAAGACCGGTCTACAGCGCTTTTTAACATTTTTTGTAAACTATGGCTGCATACATGAGCATCTGTTGTGATAAAGGCCAGCATGGTGGCCATATTGGGATGGATCATTCCTGATCCCTTGGCCATCCCCGCTACTCGAATCATGTGGCCTCCGATTTTTAATTCCACCACTACTTCTTTGGAAACCAGGTCGGTGGTCATGATGGCCTGGGCGGCGGCGTGGCCCCCGTCTTCCGATAGGCCGGCTGACGCCATTTCTATTCCTGCCATGATTTTATCCATGGGCATAAACACGCCGATTACCCCGGTAGAGGCTACCAGAACCTTATCCCCTTTAATTCCCAGGTGGGCGGCGGTCAGGTTGGCCATTGCCTTGCAGTCCTCCATGCCCTGCCGGCCGGTGCAGGCATTGGCATTGCCGCTGTTTACCACCACCGCTTGAACCCGACCATCCTGCAGGTGATCCCGGCACAGGTCGATGCAAGCGGCGTGAACCTTATTGATGGTGTAGACCGCTGCAGCGTTGCATTCTATCTGAGAAAATATTATCGCTACATCCTTTTTATCCTTGTATTTTATTTCCGCTGCCACCCCTGTAGCCAGAAATCCCTGAGGGGCAGTAATTGAACCTTCAATAAATTTCACTTGTTCTCCTCCTGCTTAAGATTTAGGGGTGAACTCCCGGGAAATTAAGTCCTTGAGTTTCCTCAAGTCCCAGAACCAGATTCATATTTTGTAAAGCCATTCCCGAGGCTCCCCGGGTCAGATTATCGATAGCCGAGCCCAGGATGATCATGCGCCGCTTTTCGTCCACGTGGATCCCGATGTGGACCTGGTTGCTGCCGTAGACCCACTTGGTGTGGGGCATAACCCCGGGGGGCAGAACCTGCACAAAGGGCTCCTCATTATATTTCGCTTCCAGGGCCTGGCGTATGTCTCCTGGTTCTGCTCCTGGTGCCAGCCGGGCATAGATGGTGCTCAAAATCCCCCGGTTCATAGGGACCAGATGGGGGGTGAAAAACATTTCCACCGGCTTCCCGGCTGCTATGGCAAGCTCCTGGGCGATTTCCGGGGCGTGGCGATGGGTCCCCACTCCGTAGGCATGCAGCCCCTCGTTTACTTCGCAAAAATGGCTGCTGCTCTTGGGCTCCCGCCCGGCTCCGGTGACTCCGCTTTTAGAGTCTATAATAATCCCTTCGATATCCAGCAGCCCGGCCTTTAATAAAGGAGCCAGGGGCAGGATGGCGCTGGTCGGATAACAGCCGGGATTGGCCACGATTCTAGTTTGTTTTATCTTATCGCGGTAGAGCTCCGGCAATCCATACACAGCTTCATCCAAAATATCCTGCCCTTGGTGTTTTAACTCGTAGTATTCTTCATATACCGCTGTATCTTTAAGCCTGAAATCGGCACCAAAATCTACGCATTTTATCCCCATGGGGAGGATTTCTTTAACCATAGGCACTGACAGGCCGTGCGGCAAAGCCAGAAACACTGCATCGCACCGGCCTTTTAAAGCCTGCACGCTGCTTGGCTCGCAGACCAGGGAACAAAAGCCGGTAAGCTGCGGATAGATGTGGTCGATTCGTCTGCCCACGTGCTCCGTTGATAAAACGCAGACTGCTTCCATCCCGCCGTGTCCGTCGATGAGCCGCAGCAGATCAGCTGCCGTGTAACCGTCGCCAATAATGCCTACTTTAAACATGACCATGGACCCTCCTTTGGAAATAACTTTAATAATTATACATTCAAGTGCATAAATTTACAACCATTTTGTGTCGTTTTTTGGGCTTGTCCATGTTTTCAAAACGTTGTATTCCAGGAAACACAACGTTTTTACCGACCTCCCCTGGCAAAAAAATCCATATCCTGTTGAGAAATGTTTTATGCATACAAGCCATTTTCTTTAAGCCAATCGGCGCATAAAAAAGGCTGCTTGATCGTTTATCATCAGCAGCCTTTTATTTTATTGGCCTGATTCGATTTATTATAGCACGCTTTTGCCCATCAGGTATTTGTCTATTTCCCGGGCGGCCATTTTTCCTTCCTGAATGGCCCAGACCACCAGGCTCTGACCCCGTCGCATATCCCCTGCGGCGAAGACCTTTTTCGTATTGGTGGTGAAAACACCGTACTCAGCCTTTACATTGCTGCGCTCATCCCGGTTCAGTTTAAAAGCTTCCATTATAGATTCATCAGGCCCCACAAATCCCAGGGCCAGTATCACCAGGTCGGCCTTCCATACTTTTTCGCTGTCGGAGATGGGCTGGGGAACCAGCCTGCCCCGGCCGTCCTTGATCCAGGCCACATTCATGGTATGAACCTCTTTGACATTGCCTTTTTTGTTCCCACTAAGCCTGCGGGTTAAGATGCAATATCTCCTGGGATCGCTTCCAAACCGGCTGATGGCTTCTTCCTGACCGTAGTCCACCTTGAGCTTGCGCGGCCACTCCGGCCAGGGATTATCCTTTTGAACCCTCTTGACGGGCGGCTCGGACATAATCTCAAATTGATATATACTCTTGCAGCCGTGTCTTAGGGCGGTTGCAACACAATCGGTTCCGGTATCTCCGCCGCCAATGACAATTACATCCTGGTCCTTGGCGTTGATGCATTGGTAATCCTCGAAATTGGAATCCAAAAAGCTTTTGGTATTGGACCGCCTTTTTCTTCAGCCATGGGCACCAGGACGCGTTCCGCCCGTTTTCTTATCACATAGAGCTTTCTTTCAAAATCCATGGGATCTGTAATGGAGGGATCCTTTTCGATAAAAACCTGAATAAACCTGGGCATAGCCGCCCTGGCGCTGTCGCCGACGTTGGTCTTGTCTATGGGAACTTCACGCCAGCCCAGAACCTTCTG
>JBDKUE010000079.1:0-5644 GCA_039679855.1 Syntrophomonas sp.
TTCATAGTGTTCTCCTCTGTTAATTATAAACCGACCGTTCGGTCTAATATAAGTATAACCAAAACCTCCCGTTTGGCAATAGTATTATTGTTCACAGTGGAAGATAAATGGGATTTTTTTTAAAAAAGGGCTTAGCATCTCTTATATCAAAATACGACACCTTTTTCGCTCCGGAGAGAACCCCCAATACTAAATGCGGGGTAATCCCCGTACGATTGCCGTCCAATAAGCAAGTATTACTCCCCTTAATGCAATAATATACCGGTTCGCAAATATGTCGCCAGCGGTCATGTCGCAGTATAAGCTTGTGCTATTATTCCAATTTCGCCCTGGGGAGTTCTCTGGCATCACTTATTAAATATTTCATATCTTTTAGTCCAATGGCCCCTCTATAATATCTGTTTTCTTCATTAGGTCTGCACTAAATGGAATCCGGCCTTCCGTTCTCTGCTAAATGGTAATGTTTTTATATTTCGGTACTCCGGGCGGGTCGTATAACGCATCATTTCTTTTGAGCAAATCCCCTTATAATAATTCTGGAAATAACTTACTCTTACTATACTTGAGCCCTTTACCAGAGGCAATACTAGAACTGTGACCGGCTATACCTGGTGTGAGTCCTTTGTTATTGTAGTTACAATCCTTGCTATTCCCTGACGTTGAAGATATATTTATAGAATATTGACAATACTTTGTATTGAATTATTCTAGTAGCTGCGGCTCCTTGCCATCCCGGCACCGCCGTATTAGCCCGTCAGTGGGCGTCAAACATTATTCTGAAGGTGAAAACTATGAGCGAGATGAAAAAACCCCTGATCTTTGACGGAGCGATGGGAACCTATTATGCAAGTGTGGCCCAAAATCCGGTAAGCCCCTGCGAGCTGGCCAATCTGTCCGATCGCGACACGGTACTTAATATTCACCGTGAATATATAAACGCCGGCTGCCAGGCTATCAAAACCAATACCTTCGCTGCCAATCGAGTTGGGCTGGCCGGTGACGGGGATGCCGTAAAAAAGGTGATCGAAGCAGGTTATAAAATAGCCATGGAAGCCGCCCGGGAAACTGATGTGCGGGTTTTTGCCGACATTGGACCCGTCGCTGACCAGGAAGGCTCCGATTTGGCCGGCGAATACCGAGAAATTATCGATATATTCCTGGCCCTTAATGCCTCTCATTTCCTATTTGAAACCTTTAGCAGCGATGAGTATCTGGCAGATCTATCCAGGTATATAAAAGAGAAAAATCCAAGGGCCTATATAGTAGTGGAGTTTGCCGTATCCCCCGAAGGCTTCACCCGGCTGGGCAAATCCGGCCGCCAGTTGATCGAGAACATACAAAGGGTGCCAGCCATTGACGCCTGTGGTTTTAACTGCTTTTCCGGTCCTTATCACCTGCTGGAATATATTAAGGGCATCGACACCAGGGGCAAGACCATATCCGTAATGCCTAACTCAGGATATCCCACCATCGTCAACAATAGAACCTTTTTTGAAAACAATAAGGATTACTTCGCCGCGCAGATGCTGCAGATCGCCAGGCGGGGAGTGGCCATCCTGGGCGGCTGCTGCGGCACTACGCCTGATTATATAAAAGAGATGGCGGTCCGGGTAAAAGGGCTTTCCCAAAAAGACTTGGCCCCTCCGGTCAAGCCTGAAAAGGCACCGGTAAAGAAGACCCCTGCCCGCAACCTGCTTTTGGAGAAACTGGGGCTTGGGCAAAAAATCATCGCGGTAGAACTGGACCCCCCGGTGGACACCGATATAGACTTTTTCATGGACAGCGCCAGGAGGCTCAAGGAGCTGGGAGTGGACGCCATAACCATTGCCGACTGCCCAATTGCCCGGGCCCGGGTGGATTCCAGCCTCATGGCCTGCAAGCTGAAAAGAGAACTGAGCGTTACTCCTATTCCACACATGACCTGCCGGGACCGGAACATCAACGCCACCAAAGCCCTGCTCCTGGGCTTGAACATTGAGGATATCAACAACGTCCTGGTGGTGACCGGGGACCCCATACCCACCGCCCAGCGGGACGAGATAAAAGGCGTGTTCAACTTCAATTCCGCTGTTCTGGCCGACTACATCAGTAGCCTCAATGACACCGTGTTTTCGTCACCGTTTAACATCTGCGCGGCCCTGAATGTAAACGCCCGCAATTTCAACAGCCAGCTGCAGCGCGCCCGCCGGAAAATAGGCAGCGGGGTCGGCATGTTTTTGACCCAGCCGGTTCTTTCTCAGCAGGCTGTCGAGAATTTAAAAGCAGCCCGGCAAGAATTGCCGGTCCGGATCCTGGGCGGCATCCTACCCCTGGTGAGCCATAGGAATGCCTGCTTCGTAGACAATGAAATTTCCGGAATAAATGTTGCCCCGGAGATTATCGAACGCTATCGGGACCTGTCCAAGGAAGAGGCCGGCCGCCTGGCGGTTGAAATTTCAACAACAATGGCCACGGAGATTTCTCCTTATGTAGACGGGTACTACCTTATCACCCCGTTTAAGCGAATCGATATCATTGCAGAAATTATCGGCCATATTAAAGCTATTAAATAAGGGGCTCAAAATAGCGTTGAAACAATTTTGCCGTTTATGCTATTTTAAGGGAACAAATAGAAGGTTTGACTCATATTATAAAGAGGATGGCGCTATGTTCCAAATAAAGGAGCACCAACTGGTCTTTAAGCCCCAAGATAATAAGCCGGATGAAAACGTCAAAGTGATCCTGGTACAGGAGCCCTATCCAGAAAGCAAGATCGGCCGACGCGCTGGACAGGGCCTATATGTAGGAAGAATCCAGCCGAGCAGCGATCAGGAAGAGCTGCGCCGGCAGGTTCGCTCAGTTCTGGCCCGAATCCCAGAAGACGCCGACATGGGAGTATTATCCGAACATCCCGGCAATATAGTAGCATCGGATCTTTTTCAGGAGCAGGCCGACCGCTGCCGGCAGATCATCATTGCCCGCCTGGGGCACTATCGCCATGAAGAGCGGGGCGAAACCACCAATACCGTAACCGTGTTTTGCCCTGATAATGATCCGGTGCTCATTGAACAGCTTTCCTTTTCCGAGGAGGACTATAAATACTACACTCAGGGAAAGCTTCATCCCGGGAAAGAAGCACATGTTTTCCACACCCCGATCGGCAACATGGGCGTCATCAGCTGCCATGATTACACCAACGCCGATCTTATAAAAAAGATGTCCGAGTATGACATCGAGATTCTGGTAGTCTCCTCTTTCAACCCGGCAACCCGGCTGTTCATGCAGTACGCCCTGGCTGACATTCACCGTTTTTCCTGCTTCGTGATCATCTCCAATATTGCCAACTACGGGGGCAGCGGGGTTTTTGCCCCCTTCCGCTACAACGGGCCCAAAAAGCGCTCCATGACCCTGGGCGGGGCCATTGCCTTTACCCAGGGAGAGACCAGCGCTTTTCTGGAAGTCGATCTTCCCCTGGCCGACTTGAGGCTCCTGCGCCACCAGGAAAGACTGGCGGCCGACCTCCTGGAAGACCGGTGTCCCTGGACGCCCATCCAACCCGGTGAAGAGTATCTGAGTACCGGCCAGCCTGACTATAAAAAGATCCTGGACAAACCGGAATACTTGCAGGAAATCGACCTAATGGCCTGCGGCTATCGCTGTGCCCGGGGGGATAAATTAAACATCGGGGTTGCCCAGCTGAAGTGCATGGATGAAGCGGACTATATAAACCATTACTACTGCATCTCCTGTTCTCCCAACGCTCCCCGCTTTGTGCAGGAGCTTCAGGAGCACATGAAATTCTTAAGCCAGAAGCTGCTTCTATCAGGTCAGAAGCTCGATTTTCTAGTATTTCCCGAAGTCTTTCTCCCCCTAACCATGGACGAAGAACTGCGTGACTTTGCACACAGCTTCAATACCATAATAATCTCCGGAGTGGAGTACGATCCCCAACCGGAAACGCTTGAGAGACCGGAACTGGCTCATGGCTCGAACCGCTGCTTCATTTATGTCCCCACCGCCAGCGGTGAAACCAAGCGCTTTCAATATGACAAGATGACTCGCTCCCAGTATGACGCCCGCCTTCCGGGGAGCGCAAACGGTGAACCGGCCAACTTTATCATGGACAAGGGCAGCCGGCTGCTGCGTTTCTCGTATGGGGAAGAATGGGCCTTCGGGATCTTGATCTGTTATGACTACAGCCACTTTGACATCATCCATCGCATCAACCGGGATGAAATCCACCCGATGCCGCTGGATATGCTCTTCATCGTGGCCAACAACCCGGACAGCCAGCTGTACGGACGCTGCTGCATTGCCGACAGCCACCGGTTTTATCAGTATATTGTAATGTCCAATGTCGCTCAGTTTGGTGGCAGCGGGGTCTTTGGCCCCATCAAAACGCCGGGCTTGAGGCAGACCCTGCTGGATGCGGGGGTGGGAACGGAAGCCATTGCCATTGCCACCGTAGATATAAAGGCTCTGCAGGAAGCGAGAAAAGCCGCCCATATTGATGCACTGAGCAGCTTTCAACACAAACCGGGTATATTTCAAACGATGCACGGTAGACCGCTTGAAGGGTAGTTTCGGGGCTTCCGATATGCCCGGCAGGGGTTGCGGCCTGCTCGGTACTACGAACTCTGTACCTATGTGTACTCGTTCCGGAGTGGGAGCAGAATCCCCAATATTACAGACAATTTATTTGCTCAATCAAGGTAGTCGACATGCCGGCAGATTTCCTCCACGACCTGGTCCTTTTTGCGATTGAATTCGATTTTGTTGTTCTCAAAAAGGTTGTTACCCTGAGTGTCGATGGAAACGATTAGGGGGCCGAATTCCTTGACCCGCATCACCCACATGGCTTCCGGCATCCCTAAGTCCAGCCATTCCACCCGCTCAACCTCTTCCACACAATTAGCGGCCAGAACCGCACAGCCTCCGGGAAAAACGGTGTGAATCGCTTTATGCTGCCGGCAGCCTTCAAGCGTAGCCGGGCCCATGCCGCCCTTACCAACAATCAGCTTTACCCCGGTCGCAGCTATAAATTCCTTTTCATATTTCTCCATGCGCATGCTGGTAGTCGGGCCAATAGAGATGACCCGGTATTTACCCGGCTGTTCCTTTATTTCCTGCATGATCGGGCCGGCGTGAAATATGGCCAGTCCGTTCAGATCAACCGGCAGCTCCCGGTGCTGTTTGATCAGGCGCTGATGTACGTCGTCCCGGGCGGTTATAAGATAGCCATTTAGATATATGATGTCCCCCACGGTCAGGGACTCCAGGTCTTCGCTCTTTATCGGTGTTGTCAGTATCTTTTTCATAGTACGGCTCCTTGGTGTGAAATAGTCTCATATTCCATATTGGCGTTTATCTTGATGACTGCCCGGCGATGCGCCCAGCAACCGGTGGAAAGCCCAACCGCGATGGTGGCCGGATGGCGGGCGGCCTGTTCGATATGCACACCCATTACCGAGTTTTCTCCGCCCAGTCCGCCGGGGCCGATCTTTATATCATTCAAGCCTTTTTCGATCATAGCTTCCAACTGGGCCCCGCGCGGATTGCTATTGTGGGAACCAATAGGACGCAGCAAAGCCTTCTTGGACAGCTTGGCCGCCACCTCAACCGAACCCGCGATGCCTATGCCTATGAGCAGGGGCGGGCAGGCATT
>JBDKUE010000227.1:0-25772 GCA_039679855.1 Syntrophomonas sp.
TTATTCAAGTGTAATGGATGTAAAAGCAAACGATATTGTTGCATTTATAAATGGATACCTATCAAGTATGAAATCGGATGGAACAAATCTTATTAGAATGACCAGTAAATTACCTAAAAATTATCCCACATATCCCTATCAAATAATTAACAATGTTGTTTATTTTATGCCATAGGGAGGAGGATGGGGAAAAGGCCTTGGGGAGCAATGATATACAGCAAGATAGCTGGTAGTAAAAATACAGTTGGGCTATCTGGATGTGGCCCTACATCAATGGCCATGGTTACAACCTTTATTACGGGTAAAGAAGTCAATCCAGGGACCATGGCCCAGTATGCACTTGACAATGGATATCGTACTGTAGACCTCGAGAAAGCTGGATTTGGAACAAGCTCAGGATTATTTTATAGTGTTGCATCAAATCCCAAATGGGGTACATTTAATTGCTCTACCACAAATAATCTTAATGAAGTTGAGAGTGCTTTGAGTGATGGTAAACATATTGCTATAGTTGGCGTAGGAAAGGGACATTTCACACAGCGTGGACATTACATTGTTCTAGCAGATCCTTTATACGGCACTTCCTAAAGACTGACCAAAACTGCTTTCCCTGACTTTCTTAAGCTATGAAAACCAGAGCTTTTGATTGATGAAGTTGAGATGCAGCTTGCTTTAAGGGCCCGGCATGTAATAAAGTAAGCATGAGTTATTAATGTGTGGCAGGTAATTATCAATGATAGTCATTCAAGCGGCCGGCCTAGATAAAAGCCTGGGCGGCCGCAGCATTTTGCATGAGGTGGATTTTGTGCTCCAAAAGGGCGAGAAGGTGGGCCTCGTAGGGGCGAATGGAGCGGGTAAAAGCACCCTGCTCAAATGCCTGGATGGCACTTTGCTACCGGACGCGGGGCAGATAAGCAAAGCCCAGTTCCTAAGCGTTGGCTGCCTGGAACAGGTAAATACTGAAGACCAGGGGCTTACGCTGTGGGATTTTATAATGGAAGCATTCAGCGAAATTCTCACCATGCGTCAGAACATGGCTTCGCTGGAAGAACAGATGAAGCAGCCCGGTCAGGACCTGGAACGCCTTTTGGGCCGCTACGCCAGGCTGCAGGAAGAATACGAACAGGCCCGTGGCTACGCCTGTGAAACAGACGCCCGCCGTATTTTAAGCGGCCTGGGCTTCAATTCGGCTCAATTCTGCCAGCTGGTGGAGAGCTTTAGCGGGGGCCAAAAGACGCGCATCAAACTGGCTCGTTTGCTGGCCGCCAGCCCGGACTGCCTGCTCCTGGACGAGCCCACCAACCACCTCGACACCGGTTCGGTGGAGTGGCTGGAGGATTACCTGTCATCCTATCCCGGCACTCTGTTAGTGGCATCCCATGACCGGATGCTGCTGGAAAGAGTGGCAACCCGGATCATTGAGGTGAGAAATGGCCGTTTGTATTCTTTCCCGGGCAACTACAGCAATTATTTGAAACAGAGGGCTGTCCAGGATTTGGCCTGGGAACGAGCTTATGAACGGCAGCAAGAGTATATCAGGAAAACCCAGGAATTCATAACCCGTTACAAAGCGGGAGTGAAAGCCCGGCAGGCCAAGGGCCGTGAAGCCCAATTGAGCCGCCTGGAGCGACTAGAGCAGCCGCGGGACGACCAGGTGCTTTCCGCGTGGCCTCTTCCCCAGGTTCCTTCCAGCGGAGAGGATGTACTGGAGGTAGAGGGGATTAGCAAAGGTTTTGACAATGTGGAATTGTTTGGCGGTGTAAATGCTAAAATCCGCCGGGGAGACAAGATCGCCCTGATCGGTCCCAATGGCTCGGGGAAGACCACCTTTTTGCGAATTCTCCAGGGGCTGGAGTCCGCGCAAACCGGACAGATCAGGTGGGGCTCCCGGGTGCGTGCCGCCTATTTTGCCCAGGAAAGCGAAAATCTCAATCCTGAAAACACCCTGCTGGAGGAGATCTATAACAATTTTGCACTAACCCTGGAGCAGGCCCGCACTTATTTGGGCAGCATACTATTTAGCGGGGACGATGTTTTCAAAAAGGTGAACAGTCTGAGCGGGGGTGAAAGAGGAAGACTGGCCCTGCTCAAGGCCCTGCTCAGCAAGCCCAATTTTTTGATATTGGACGAGCCTACCAACCACCTGGATATACACGGAAGGCTGGCCGCCGAGGATCTGCTGGCCGGTTTTCCCGGCACTATTTTGATGGTATCCCATGATCGCTATTTTATTGACCAGGTATGCAACAGGGTGCTGGCCATAGAGAACCAAGGCCTGGTGCCCTATGGAGGCAATTACACCTATTACCGGGAAAAACAGGCCCGGGTAGAAGAGTCTCCCGACCCTAACCGGCCCCGGCGGGAAAGGCCAAAAAACACGGCCGGCTCCGGGCGACCGCCTTCACGATTTACCCTGAACAGGCGCATCGACGAACTGGAGAGACAGATCAGGGAATGGGAAGATGAGAAAAAAGCCTGGGAGCAAAAATTTTATGATCCCGAATTCCTGGCTTCGGGAGAAGCGGCCCGGCTGGGAGCTCAAACTTTCGGTAATCTTGAGGAGAAGCTCAGACTGGCCTATGAAGAATGGGAAACTTTTAGTTTGATGTTGGAAGCTTTGGATGAAAAAGCAGACTGATAGGCATACTCCTCGGTTTGCTTTGAGGAGAGGCAATGCAATTTTTACCCACCACTCAAAAGGATATGCGCTCTAGAGAGTGGGAGCAGGCCGATGTAATCATTGTCAGCGGAGACGCCTACGTTGATCATCCGGCCTGGGCCGCTGCCTTGCTGGGCCGTTTTTTGGAAAGCTACGGCTTTAAAGTGGGTGTCATTGCCCAGCCTAAATGGACCGGCGGCGAGGACATTGTCAAGCTGGGCGCCCCCCGCCTATTCTTTGCCGTATCGGCCGGTAATATGGACAGCATGGTAAACCATTATACCGCCGACCGGAAAAAGCGCCGCCGGGATCTTTATTCTCCAGGCGGTGAAGCCGGATTGCGACCCGATCGAGCCACTATAGTCTACTGCAACTTGATTCGTCAACACTTCCCGGGAGTTCCGGTGATTATTGGCGGTATTGAAGCCAGCCTGAGGCGCCTGGCCCATTACGACTACTGGAGCGATTCGATAAGACGCTCCCTGCTTTTAGACAGCAAGGCCGATCTGCTGGTCTATGGCATGGGGGAATACACCCTGCTGCACCTGGCTGAACGCTGCGCTGCCGGGGAAAAGATTGAAGACATCAAAGACCTCAGGGGAACTTGCAGCTGGGTCAGGGAACTGCCCTCAGGAGCCGTACTTCTTCCTTCATTTGAAGAAGTTCAGCGCGATCCCCGGGCTTTGATGCAGGCCACCCTCATGGTTCATAGAGAAGTAAATCCATACTGTGCCCGCCCCCTGGCGGAAAAAAACGGGCCGCGCTGGGTTGTGCAGAACCCGCCACCCTTGCCTTTATCGAGCCAACAGCTGGATGAAATATATGAAATGGATTTTGCCCGCCGGGAGCATCCGGAATACAAATCACGGGGCGGCGTGCCCGCCCTGATTCCAGTACAGTTTTCCATAGTCAGCCACCGTGGCTGTTTTGGCGCCTGCTCCTTCTGCTCCCTGGCTTTGCACCAGGGGAGCTTCATCCAGAGCCGCAGTACGGAATCCCTGGTCCGTGAAGCTCGCAAACTGATCGCCCACCCGGATTTCAAGGGGACTATAAGCGATGTGGGCGGGCCTTCAGCCAATATGTATCGTCTTAAGGGGCGCGACGAGGGCAACTGCCGGACCTGCCGCAAGAGCAGCTGTCTCATCCCCAGGACCTGTTCCAACTTGAATACCGATCATTCATTTAATGTTAAAATGCTGCGCAGGCTGCGTGATCTTCCCGGCGTACGCCATCTCTTCGTAGCGTCAGGGGTGCGCTATGACCTGGCCATGCAGGATAAATCGGGCAGTTATTTACGTGAACTCTGCCAGCATCATGTCGGCGGGCAATTGAAGATTGCCCCCGAGCACATAGCCGATAATGTCACCCGTTTGATGAATAAACCTTCCCTGGCCTGTTACCGGCGCTTCACCAAAACATTTAAGGAGATCCGCCAGGATTTGAAACGGGACATCTACATCGTGCCTTATTTCATTTCCGGCCACCCTGGCTGCAGTCTGGAGGATAATGCAGCCCTGGCTGAATTTTTTAAAGACGAGCTGCATTTTCAGCCCGAGCAGATCCAAAACTTCACGCCTACTCCTATGACTCTGTCAACCGCTATGTATGTAAGCGGTTTGGACCCTCAGAGCGGGCAGGAGATACATGTCCCCCGGGAGGCCAGAGAGCGCCGCTGGCAAAGAGCCATCCTGCAGTTCCGCGATCCGCGCAACCGGGCCCATGCCGAGGAAGCCTTGAGGGCCTGCCAGAGGCTTGATTTGATAAACGGGGAAAGGTCCCTGTGGGGAAGAAAAAAGACCAAAACAGGTGAAAGTTTTAGCCGTCAGTTTGGTACTGGTAAAAAGGGAGACAACTCCCCTCGCAAGATTAAAGGCGATGCCGCCAGGGAGGGGAGAAAAAAACATAGAAGATAGACAAGAAAGAGCTATAACGGTTGGTGTTCGAGAGAAGGGCCGAAGTGTTGATTTTGAATCATCATTTCAGGAATTGCAGGCTCTGGTAAAGGCTGCCGGGGGAGTAGTGGCAGGCAGCCTGGTGCAGGCCCAGCAGCGTCCCCACAACTCCACCTATATCGGCAAAGGCAAGCTGGAAGAACTGCAGGAACTGGTTGAGCAAGAGAACCCCAACCTGGTGGTGTTTGACAATGAATTGACCCCGGTTCAGATGCGCAATCTGGAAGACCGGCTGCAGGTGCGAATTGTGGACCGCACCATGCTCATCCTGGACATATTTGCCCAACGGGCTCATTCCCGGGAAGGCAAACTCCAGGTGGAACTGGCCACCCTGGCTTATCGCCTGCCCCGTCTCACCGGAACGGGAACCGAATTGAGCCGTTTGGGGGCGGGCATTGGAACCAGAGGGGCCGGTGAGCAGAAGCTGGAGATGGACCGCCGTTATATCCGGAGGCGGATTCAAGACGTGAAAAGACAGCTGGCCAAAATAGAAAAAACCAGGAACCTGCACCGTAAAAGCCGGCAGCGGGCTGGTATTAAAGAAGTGTCACTGGTCGGCTACACCAACGCAGGCAAATCATCACTGTTTAACGCCCTGTGCCGCATGGGGCACAGCAGCGGGCAGGACCAGGCTGAAGCGGACAGCCGGCTCTTTCAAACCCTGGAAACGACAACCAGAAAAATAGGCTTGCCCCACCACCCGGGTTTCCTAATTACAGATACGGTGGGTTTTATCCAGAACCTTCCCCACCACTTGGTGCAGGCTTTTAGGTCAACCCTGGAGGAAGCCGCCCGGGCTGATCTGATCGTGCATGTAATCGATCTTTCCGACCTCCAATATATTGAGAAAATGGCAGTTGTGGAGAAGGTTTTGGGAGAATTGGGCGCTGAACAAGACAAGATATTGCAGGTTTTCGCCAAAGCTGACCTGCTTGAGGAATCAGGATCAGCCTTCGGGGCACTAAAGGTTTCATCCAGGACCGGAGAGGGTTTGAGCCAATTGTTAGAAGCAATGATGCGGCGTTTAGACGGTGAAGAGTTGGAAGTTAACTGACCGAACGGGCGCCAATTGTCCATCAGTTTTACACACAATATGGATGGACATCGCCCGGGATAAACTGTTAAAATTAGTTGTTTGAGATATATGATTCACCGGGGAGAGGAAATTCAGTTAAATGATGGATAAGATTAAAGCTAACTATAAGCAGATTTTAATCGGTTTAGGGGTATTTATACTATTTTTCGGAGGCGGTGCTCTGGCAGGAAAATTCTTTGGCAGCGGGTTTAAACAGAGTATTATGGAAATGGTTTCCCAGGGGAAAGTGGTTAATATCCTGATCATGGGTATTGACGCCCGCGATATGTCGGCCAATTCCCGCAGCGATACCATGATTTTGGCCAGCATCGACACCAAGAACAAGAAAGTGGTCATGGTCTGGATTCCGCGAGATACCCGGATTGAACCTTCGGCCGGAAAACAGGTAAAAATCAATAGCATTAACCTGACCAAGGGGCCGGAAGGGTCCTGTCAGGTGGTCGGAGATTTGCTGGGGACCAAGGTGGATTACTATGTGATTACCAACTTCTGGGGATTTGAAAAGATCATTGACACCCTGGGAGGAGTCACTATAGATGTGGAGACCGACTTCAAGCACTATGATCCAGATCCCTATCTGAATATTAATATACCCAAAGGAACCCAGCGTTTGAACGGTGAAAACGCTTTGAAATACGTTCGTTATAGAGGAGGCCCCACGGCTGACATTGGCCGCACCCAGCGGCAGGCCAAATTCTTAAAGGCCTTGGCTAAAGAAGTGCTGCAGCCCAAGACTATAACCAAGCTGCCTGATCTGGTTCCCCAGCTGATGGACAGTGTCAAAACCAATATACCGATGACCGACCTGGTCTATCTGGTGTCCGCGGCCAAGGATTTTACCAACAGCGAGATAATCACCCAGACTCTGCCGGGATATTCCTTCACCAGTCCCAAGGATGGAGCCAGCTACTGGGAGGCTGATAAAAAAGTATCCATAGGCCTCATCGATGCTCTGCTGGCTGGCCAGACCTTTGATGTCATTCATGATCCGCCCACCTGGGTGACCCGTGAACCTGTGGAGTCGGCTGAAGACGGTGCCGAGCCTGCTCAGGGAGGCAAGGGAACGACTCCTGAAACCCAGGGACCGGCCGGGCAAACGACCACAGGCCCCAACTCCGGTACGACCAACGGCACTCAGCCGGGAACCGGCAGCGCCTCGGGAACCCAACAGCCTTCGAATGGCACCAAACCGGGGGATTCCGGTTCAGGCACCAGCCCGGGAAATGGGACCGTAACCAATCCAAATGGTTCAGGTACAGGAACCAATGGTTCGGGAACCAACCCGGGGGACTCCGGGTCGAGCACAAAACCCGGTGATACCACCAAGCCCGAAACAAAAGACACCAATCCCAAAGACCCTGCAACTCCTTAAAAGTATGGACTGCAAATCAGGGCTGGATTCCCAGTTGGGCTCGATGTTGTAGTATTAAGCATATTTAACTGAAGTATTATAGGGGACGCGACCTTAATGCGAGAGAATTAGGTCCGTCCTTTCTTTTTTGATGTTTAAGTGAAATTGCGTTGCCAAGTAAGCCTCTATAATCTATAATCTGGCAATAATAGTACATAGCCGGGGGGAGAGGCGTACAAATAGTGGTTAATTAATATTTCCCAGGGAAAAAATATATCATTAAAAGGCATTATAGAGGAGGACAAATGATGAAGGGCAAGGCTAAATTGAGAAGCGAAATAGATCCTTTATGCAAGTGGCGGTTGGAGGATATCTATAAGAATGAAGATGAATGGGAAAAGGATTTCAGCAGCATAGGGGCAATGCTGCAAAAGGTTGAGCAATACCAGAGTCAATTGGGGAGTTCGGCCGCAACTATGCTGCAGGCGTTCAAAGATATCGAGGAACTGGAACGCCGGAGCGAGAAGCTCTATGTCTACGCCCGCATGCGCCGCGACGAAAACAACGGCGACAACCGGTATCAAGCCCTGGCCGACCGGATTGAAACCTTGAGCATCCATATTGGCAGTGCCACCGCGTTTTTAGTACCTGAACTGAACTCCCTGGAAAAACAAAGAGTCCTGGACTTTATGACCGAAAATCGTGAACTGAAACTTTACGAAAACTACTTTGACGAACTCTGGCGGCAGAAGGAGCATATACTATCTTTTGAGGAGGAGAAGCTTTTGGCGATGAGCGGCGATTTGGCCGCTGCTTCCAAAAACATTTTTACTATGTTGAACAACGCTGATATAAAGTTTCCCACCATAAAGGACGAGAACGGGCAAGAAGTGGAGATTACCAAAGGCCGTTTGGGACGCTTGTTGGAAAGCTATGATCGCCGGGTGAGAAAAGACGCCTTTGAAGGTCTATATGACTCATACGGCAAGTTGAAAAATACGCTGGGCAGCACTTTAAGCGCCAGCATCAAGAGCGACATATTCTACTCCCGGGCCCGCCGCTATACCAACTCCCTGACCGCGGCCCTGGATTCGGATAACATATCAACCGAGGTATATGACAACCTGATCAAAACCGTACACAGCAAACTCCCCTACTTGCACCGTTATATCGGGCTTCGCAAGAAGCTGCTGGGGCTTTCCGAACTGCATTTTTATGACCTGTATGTGCCGCTGGTAAACGAATACAAGATGGAGATAACCTATGAAAAGGCTCTGAAAATGGTTATGGAAGGAATAGCTCCCCTGGGGGATGAGTATGCGCAGAAAATGAAAGAAGGTTTGAACTCGGGATGGATTGATGTTTACGAAAACGAAGGTAAAACCAGCGGGGCCTACTCCTGGGGAGTCTACGATACCCATCCCTATGTATTGATGAACTATGATCAGAAACTGGATGACCTGTTTACCCTGGCCCATGAGATGGGGCATTCCCTGCACAGCGCCTATTCCAATCAGGCCCAGCCTTACGTATACAGCCGCTACCCCATATTCCTGGCGGAAGTAGCTTCAACGGTGAACGAATCGCTCCTTATCGATTATTTGATAAAGAAATCAACCGATCGTGAGGAGAAGCTGTATCTGATAAACCATTATCTCGAGCAGTTCCGGGGAACGGTCTACCGCCAGACCATGTTCGCCGAGTTTGAAAAGCTCACCCATGAAAAGGCGGAAGCCGGAGAGGCTTTGACCCCCGAAATGTTCAACCAGATCTACTTGGATTTGAACCGTTCTTACTACGGACCGGAGCTGGTGCTGGATGAGCAGATTGCTCTGGAATGGAGCCGCATACCCCATTTCTACTCGGCATTCTACGTATATAAATATGCCACCGGTTTTTCCGCGGCCACAGCCATAAAAGAGATGATTGAGGATGAGGGCCGGCCGGCCGTTGAACGCTACCTGGAGTTTCTGCAGTCGGGAGGTTCGGACTACCCGGTTAAGCTGCTGCAGAAAGCCGGAGTTGACCTTGCCACACCCCAGCCGATTGAAAAGGCCCTGGACTTTTTCGGCGAGCTTCTTAACCAGGCCGAGTCCTTGATCTAGCATAGGAGGCGGCGGTGTTTTGAAATATTATCAGGGGCTTTTGCGCATAATTATTACAGACACCAAGCCATTTTAGAAAGGGGACTGCTTGTTTGAGCGGTATAGGGGCAGAGGCAACCTTCGATCAAGTGCTTAATAAAATTACACCTAATTTAAGTGAATTTACCAACTATGATCTGGTGATCGGCATACCTTTTTATAACGAGGCGGACACTATCGGCCCGCTGCTATTATCTATTGATAGAGTGCTGCAAACCTGGATCGGCCGCCGGCAGTTGATTGTCTGCGTAGGCGATGCCTCCGCCGCCTTGTGCCTGGAGGTGATCCGGAGCACCCGCCTGAAGCACCCCCACATCGAATTCTTGATGCACGAGGAAATAAGCGGCCGGGGAACGGCCATCCGGGCCATAATCGAGATCAGCAAGCGGCTGGATGCGGACCTGCTGTTGTTCAGCGCCAACATGGCTACTGAACAGGGCCCGGGCATAGACAGCACCTGGCTGGAAAGTCTGCTGACCCCCATACAGGGCCAGTATGATATGGTTCTGGGCAGTATGCGCCGTTACCAGGGCATGGACAGCATTGCCCATATGCTGGCTGCTCCCATCCTGGAGGTGTTTTACGGTTTTAGAGTGGGTGATCCCCTGGGCGGGGTATATGCTATTTCCCACGACTTTATCGAAGAACTGGCCCATGAAGGGCGCTTTTGGGGTGACAGCATACGGGGATTCGGCATCGATTTCTGGCTGTTGACCCGGGCCCTGTGCTGGAACCGCAATGTATGTGAAGTAAGTCTGGGTGGGGTGGTTAAAACCCACAACCTGACCGCCCGCAATCGGATTTTCAGTCAAACCGCCCGGGCCGTATTTGAAGCGGTAAAACGGGACCACAGCACCTGGCTAAAGGACCGGCTGGTGATCAAAGTCGCCGATATTTTGGCGCGCAGTGAAATAAAGCGCCCCGATATTATAGGCCATTCATTCCCCGATCTGCTGGAAAGTTACCGGCAGGGATGCAAAGAATATGGAGCTCTGCTGGAAAAGCTCAGTCAGGGTCAGGAGTTTCTCAAACTGGCTGCCAGCCCGGACCGTGAATACGGGATGGGCGACGCGTTATGGGTTTCCGCGATAATGGACCTGATGCAGCTCTATGCCTTCAACGACCAGGTCAACCCCGGAGTTGCTCTGGCTTTGCTTACCGCGATATACAATGGCCGGGTGGCTGACTATGTTAAGGACGTTCAAGAATTTGCCGCTAAAATCCAGTGCGGTTCCCAGGCGGAGCGGGACGAAATTATGGTCCGCAAGGTTGAGTCTATAAGGCAGAACCTCACCAATTGTTTCTGGCAGCATAAACCGGCCTTTGCCAGGCAATGGGTACAACAGCATGAACTGACCCGGCCGGCCATCGTACCGCTGGGGTACATGGAATATGTTCCCGGTAAACCCATCGTCGTGCCTAAAAAGCTGTTGGGTAAAGACCAGTGCCAGGTGCAGACGGACAATATATTTAAAGAACTGCGCAAAAAATATGATGAAAAGTTCAACCGTTTCGTGTATGAAGGTCTGGGGTTGGATCCCAAGGCCAAGCCCCGGGAGATAATCTGCGGGGTGGAGAAGTTCATGGAGGAACTGGAGAAAACCCTGGAGCATGTTTTGCCCGGTGATCTGCACAGCGACGAAGGCACCAGCTTATTCGTGGAACGTCTTTTTGAGCTGTTTCCGCAGCGGCGCATGTTTACCATCAGTTCAGATATATTGCGTGAAATGATTGTGCGCTTTCCCCCCATAAACCTGATGATTCCCCAGGGATACTACAAGCCGGAGCAGCTTATCGAAAGAATGGATCCCCGGGATGCGGTTACCTACGCCAATATGATTGAAAGCTGGACTTATACCGACCGGGATCTTATCTGGCTGGTGGATAATATCAAACCTGAGAATTTCGACTGGGTGGATATCAAGCCTATTGTTTTGACCGATGACCTGCGTTTGGGCCTGGTCAGTCAAGGTAAGATCTCCAGCTTTAACCGAATAACCGCCCGCATCGCCATAAAGTGTCTGGAACCGGGCAAAGGGGGTAAATACCCGCGCTTACGCTATTTTACCGGGTTGCTCCGCCGGCTGGCCCTGGCTGAAAACTACTCCCGGCTCTTTATCCTCAATTCTTCGCAGAGAAAGAACCTGGGGGTTAAAGTGCATAACTCACTTTTAGGGCTGCACCGGGGGGAAGAGTTTTCCGCCCACAACATGTTTGAAAACTTCCATCACCGCAACCTGGTTGCCAAATTGCGTTATATGGCCAGGATACAGGATGAACTGCAGAGGCCCGATCTGGCCAGGCTTTTCAATTTGATGGCCGAAGGCTACGGCTTGAGTCAGGTTTTGGAGGACGGTTCCTATTTGACCTGCACCGCCTGGAGCTGGGCCAGCTACAGCTTTAAGGGGGGCTTAAAGGTCCCGACCCCCTTAACCACCAGTGTGGAGAGCCGCTGGTTCAACCATGATTTCCTGGAGGCCTTGTACAACGCTTTAGGCTATGACCCGGACGGATTGATCGAACTGGTTATGCGCCTGATCCAGGAAGGCAAAAGCGACCAGAATTTGCTGGACACTTTGCTTCCCACCCGCCCCAAGGATGTGACGGTTATGGTTCAGGAAACGACCAATGAACCGAGCAAATATCTAAAGAGGCATAGAGCCAACCCCATCCTGGAGCCTCTGGAACACAGTCCCTGGGAATCCAAATATGTTTTAAATCCCGGAGCCCTGCGTATCGGAGACAAAGTATACCTTTTTTACCGGGCGGTAGGTGAGGATGGGATATCGCACGTGGGTCTGGCTATTACCGACGGCTATCGTGTTTTGGAAAGACTGCCTGAGCCCATATTATCGCCGGCCACTCCGGAGGAGAAAATGGGCTGTGAGGACCCGCGCTGCATCGTAGTCGATGACAAGATCTTTATGCTCTATACCGCTTACGACGGCAATGTCGCGCAAATAGCGGCCGCCTCCATACCGGTTGAGCATTTCCTGGCCGGAAACTATGGGGATTGGAAACGGGAAGGGCTGGCCTTTAAAAATATCTGGGATAAAGATGCTATTATATTTCCAGAAAAAATCAATGGTCGATACGTTATTTACCATCGCATAGAACCTAGCATTTGGGCAACTTATGTTGACCAACTTAAATTTCCCATCCGGGAGAAGCATGCTATAATAATTGGTCCCCGTCCCGGTCGGATGTGGGATTCCCAAAAGATCGGAGCTGGGGCGCAGCCGCTCAAAACCAAATATGGCTGGCTGCTGATTTACCATGGGGTGGACTACAATTATGTCTACCGCCTGGGCGTAATTTTAGTTGATCTCAACAATCCGGCCAAAGTGATCTTCCGCTCTCCCAATCCCATCCTGGAACCAGAAGAGGATTATGAAATCGGGCTGGACGGTTCCTGGGTGCCCAACGTGGTGTTTACTTGCGGAGCAGCACCCGGGGTGGATAAAGAAATCCTGGAAGACGACGATGAAATCCTGGTTTACTATGGAGCGGCCGACACCACCATTGGCGTCGCCCACTGCACCCTGGCCGATCTGATCCCCGAACGCTTCCGGCAATAAAATTGGTTTGGGGACGTGTTACGCGGGGACGTTCTTTCTGTAACACAAAATTTTGTGTTACATAAAGAACGTCCCCGCGTAACACGTCCCATTTGCACAAACTCACTCAAAGAAACCAGACAAAAAGCCCGTTTGGGGACGGGCTGCTGCTTGAGGGAAATTTTAATAGGAAAGTGACTCTTCAAATTCTTCGGAAATGGACAGTTTTTCCATGACCACCCGGCTGGCCAGGAAGCTCAATACCGCCTCGGCTCCCTGGTTCATGTTCACACCGTCTTCGGTCAGGGCGTCATAACAACCGCCGCTGATAGGATCGATAAGCGACAGTCCTTTCACATTCAATCCCTTGTACCAGAGGCAGGCCAGACGGGCCAAATCCCGATAGTCATTTAAACCCAGTACCTGGTAAGCTTCATTACAGGCAAAAGCAGTGGAAGCTGCGTCTACCGGCTGTTGATCATATAGAGGAATACGCCCCCCTTTTTGATACCAGCCCTGGTTGCCAATAATATTTAGATAACCCTGGCAAAAAAGAACCTCTACCAGGTGTTTTAATGAATCATGCGCTACTTTTAGAGTTCTTTTGTCTCCGCTGACCTGATAGGCTGCCATCAACGCCTGGGGGAGAATGCCGTTGCAGTAAGTCATATAATCCTCGAACCAGTGCCAGTGAACACCCTGGTGTATTTGATAAAGGCTTACCAGTTTGTCGCACAGTTTTTGCAGCAGGGCCAGCCCGTCCTTGCCAGGTTTGGCTCTGGTCAGGGCGAGTATCCCATAGGCGATAGCCCGCGGTGAAGTAAAATGATCCAGGTGTTTTATATATTGGGAAAACATTCTGGAGCAGGGGCCGCTTACCCGGAGCCAGGGGCTTTGCGCCCCCAGGCTGCAAGCCACCAGACCTCGGCCGATACTGTCTTCCGAGTCAAAATTATTATAATAACGACCATTGAGAAGTAAGTTAGACCAGCTGCCGTCGGGGCGCCGGGCCTGGTCCAGGTTTCGGGCCAGGCGTTCTGCCAACGGGGAATTATCCATGTGCAGAGCTATGATAAGAGCCCGAGCGTTGTCGTCCAGAGTATAGCCGCTGGCCTCATCCGGTGCAGCCAGGCGTGAGAATTGAAGCATTCCCTGCTCATCGGTCATTTTTAAAAAATGATTATAGTTTGGCATAGGAAACCCCTTTTTCATCATTAAGAAGCGTGTTGTCTATAACACGGTGGAAAAACCGGGTATACTCTTTGCCGACATTGGGCCAGGTCCAGCTTTTCCCTTTGGAAAGAGCGGCTGCCTGCAAGCGTTGTTTGAGAGCGGGGTCTTTTGATATGCTTAAGATTAAAGCGGCCAATTCTTTAGGATCCGGGTTGTCGGATATTAACCCCCGGCCCTGGCCCAACACTTCCAGGGCATAGGAATAGGCGGTTGAGACGATGGCCCTCCCGCAGCCCATAGCGAATGCCAGGGTGCCGCTGACGGCCTGGTCGCGGTTTGGATAGGGACTGAGGTAAATATCGGTCAAGTACAGGTAGTCGCCCAGCTCCTGGTCGCTTAAGAAGCGGTTTACAAAGCTGATATGCTGACCCAATCCCAAATCGTCTACCATTTTCTCCAGCATATCACGGTATTTTTCCCCTTCCAGCTTTTTAAGCATGGGATGGGTCTGGCCTAATATCAGGTAGTGAGCCCGGGGAAACTCCCGGCAGACCTCTTGCATGGCCTTGATCCCCAATTCCAGCCCCTTCCCTGGTCCGATCAGACCGAAGGTGCTGATGACTTCCCGATCTTCAAAGCCGAAACGTTTTTTTAAACTCATTGAAGTGTGAACTGGAAAAACCGGTACGCCGTGGGCAATGACGCTGGTTACCTCCCGGGGCGCTTCGTAGAGATCAGCCAAAAGGTTGGCAGAACGGTGCGTCATGCAGACAATGCCAGCGGCCCGGTGGCAGAGATAGTTCAGAATCTGTTTCTGATGCTTGGAAGGCTGGGGAAGAACGGTATGGGTCACCAGAACATAGGGACGACGCAGCAGTTTAACCAGGTCCATAACCAACTCACCGTCCTGACCGCCATAAATGCCGTATTCGTGTTGTATTATGACTAAATCAATCAGTGGGGAGGAATTTATAAACTGGGCCGCTTTTAGATAATCCGATTTATGATGCTGCCTGATATTAAAAATTACTTCCGGGGGATATACATACTCGTGAGTTTCATCGGAAACGCTTAAAATACTGACATTATTGCCGTTTTGTACAAGACTCCTCTTTAAATCCATGGAAAAGGTGGCGATACCACACTGTTTAGGCGGATAGGTGCCGATGTTTACGATATACATTCTTGTCTCACTCCTTTACCAGAGCATTTCATTTATTTTTCCCGCTGTTAGGCGGGCTCATACAAACGCCAAAAAATAGTATTTATAACAGTTCATGGCGCTGCTTTTCAACCAGTGCTTCGGTAAGCTCCCTGATATCCTGACTTAGGGACCTGTCAGCTATCATAATAATGTCATCACTTTCCACCACCAGTAGATTATCCACTCCAAAAAGTACCAGGCACTTTTCCTTTTGTTGAACCAGGCAATTTTTGCTTTTTATAAAGGCGGCGTCTCCCCTGACCAGGGTATTGTTTTCATTATCAGAATTGAAAAAATCAGCCAAAGCGTTCCAGTTGCCCAGATCACACCAGTCAAAACTGGAGGGAACTACCGCGATGCGGTCTGATTTTTCGGCGATGCCGTAGTCAAGACTTACATCCGGTAGCCGGTTATAGGCCTCAACATATTCACTGGCACCCTTAATAATATGTTGATAGATTTCCGGCAGGTGCCGGGCAAATTCTTCTAAAAATGTAGAGCTGTGTCCAACATAAATGCCGGCGTTCCAAAGGTGACAGCCACCCTCTAGATAACCTTTAGCTTTTTGAAGGTCAGGTTTTTCGCAAAAGGAGTTGACCTGAAAGACATCTGGAATTTCCCCCACTTCCCAGCGGGTTTTTTCAATATATCCATAGCCTGTCTCCGGCGACTGGGGTTCGATCCCAATGGTGACCAGATGGTGCTTCTCTGCAGCTTGAACAGCTTTATCAAGGCTCTTCGCAAATGCTTCTTCATTACCAACAAAGTGATCGGCTGGAAAAACTCCCAGAATATCTTCCTGGTTTTCCTGGTAAAGCCGGGCCAGGATAAGGCCTACTGCCGGCGCTGTATTTTTACCCTGCGGCTCGCACAAAACCTCAATAACGGCCTTATCAGCATAGCAGCGGGTTTCGGCTTCTATATGCGGCCGCAACTCGTCATTGGTTACCACATAGATATTGGTTGATCCCGAACGGAGCAGCCTTTCTATGGTGTTGTTAAGCATTGAGCGATTATTGAAAAATTTGCATAACTGTTTGGGCCGGTGTTGGCGGCTTTCAGGCCATAAGCGCAAGCCTTTACCGCCGGCTAGAATAACCGACATCATCTATTTACAACCTCCTGTCAAGGCCGGCAAGTTATTTTATGCATTCTCCGGAGGGCAATATTCCTCAAACGAGGATTTACCTGCAAAAGTAAAATTTACATACTATCAAATAGTATTGCTAAAAAAACCAATTTATATAAGTCTAATAAAGCTGCCCAAAAGAGACGGGCGGATGGGGAGCGAAACCAATCGATGCTTATGATCCGAAAGGACCGGTGAGGGAATCGGGTTTGGGGCCGTAGAACTGGTAGAGGTTGCACAGTATTCTACCGTTGTACAACTTGCGTTTTTTATCTCCTTTTTTCTTGAGGGATTTTTCCAGGTTAAGGTCGGCGCTCAATATAGAAACGGACCAGGTGTCAAGACGAATGAACAGCTGCTTTAAGTCCTGGTATATTACATTTAGCTCTTTGGGTTCGGCCAGTCGTTCACCGTATGGAGGGTTGGTTACCACATATCCATAGTGAAACCGGGACTGGACATCTTTAACCGACCGGGCTTCCCAGTGCAGACCGCTGCCCAATCCGGCCTGGCTGCTGTGGTAGCGGGACATACGCACTGCTTCCGGGTCGATGTCAAAACCGAAGATGCCGAGCCTTTGCCGAGGGCGAGCCAGGTCCCGCGCTTCCTGCAGGGCTTGAGACCACCGGGAGGTGGATAGAATAGGCCAATCCTGGGCGTCGAAGTGCCGCATCAGGCCCGGCGCAATATTCCTGCCAAGCATTGCCGCCTCAATTGCTATAGTCCCTGAACCGCAGAAAGGGTCGATAAAAGCCCGGTCGGGCTTCCAGCGGCTGAGCTGCACCAAAGCGGCAGCCAGGGTTTCCTTCAAGGGCGCTACATGAGACAGATGGCGGTAGCCCCTTTTATGCAGCCCGGGGCCGCTGCTATCAAGGGTCAAAGTAGCGATGTCGTCCAAAAGAGACACCTCTATTTTGTAGCGGAGGCCGTTTTCTTCAAACCACTGGCGCCGGTATCTTTTTTTCAAGCTCTCCACCACGGCTTTTTTTACGATGGCCTGGCAGTCGGATACGCTGAACAGGCGGGATTTGATCGATTTACCCTGTACCGGGAAATTGGCGTTTTCGGGCAGCCAATCTGACCAGGGCAGCTGTTTGGTGCCTTCAAAAAGCTCCTCAAAGCTCCGGGCCGGGAACTGGCCGATCTGCACCAGCAGCCGGTCGGCGCTGCGCAGCCACAGATTGCAGCGGCATATGGCGGATAAATCGGCGGAAAACAGGACCCTGCCATTTTCCAACTTCACATTTTCATATCCCAGACTGCGCAGTTCGCGAGCCACCACTGACTCCAGCCCAAAAGCGCTGGTGGCTATTAATCTGACATTCATTAGCTTCCTCCTAATCTTTTTAAACTATAGACGTTGCTTCTTTAAAGAGCAATAGCCTTTGCTCTCTTCGTAGTTACAAGCACATAATAAGTTTCCCTTATCGGGCAGAATAACTACAATACTTTCAAACAGGGTGGGAGACAGATGCTTAGAGCCGCTCAAGTATTGCGGCCCGGGTTCCTGGAAAGGGTTAAAGCTGCCGACATCGTTGCCATAATCGTTGGCTCCTTTATCCTGGCCTTGGGCATTCAGGCCATTCTGGTGCCGTCGCGCCTGCTCACCGGCGGTTTGACCGGAATAGCTATTATACTGAGCTATCTTACCCACTGGGATGTGGGCCTGTGGTATGCCCTCTTGAACATTCCCATATTTGCGGCCGGCTACCGCCTGGTAAGCCGCCGTTTTGCGGGATACAGCTTGCTGGGGGCGGCTGCCCTATCCTTCTTTTTAGCCTTGCTTAAAAACCTGCAGTATCCACTTCAAGACCCGCTCCTGGCAGCGGTATTCGGAGGGGCGGTGGCGGGTCTAGGTTCTGGTATCATTTTTCGCTACAAAGGCTCGACCGGGGGCATAGATATCATTTCCGTGATAGCCAGGAGGCTGTGGGGGATCAACCTGGGTTTGACTTCATTTATAAGCAACATGCTGGTGATAAGCCTCTCCCTGTTCAGCACCAGTATCAGCCTGACCCTCTATTCCACTATTGCCATATTTGTCTCCTCCCAGGTGATGGAGAGCGTGGTTTCAGGACTGCAGCTCACCCACACAGCCATGATCATCACCAGTGAGCCGGAACAGATATCCCGGGTGATTTTGGACAATCTAAACCGGGGCTGCACGCTTCTGGAGGGGCGGGGAGCCTATACCGGCGATGTGCGTCCGATTATTGTAGCTACCATGCCGCAGACCCAGCTGCCCCGGCTGCGGGAAGTGGTGTTTCAGATTGATCCCTGCGCTTTTATTATAATCAACGAGAGTATTGAGGTTTATGGTCGGGGATTTAAGGCCAGCAGCGGCGATTTTTAGGGCGTTAACCACGCATAGGTCCCAAACAAACCGAAAATATGGTAATAATGTCCTATAAAAAAACGGGAACATCATCTGAAACGAAATGAGTCATTTAGTTGATGGCCTAAATAACGGGAACGATATATCATATAACTACAAAACAAATTGTCCAGTTTATTAAATAATTTCGGGAGGGATCCAGATGTTGAATATTTTTAAACGGCTGGTAAAAGAAGAAGAAGGACAGGGTATGGCTGAATACGGTCTGATCTTGGCCCTGATCGCCATCGTAGTCATGGGCTCGCTCACACTTATGCAGGAAGGCCTTACCGCCAAGTTCACCGCAATCGGAAATGCTCTGAAAGGTTCCTAAACACAGGGAAATTTAATGTTCAAGGAGAGCCCTGCTAAACCAAGCGGGGCTCTTTATCCTTAAAATGTCAGGATGGTTGGCGGGGAGTGAAGGTAATGGATTACTTGTTAGTGGTGATTCTAATTATTGCCAGTCTCTATGATTTTAAATATAGGCGCATACCCAACTGGCTGATTGGATGCGGTCTTCTGCTTGCATTTGGCATCCATTTGATGAGCAGTGGATGGCCTGGGGTATTTTTTGCGGTTAAAGGACTGGCGGCAGGTATCGGATTACTGATAGTACCGTTTGCTTTAAGGGGCATCGGAGCCGGAGACGTCAAGCTTTTGGGAGTAGTTGGCGCTTTCCAGGGGGTGTATTTCGCTTTCAACACTTTCTTATGGATGGCCCTTTGGGGAGGTTTCATGGCTTTGATTATTGCCTATCGCGCCGGCCGGCTAGGCCAGATATTTATGAACCTGTTTCCTGCCAGCGTTAAATATGTCTTCCCCTTCACTGCCAGAATAGCGGCTGCTCAATCGTCGGAAAGGGTGGTCTATCCCTATGCCCTGGCAATCGCTCTCGGTGTTTTGTGCTCATTCCTGAAAGGGTGGTGCTAGATGCGCAAGATGCGCTCTTTATTTTTTAGAGAGGAAGGCCAGTCGCTGGTTGAATTTGCGATGGTTTTGCCGCTTCTACTATTACTTCTTATGGGTATTGTTGAGTTTGGACGCATCATAAGTGCTTATATGATAATTAACAACCTTGCCAGGGAGGGGGCCCGCTTTGCGGCAGTCGGCAAAACCGACAGCCAGATTACGACTTTACTTTTTGACGAAAGCGCCACTTTGGAGCAGGAACGGTTGCAAGTATCTTTTAGCCCCACGTATTTAGATAGAGTCAAGGGCGAACCCCTCAAAGTAACTGTTAACTATTCAGTTGATCTGATAACCCCGATTATACCCGAATTTTTAACCAATCCCTTGCCGATAAGTTCGGAATGTACTATGCGACTTGAATGAGTGGAGGAAGCACTATGCGGTGGAAAACAATAGTCGCTGAAGAAAGTGGAAATGTCACCGTACTAGTTGCTTTCGCAATTGTCGTTATAATTGGCATGGCCGCCCTGACGGTGGACGGTGGAATAATGTTTTATAACAAGGCCTGCCTGGCCAAGGCGGTTGACGCTGCGGTGTTGGCAGGAGCTCAGGAATTGCCTTTAAACCCGACCCGGGCAGTAAACCAGGCTGAATATTATGCAAACCTAAACAGGGTGGGCTCCAGTCAGGCCAATTTTTCTGTTTCGTCCGATAAAAAGACCATTACCGGGACTGCACAATGCCAGATGGAGCTGTATTTTGCCCGGGTGCTGGGATTCAACACTCAAGGTTTGACGGTCACCTCCACAGCCCATGTTTCACCGGTGACGTCATATACCGGAATTGTTCCCTTTGGAATTAAAGATCAAAATTATAGGGCCGGTCAACTGGTTACTTTGAAACAAGGGGCCTGTAATGAAAACATATCGGGCTGGTTTGGGGCCTTGCGTCTGGGTGATAGCGGGGCCGATACCTACCGGGACAACATCAAATACGGATACCAGCAAAAGATTTCTGTAGGCGACGTATTGAAGGTAGAACCGGGTGACATGTCAGGACCTACCAGCCAGGGGATCGCCTATCGTATAGACGGCTGCCAACACAGCCCGGCCTGTTCCGACACCGGCTTCAAGGAAGGATGCCCGCGGATTGTCGTAGTACCGATGGGTTATAACAACGGCCGTTCGGGGGCCAACGGCAGGTTTACAGTAACGGGCTTTGCGGCATTTCTGGTTACCGAGTATACGGGGTCGGGAAAGGATAATACGGTCAAAGGAGCCTTCATCCGTTATATAATACCCTCGGATGATGCCGAGGACGGCTGAAGTGTCGAGGATTTCGGGCTGTATTCAGCCCGGCTGATGCAATAGTTATTGCGAAGAAAACTTTGAAGGAATGAAAGCCATGGAAGGGCCTTTAAGAAATGAAGTTAGTTTATATGTGGACCAAGAGGGCGCCAGTACGGTTTTGGTATGCCTGGCAATGGTAGTTCTTCTGGGCATGGCCTCCCTGGCTGTCGATGTTGGTATGTTGTTTGCCAACCGGATAAAAATGGCCAATGCTTCTGACGCCGCGGTTTTGGCAGGGGTTCGGGAACTGCCAGCAAATCCGTCGGGGGCTGTTAATGTAGCTTCTCAGTATGCGGGCATTAATAATTTGCAAACCGGGGAAGCAGTGTTTCAGGTATCAGCCGACCGCAGATCTATAACCTGCCAGGCCAACCGTACCATGGACCTGTTCTTTGCCCGGGTTTTGGGTTTTGATCAAAAACAATTGGGTGTAACAGCGACGGCTCGCATTTCCCCCATGTCAGGCTGCTATGGAGTGGTGCCCTTCGGCGTGGCGGATAATAAATACACTTTTGGCGATGTCCAGGCTTTGAAATTTGGAGCGACCTTTGACAATCCTCTACCCCCGGGGCAGTATGCACCGCTCGCGCTGGGAGGCAACGGGGCCAGTACTTATACTTATAACATCAGCAATGGACATAATAACTTGATTAAAGTGGGAGATGTAATACCGGTAGAAACCGGAAATATGATCGGGCCCACCAAGCAGGGCATTCAAGACCGGGTCAATGGATGCCATCACAGCCCCCCCTGTACCATCAGTGGTTACCACGAAGGATGTTCCAGGATTTTAATCGTGCCCCTGGGGTATAATTCGCCGGAACCGGGCTCCAATGGTAAATTCACGGTAACCGGTTTTGCCGCTTTCCTGATTACTGATGCACCGGATAACGGCGGTCAGGGTGAGGTAATCGGCACTTTTATCAAGTATGTTGCTCCGGGGGTAAGCGCTGACGATGCCAACGATCGGGGAATATACGTGGCCGAACTTGTTGAATGAACAGGGCTTTAAAAGAGAGTAAAACCACATTCGATAGAGAATAGGCTCTACATTTGTTCGGGACTATAAACTATGTAAATTAAGATAAGCAGTATCTTTTACGATAAGATATTTGAGAAGAAATGCCGGGGAGCCAGGCTTATCCCGGCAGGAAATACGAGCACAGGGAGGATTTTTCATGCTGCGCGGGACTCGTAAATACTGGTTGATCGCTCTGGTGTTTGGGCTGCTGGTAGCGGCCTTGTTTTATCGTTATCTACATGACATGAAGACGGCCTATACCCCCAAGGACCTGGTCCCGGTGGTTAAGGCCAATCAGAACATCCCCAAAGACACGGTCATCAACACCAATGCCCTGGTTATAGAAAACATACCCGCCCAGTATGTTCATCCCGACGCTGTTCGCGACATGACCGCAGTAGCTGGAAAGGTCACCACCACCAACATCGCTGCTGGAGAGCAGATTTTGAATCAAAAAATGCTCGGTACCAGTGATGAGGAAAAGCGCCTGGCTTATACCGTGCCCCAAAACAAAAGGGCCATGTCGATAGCAGTCGACAGTGTAAGCGGTGTTTCTGGAAATATCCAGCAGGGTGATATTGTTGATGTTATCGCTGTAATTGATGTAAAAACAGCCGGTGAGACTGATGCGGTTACCTACAGCCTTTTGGCCGCGCAAAATATTACGGTCTTGAGCATAGGGGAGAATACCAGCACCAGCGCAGAGAAGAAGACCCAGGATAAAGCGACCACGGTCACCCTTGCCGTATCCGTGGAGGAGGCCCAACGCCTGGCCCTGGCTACGGAAAAAGGCGCTATTCGCCTGCTGTTAAGATCCCCGGTTGACAAAGCCACCACTGTTGCGCCAGCTATGGGGCCCAAGGAATTTGTAAGATAGGGAGAGGCCGGATATGAAACAGATTAAGATGATCCTGGCCGATGACAACGATAATACTCGCTCCAGTCTCAGGAGGCTGCTGGAATTAGACGATGCTATCGATATTGTCTCGGAAGCCAGGGATGGCAAGGAAGTTATTGCCCAGATTCCCAGCGCAGAGCCCCATATAGTTCTTATGGACGTAAATATGCCTGAATTGAACGGCATTGAAGCGACCCGGGTAATAACCCGCAACTATCCCCAGGTTGCGGTAATCCTCATGTCGGTCAACGATGAAACCCAAAATTTCCGGCGGGCCATGACGGCCGGAGCTAAAGAATACCTGGTAAAACCTATACCCACCACCGAGCTTCATTCTGCCATACATCAAGTAGCCGAGGCGCATGGGCAAACCCTGAAGCGCTCGGTTTTCACTGCTCCCAGTGGCAATGTTCAGCCTGGTGCCGGAAAACAGAAGATAATAAGCATGTTTGGAACCAAGGGCGGAGTAGGCAAGAGCCTGGTTTGCACCAACCTGGCAGTGGCTGCCGCCCAATCCACCCGCGGTCGGGTGGCGCTTATGGACCTGGATTTTCAGTTCGGAGATGTCTGCGTGATGATGAATATTGAACCGCGCAAAACTATTCTGGAATTGCTCCAGGAAGGGGACCAGTCAGGAAAAGAAATCCTGGAACAGTTCCTTTATGAACGCTACGGGGTTCATGTACTGGCCCCCCCCAACAAACCGGAATTGTCGGAACTGGTAAGCGCCGCCGGTGTAGCTCGTATAATGTCGTTGTTTAGAGAGTACTGTGACTATACCTTTATAGATACTTCTTCCTACATCGATGAAAGCACCTTGACCATATTGGAGAATTCAGATTTAATCCTCCTGGTTACGGGGCTGGATCTTCCTTCCATAAAAAATATGAAGAAGGCCATGGATATTCTGCGTTCATTAAACCTGCTTCCCAAGGCGCGCTTGATATTAAATCGCTCCAAAAGTGTCGTCGGGATAGAAGCCCGGGATGTGGAAAAGGCCCTGGACATGCCTATAAGAATGCAACTGCCCAGTGATGGGAAGCTGGTAATGGCGTCAGTAAACCAGGGGGTGCCGTTTATTAAAATAAATCCCCGCGCGCCAATTTCCAAGGAAATTATGAGCCTGTTTCGTATGTTGGAGAAAGAGCAGGTATAAAAAATGCCGCTTTTTATCGGGAGGTGATAGGATGTCCCTTCTCAGCCGTTTACAACAAAATCCGGTGGTTGAGCAGCAGAACCCAGGTCAGGCAGCTCCCGTTAAAGAAGTCGGTGGACAGCGTTTTCAGGACGTGGTTTATGGCATACACCGTGAAGCCATAAAGGATCTGGGTTTTGAAGAACATGACGTCCAGGATGGTGAGGCTTACAAGGAAGTAGCGGAAGAGATAAGGCGTCTGGCCGATGCTTACCTCGATAAACAGGCCGCCCACTATACCCGGGCTGACCGGGATGAAATAGTTAAAGAGGTTTTGGATGAGGTGTTTGGCTACGGGCCGATTAATCCACTACTCAATGACAACGAGATTTCAGAGGTAATGGTCAATGGTCCCAAACAAATCTATGTAGAAAGAAAGGGCAAACTGCAGCTCACCAAGGTTTGCTTTCGTGATAATGATCATCTTTATACCGTTATTGAAAGAATACTGGCTCCTCTAGGACGAAGGATCGATGAGAGCATGCCCTATGTAGATGCCCGCCTTCCGGATGGCTCACGAGTCAATGCGATTATTCCTCCTCTGGCCTTAAACGGCGGAGTGCTTACCATCCGCAAGTTTTCTTCGCAGCTTCTGGGCATCAATGACTTGATTAAAACCGGCACTCTTACTGCCAATATGGCCAAGTTTATTGAAGCCTGTGTCAAAGGCCGCCTGAACATTATTGTATCCGGAGGAACCGGTGCCGGGAAAACCAGTACCCTGAATATCATTTCGTCCTTTATACCGGATGACGAACGTATTGTAACCATCGAGGACTCGGCCGAATTAGATCTGAGGCAGGAGCACGTTATTTCCCTGGAGACCCGCCCCCCCAACATAGATCATAAGGGAGAAGTCACTATAAGGGATCTGGTCCGCAACTCACTGCGCATGAGGCCTGATCGCCTGGTGGTCGGCGAGGTTCGAGGAGGCGAAGCCCTCGACATGCTGCAGGCCATGAATACCGGCCACGACGGCTCGTTGACCACCGGCCACTCCAACTCACCGCGCGACACCATATCACGTCTGGAGACGATGGTGTTAATGGCGGGAATGGAACTCCCGGTCAAGGCTATTCGTGAACAGATCGCTTCAGCGATAAACATTATCGTTCATCAGAGCCGGCTTCAGGATGGGACCCGCAAGATCACACACATGACTGAGGTAACCGGAATGGAGGGGGAGGTAATCACCCTTCAGGATATTTTCATATTTGAACGAACCGGGGTCGATGAACACAAAAGGGTGCTGGGGCGGCATCGGGCTACCGGGATAAACCCTAAATGTGTAGAAAGGCTGGCTGCTATGGGCATCACTTTTCCGGCCAACTTTTTTAATCCCAACCAGTAATCAAAGGAGGTAGAAAGGCATGGAGAGCTTGATCGTCCTTTTTGCCTTTATCTCAGTATCAAGTCTGGTTTTAGCCATAACCAAGGGCTTGAGTAAGGCAGACCTGTACCAGGAAAGGTTAAAGCAAATAAACAACAACGACCGGCCTGAACGGGAAAAGGGCAAGAAAATAACGAGCGGAGGGCTTGTCACTGCGATGGCCCGTCTGGTTGCACCGCGGTCGGTAGCCCAGAAGGTGCAGAGTGATTTAATGCGGGCTGGTATACCACTCAAAGCCCAGGAATATTTGGTCATATCTTTTATTCTAATTTTGGTAGTGCCCCTTGTAATCTTCGCCATCACCAAGCAGGCCTTTTTGGCCTTTGTTTTAATTATTCTGGGCCTTTTTCGTCCCCGATTTTGGGTAA
>JBDKUE010000121.1:0-69712 GCA_039679855.1 Syntrophomonas sp.
CCCTCGGTGGTCTTGACCGCCAGATTGAGATGCTCCTCTTTACGCCGGCTTCTTATTTCAACAACCTCCCCGCGATTGTTTGGGCTTTTTCCAGGTCGTCTACATCATTGATGTTGAAAAACAATTCATTCACGTCGCCAAAAACAGCCAGCTCGCTCTCATTTACCACCACTGCGTCAAGCTGCTCATAAAACAACCGGACCAGCTTCAACCAACCGCGTTCCAGGCTTTCGTTTAAGAGCGGCAGACAGCGCCGGCTGTATACGGCTGCAGTGGGCTGCAGCCGTCCTTCTATTTCGGTGACCGCACTATCATGTTCACCCAGGCGGCTTAAAAGGTATTCCACGATCTCCATGCTCACAAACGGCATATCACACCCGCATACAAAGGCCCGGTCGTTCCTGGCGTAGGTCAGTCCCGCGTGAATGCCGCTCAAAGGGCCCAGGCTGGGTATTAGATCGGTATGGACCTGCACCCCCAGGTTGCTGAATAAATGGGGTTCATTGCTTATAATAATTGTCTCCGCGAAATTCTTCTGAAACTTATCGATCAAGATGTCTATAATCCTTTGTCCGCCAATTTCGGCAAAGGCCTTGTTAAACTTCATCCTCGAACTCTTGCCGCCGGCGAGAATAATCCCGCTAATCTCCACAGTATCACCCAATCTACGGAATGTTAAATTATAAAAAAAGGCTGCTCCGCAGCCTTATAATTTGGGAGTTCAAGCACCGCTGGCCGCCGCGCTGCAGGCTTGACTGCAACTGGGGCCAAAAGACGGCCTGGTCTTCCCAGTATGAAATTCAGATAATAACTGTTTTATATTTTTCGATGAGCAATTCGGGCATGTAACCTTATCCTTATCGGCATTGGATATCATCAAGTCGAATTTGCTGCCACAATCCTGACAGGCAAAATCAAAGATAGGCATACCCACCCCTCCTAGTGACTTTTAGTCCTCTTCCTGATTATCCAGGTAGGCGTCAACTTCATTTTTTTCTTTTTCAGCCTGGGCTTCGCGAATCGAGAGACTGATCTTCTTTTCGTCATTGTTTATGTTCAGGATTTTGGTGGTGACTGCATCCCCAACGCTGACAACATCCTCCGGTTTTTCAACTCTGCGATTGGCCAACTGGGATATGTGAACCAATCCATCAACACCCGGGGCCAGTTCAACAAATGCGCCAAAAGGAGTAATTCTCACCACGGTTCCTTCGATCAGATCGTTTTCCTGATATTGCCCAACCAGCTGTTCCCAGGGGCTCTTGAGCAGCTTTTTACGGCTCAGTGAAACCCGTTCCTTTTCCCGGTCCAGGCCCAGGATATATACCTCAACTTCATCGCCTTCCTGAAATACATTGGACGGATGTTCGATGCGCCGGTGGTCTATTTCGGATACATGCAGGAGTCCTTCATATCCACCCAGGTCGATAAAGGCCCCGTAGTCAACGATCCGTTTAATATGACCGGCAACTGTTTGACCTTCTTCAATTTTGCTCCAGAACTCTTTCTTCAAGCGCGATTTTTCTTCCGCTACCAGTTCCTTGCGGGACAGAACCACCTGTGAGCCCCGCCGCTTGTTGCGGTTGAACTCGATAATTTTGAATTCCAGGGTGCGGCCTATATATTCATCCAGGTTCTTAACATAGGTATCGTCAACATGGGAAGCGGGGAGAAACGCTGTTACACCTACGTCAACCAGCAATCCGCCTTTAACGCTTCCAGTTATGGTCCCTTCAACGGTCTGGTCTTCATTGAAACGCTCTTCCAGTTTGTCTAAGATCTTCTGGGAATCAACCTTCTTTTTCGAAAGCAGGATGTTGCCGTCATCATCCCACTTTAGAATCATGACTTCGATTTCATCCCCCACCTTGACCAGGTCCCGGGCTGAGGCGACGTCGCTCAAGGAAAGCTCCCTCAAGGGGATGATGCCTTCTGATTTGCCGCCCACGTCTACCATAACCTCGTCATCCAGAACCTGTATTACGGTGCCTTTTATGATATCCCCCTTGGTCGGGGAGGCAAAATCAGCCATCTCCGCCTCCATTTTGGCGAATGAATCTTCCTGGTTGTTCTCCGCTGCTGGTGCTTGTTCGTTTAACTGGGTGTCTTTTTCGTCTTCCAAATTAGCCATCCTTTCCATTACCTCCTTAATAATCCAGTCGGGTGTGGAAGCACCGGCTGTAATACCCAGCAGGCTGATTCCTTTAAACCAGTCCGGATTCAAATCTTGGGCGTCATTAATCCGAATGGTTTTTACACCCGTACTCTGGCACTCTTTAGCGAGAGTGCTGGTATTTGAGCTTTGCGGATCACCAATCACCAGCATGAGATCTACCTGATTGCTCAGTTCCCGGGCGGCTTCCTGTCTTTTCCTGGTTGCCGAGCAGATTGTGTTAAAGACACGGATTTCTTTGCTCTTGCCTTGAAGAGCTCTGGCTACCTGAAGAAATTCGTTCTCATCCTTGGTGGTTTGAGATACCAGAGCGATCTTTTTCCCGTGGATCGCTTCGGCGTCCTGGCTTTTCATTACAACTTTAGCTCTATACCCACACCAACCCAAAATTGCCTGTACCTCGGGATGGTGCTCATCTCCAAAAACAACGATATCGTAATCTTCCTCCCGCATTTGCGAGACGATCTGGTGGATTTCCTTGACCAGCGGGCAGGTCGCGTCCCTCATTTTTACCTGCATCCTCTGAGCAAGTCCCAATATTTCGGGAGTAGATCCGTGGGTTCGCAGTAAAACTCCACGGTCCGGCGACTTGATCTCGTCGAGGGTTTCCACTGGGGCCAGACCCCGGTTTTCATAATACTGGACTACGGACTTATTATGCACCAGCGGCCCGAGAGTATACCACATCCCCGGTTCTTTCAGGCATTCATCCGCCATCTGGACAGCTCTTTTAACCCCGGCGCAGAAGCCGGCATTTTTAGCCAACCGGGTTTGCACTTTTTACACCCCGCAAATACTTATTCGTATTTTCCCACCTAAATCCTTCTTTATTTCTGCAAAAGTGCGATAATATCCTTCTCTATCCTGTGACTTAACTCTTCCAGAGCGACCGCGTGAGACAGCTCGGCCAGCCCTTCTGTATTTACAGGTGTTCCCAATTTTATTTTAAGCGGTTTAAACCATCCAAATGGCAGAGTTCCGGTTGTTCCGATGCAAGCCGCCGGTAATATCGGGCACCCTGCTTTCAATGCTATCAATGCGGCACCAGGTTTTACTTCAATCGGAGTTCCCCCCAGGACCCGGTGGCCTTCAGGAAATATCCCCAGGATCTTGCCCTCTTTAACCAGTTCGAGGGCCGTACGTATAGCCTGACGATCCACCGCTCCCCTTTTTATGGGGAAGGCGTAAACCAAGGGCAACAGGCTTTTTAATATCGGTATATTAAAAAGCTCGGCTTTGGCCATATAACAGAGCGGTCGCGGTAAGGCAAAGCCTAATATCAATGGATCCCAGTTGCTTATGTGATTGGCTACCACAATAACCGGACCAGACCCGGGGAGGTTATTAAGACCCTCTCTTTTCAAACCCAGCAGGGAGAAAAGGATCAGACCAGTGTATCTAATTACCGTATAAAGCACTATCGGTCTCCTTAATTATGGTGACCACCTTGTTAAGAACCTCATCTATTTGCATATAACTAGTGTCAATAACTATGGAATCGGGCAGGACTTTCAAGGCCCCGATCTGGCGTTCACTGTCGCTATGGTCCCTGGCCATGATATCCTCTTCCAGGGATAAAAGCTCCGGGGTACCGTCAGCGATATTCATCTCCCGGGCGCGCCGCCTGGCTCTTTCCTCCAGGGTGGCGGTCAAAAAGAATTTGAACTCGGCGTCTGGCAAAACGCATTCCCCTATATCCCGGCCGTCCATAACTACCGATTGGGTGCGGGCCATCTCCTGCTGCTGTTTAACCATTATTTGCCTGACCTCGGGATGCCGGGCCAGGGATGCAACTAGGCTACTTACCCGGGGAAGCCTGATCTCCTTGCTAATATCTATTCCATCACAAACGGCTTTTTGTTCATGATCAGCATTTTTAAACTGGATGCTTGTCTGAAGGGCCATTTGGCGCAGGTCTAGTGGATCATCAAAGTTCCTGCCTTCTTTTAAGGCTTTCCATGTCAATGCCCGGTACATAGCTCCGGTGTCGATATATACAAAGCCCAGTTCTTGGGCCAGCCTTCTGGCAACGGTGCTTTTACCCGCACCCGCCGGTCCATCGATCGCAATTTTCATTATTCTACCACCCAGATATACTCTTTAATATTTTAGCACAAGCATCCAGTCAAAAACTACCGCTTTTACTTTAAAGGCATGCCTCAAATAACCGCCCCTTGCTCACTATACGATCGATTATCTTGATTATTTCCATTTAATAAAAATCATATAAAAAAAAGAAGCCTGCCAGTTAAACATAAGTTTAAATGCAGGTCTCTGGCGTCGGTTAAGTCTATCACGCTTTCATGAGCTTCCTGAGCAATGGCCAGAATTCGGGGAATGATATGTCCACTACCTCCGAGTTGTTAACGATGGTTTCCCCCCCGGCTTTAAGAGCCGCAATAGCTGTACTCATGGCTATGCGATGATCGCCCCGGCTGTCGACCGCGGCGCCTTTCAAGCCTTCCGGTCGGCCTTGAATAACGAATCCGTCTTCCAATTCTTCAATGCCAGCTCCCATTTTGCCAAGTTCGGAACATATGGCCTTGATCCGGTCCGACTCCTTAACCCGGAGTTCCCCAGCATCTTTTACCATCGATTCGCCATCGGCCAGAGCCATAGCTACAGCCAGGATGGGAACTTCATCGATCAAACGGGGAATTATCTCGCCTCCCACCATGGTGCCGTGCAGCTCCGAATAGCCGGCTACTATATCGCCAATCGGCTCTCCTCCGATTACCCGCTGATTATCTATGGTGATCCTGGCACCCATGGCCTGTAAAACTTCAATCAGGCCAGACCGGTTCGGGTTTATTCCCACATCCCGGATTATTATTTCCGATCCCGGAACGATAAGAGCAGCCACCAGGAAGAAGGCCGCCGATGATATATCCACGGGCACAAAAAATTCCTGGGGGGTAAGTTCCTTCCCGGGCTTCAGGGTTATCTCCAGTCCCTGAACCTCAATATCGGCACCCATGGCCTGCAGCATGCGCTCGGTGTGATCCCTGGACTTCTCCGGTTCAATAATCCTGGTTGGACCCCCGGCATACAGCCCGGCCAGAAGTAGAGCCGATTTAACCTGGGCACTGGCAACCGGCATGTGGTAGGTTATTCCCTTAAGGTTTTCACTGCCCTTAATGGCCAGGGGGGGATAAAAACCTCCGGCTCTCCCCCAGATCTCTGCGCCCATTGCTGTCAACGGCTCAATTACCCTGCGCATGGGCCGCCGGTTGAGTGAATAGTCCCCGCTCATAAGCGATAAAAAGCCCTGCCCGGCCAGCAAACCGCTCAAAAGGCGCATAGTTGTTCCGGAATTGCCGCAGTCCAGAATTCCTACCGGTTCGCTCAAGCCGTGCAAGCCTTTTCCCTCCACAACCATGGTCCCGCCCCGGTCAATTACTTCAATTCCCAGAGAACGCATACACCCGCAGGTTGACATGGTGTCGCCGGCCCGCAGGAAATTGTTGACTGCTCCCTTTCCCTTACCCAGGCCTGAAAAAATAATAGAGCGATGGGATATTGATTTGTCGGGAGCCGCAAAAAGTTCGCCCTTTAGCGGCCTCTCGCATTCACTTACCCTTTCCATTTACACTCTCCTTACCTCAGCCAGGCTTTGATGCCCCGGGCCTGCAGGGCCTGTACGGCCTCCTCGGCTTGTTCGCTGCTGGCTACTCCCAGGCGGATGGTTCCTCCATCCCCTTCCCGGGCTCGAAGTATTTCTATATCAACAATATTAATGTTCTCCTGGTCCAGTATTATTCCGAGTTGCCCGATCACTCCAGGACGGTCCGGCACGATACAGACCAGGTCATGGCAAAATGGAATCAGTCCTTTTCTGAGTTTGGGAATGCTGTCGCGAATGCTTTTGGCCTTTTCCAACTGCCCTTTAAAGTCCTCCCGGTCGCCATTTTCCAGCGCCTTTTTCAGCTCGTCCAAGCGCTCCCCCAGGACATTCAACTGCCGTATTATCGGTTCCCGGTTGGAAAAAGCGATGTCTTGCCACAAATCCGGATTGGAAGAGGCTATCCGGGTGGTATCCCGGAATCCGCCCGCGGCCAGCATCAACTCTTCCTGCCGCCCTTGGGTAAGCTCCACCAGAGCTACAGCGGCCAGGTGTGGTATATGGCTCACCGTGGCTACCAACTCGTCGTGCCGAACTGCTTCCATATGCTTGATACGCGCGCCGGTGCTGGCCAGGATGCTCTCTAAAATCCGCACCATCTCCTGCGGCGTATCAGGTTCCGCAGTCAGGACATAAACCGCGTTTTCAAACAAGTAGCGGTCCGCTCCGGCTATCCCTTGAGTTTCGGCGCCGGCCATGGGATGCCCTCCAATGGCGTGAATGCCGGAAGGCAGACTGGCAAAAAGCTCCATCACCTGCACTTTGGTGCTGCCCACATCAGTGAGCAGGGCGCCGGGTTTTAAGACCGGAGCTATTTGCTCTATAACCGAATTATATACCCCCAAGGGGGTGCAGATAATAATTACATCCGCGTCCTTAGCGCCTTCCCGAAGTCCGGCCTTTTTGTCAACCGCTCCAATGGCGGCCGCCATATCACAGGCAGCCTCATCCTGATCAAATCCCGTTATAGATTCAACGTGCGGGCTCTCCCGCAGGGCCAGGCCCAGCGAACCGCCAATTAATCCAAGCCCGACTATAAAGACCTTTTTCTTCATGCCAGGTCTTCTCCATCTTTTTCAACTTCACCCAATGCTTCAATAAGGCGCTTTACTTTTCTTGACAACCGGTTGAAATTCTCCGGCGTCAATGATTGGGGCCCATCAGAAAGCGCTTCACTGGGATTCTGGTGCACTTCGATAATCAGCCCGTCGCATCCGGCTCCTACAGCGGCCAGGGCCATTGGCTCAACCAGCTTCCATTTACCGGTGCCATGACTGGGATCTACAATTATAGGCAGATGAGTAAGCTGTTTGATTAGAGGTATCGCGCTCAAATCCAGCGTATTGCGGGTGTATTTTTCAAAGGTGCGAATGCCCCGCTCACACATGACCACCCGGGGATTGCCGCTGGATATGATGTATTCGGCAGCCATTATCCATTCTTCAACCGTTGCCGAAGGACCTCGTTTTAATAAGACCGGCTTATCTATTTTGCCCAGTTCCCGAAGCAGGAAAAAGTTCTGCATATTGCGGGCTCCCACCTGCAGCATGTCAGTGTACTGGGCCACCATTTCAACCAATCGTGGATCGACTATTTCAGTAACCACCGGCAGGCCGGTGATCTCCCGCGCTTCGGCCAGTATCTCCAGCCCTTCCAACTCCAGGCCCTGAAATGCATAGGGAGAAGTTCTTGGTTTAAAAGCTCCTCCCCGGAGCATGGTGGCGCCCGCTTCTTTCACCATGCAGGCGATTTCCAGGAATTTATCTCGGCCTTCCACGGCGCAGGGACCGGCGATGATCTGAAAATCCCCTTCTCCGATAACCCGGCTGCCTACCTGAACAACGGTCGGTTCACTGCGAAATTCCTTAGAAGTGAGTTTGAAGGGCTGCAGGATGGGTACCACCTTATCCACCCCGGGAAGGGTCTCAAAAAGGTCCATGTCTTCCTGGGTCCTCTCGCCAATGGCACCGATTATGGTGCGTTCAATCCCCTGAGAGAGATGGATCATAAATCCACGCGCCTGTAATTTTTCAGTTACTTGATCGATTTTGTCCTGACCGGAATTCTTCTCCATTACGATAATCATCTGTGTATCCTCCTTGCTGGGTCAGGAACGGGAAAACAAAAAGCCACAGGCGAAACTCACCAATGGCTTTGAATCCATGGCCAATATTTTCCACCATCCTGCCGTACTACAATTTTTTAGTCGCTCTACACTTGAGCCTACCATCCTACAATAAAAAGAATACCATGAAGCCCTGATTTCAATCAATGATTTTCTGCTGAAGCCGGGCCAACTCTTGAAGCTGCCTGAACAGCGATTGATAGTTGTCCGGGGTTAGAGACTGCTTACCGTCTGACAGAGCCCTATCCGGCTCCTGGTGCACCTCAACCATTACCCCGTCTGCGCCGGCCGCTACAGCGGCTTTTGCTACCGGAATGACCATTTTCCATTTTCCGGTGGCGTGGCTGGGATCGACAATTACCGGCAAATGGCTCAGTTCTTTGGCCAGAACTACCGCTCCGATGTCGACGGTGTTCCTGGTATACGGTTCAAAAGTCCTTATACCTCTTTCACACAGAATGATCCGATTATTGCCTTCGCTCAAGATATATTCAGCGGCCAGCAGCCATTCTTCAATGGTGGCAGAGAGACCGCGTTTAAGTAGGATAGGTTTGTCAACCTGGCCCAGCTCCTCCAGCAGGGAATAGTTCTGCATGTTGCGGCTCCCCACCTGAAACATATCGATATAGGGATATAACGCATCCAGGTCGCGCACATCCAGAACCTCGCTTACAACCGGCATCCCGGTTAATTCGCGGGCTTCCTTGAGCACCTCCAGTCCCTCCCGCCCCATTCCTTTGAAAGAATAGGGCGAAGTGCGCGGCTTAAAAAGCCCACCCCTTAATATATGGGCGCCGGACCTGGCTAAGAACTCGGCTACCGCCAGGAAGTCAGCCCGGTTTTCAACCGCGCAAGGTCCCGCTATTACTGTGCAATAACCCTGTCCCACAATAACCCGCCGCTTCCCTGCCGATACTTCAATATGTGTATCCTGGGGCTGGTATTCCCGGGAAGCCAGCTTAAAAGGCTTCATAAAGATGCTTCACTCCTGCCACAAAAAAACTTATCACATTTACCATAATAGCATTAGTAAAAACAAAGTGCGACATGCTTTAACCATAGCTGCCGCATTGCTGCTTCATCTGTTATATCGCAGTGATCCGCTTAAATATGCTATATTGAGGGCATAAATATCGAAGGAGTGATTCTATGGCAACAGACACGCTGCGCCTGAGCATTTTACAGATGCAGGTTGGGCTGGATAAAAACCAGAACCTGGACCGGGCAGCCTTGATGGTGGAAGAGGCCGCGAGCCACGGGGCTCAGATGGTAGTCTTGCCTGAAATTTTCAACTCGCCTTATATCGCCCGCTGTTTTCCGGAATACGCCGAGTCCTACCCCGGAAAGAGCACCAATCAGTTGTCGGAGTTGGCCCGGCGGCACAGTTTGATTCTGGTGGGCGGTTCTATTCCAGAACGAGACAGTGACGGCGCTCTTTATAACACTTCCTTTATTTTTGGACCTGATGGAACATTAATAGGCCGGCACCGCAAAATACACCTGTTTGATGTAGACATTCCCGGTAAGATGACTTTTCAAGAGTCAGTCACTTTAAGTCCAGGAAATGAACTGCAAATTATTGCCCAGGGCGATCTTCGCTTCGCGGTGATGATATGTTATGACGTACGCTTCCCCGAATTGGCCCGCCAGGCAGCCTTGCAGGGCGTGCATCTGCTGGTGATTCCTGCCGCCTTTAGCAGAACCACCGGTTCCCTGCACTGGGATATACTGATGCGCGGCCGTGCGGTTGACAACCAGGTCTTTGTTGCCGCAGCCGCGCCTGCCTTCAATCCTCAAGCCTCTTATCAAACCTGGGGGCATTCAATGATAGTCGATCCCTGGGGTAAAATACTCGCTCAAGCGGCTGATGAAGAAGAGCTGCTTATTGTAGATTTGGATTTGTCGGTTATCGATGAAGTGCGCTCTCAGATACCGGTCCTTAAGCAGCGGCGAACCGACCTGTATGAGCTGGTTTCAAACCTCGGCAGTAAATAACGATATAGTAACTAAAACCGTTCAAGGAGGCAGATCATGAAATCTTATACCGATTACCTGTGGTTTAACACGGAAAGACAGCGCGAGTATATCTGCATCACGGATTTGCTTCAAAACGCCCTGGAAAAAAGCGGCATACGCGAAGGAATGCTGCTAGTCAGTGCCATGCATATAACCGCGGGAATATATGTGAATGATGATGAAGTAGGAATAATCAGGGATCTGGACAATCTACTGGATGGCTTGGCTCCCCTGGGCCAGGATTATTATCATCACCGGACCGGTGAAGATAATGGTGACGCCCACTTGAAAAGCCTGCTCCTTCATCACCAAGTAATTATACCGGTAACCGCCGGCAAACTCGATCTGGGTCCCTGGCAGCAGGCTTTTTATGCAGAATTCGACGGGCGCAGGAAAAAACGGGTGGTTATAAAAATTATTGGGGAGTAGACTAAAGCCGTTGTCTTACCTTTCCCCCGGTTGATTGCCGGTGAGGTCGGTCCTTAAGTTCCGGGCATCTCTAAGATAAACATGTTTTATTTCATCCTGCTCCCTGCTGGTGTTTATATGTATCAGAATGCGTATACAAAGGCCGACTGCTCCCGGCACGTCGATCTCCTGAAAACACATAAGAGGCACCCGGTCCCATCCCATGTCCCGGGCGGCCACGGCCGGAAAGGCCGAATTGATATCGGGTGTTACACTGAAAAACACGCTGGCGATATTCTCTGCTGCAAAGCCGTTTTGCTCCTGCATAGCCTGCAGCAATTCACGGGTTGACGACCAGATCTCGTCTTCCCTATCCTCACTTATGGTAATCGCTCCTCTGATTCCTCTAAGCGTCATGGGCATTTTTATTTCCCTTTCTTTAGCTGCCCGGAGCGGAATAAGCCGCCCGGTGTCCCAGGCCTATGGCTACTTCATCGAGGTGTAGCAAGCCTATGCCGGAAAAGATGGCCACACTGATATGATCCCGGTAGCGGGCGATGCCGATTTTTCCGCCCACATTGAGCCCCAGGGCCTTGTTCATAATTTGGGTAATAGCTTCCCGGGTGGCCCCGGCCACCGCTCCTTCGTCGGCATGGGTGTCCTTGATTACCCCTTCCCGCTTGCTTGCCACCACGGCTCGCTCCACCATTTTCCCTACCGAGCTGATAAACTCCCCGCCAAAGTCAACCGCCACCGCTTTGATCCCGTATTCGTCGTAAAGGGATTTTTTAAGCTGGGCCTCTTCGGGACGCGACGAACTCATCGCCAGTTTGATCGCTGCTATCGCTACTAACTTGCTTCCCACTTCCATATCCATGCTCTCCTCGCATTAGTAGTCTGTAACACCTAAAACTTTAGTTACCACCGGCTAAATTTCCACAGGGCTTCGTTGTCGTCAATTGCAATACGTCCAGTATTACTCAGTCCTGACGCCCACGGACGGGCTAATGCGGTGATGGCAGGACGCCATGGAGCCGCGAGACGCCCATGGACGGGCTAATGCGGCGGTTCCAGGATGGCAAGGAGCCGCCCGCCTCTCCCTGTAAAAATTTTTCTCGGCGGATAAACTAAACTTTTAGATGTTACGAACTATTGGATTGATTTTGAGGTTCTAGTACTATGTTAACCGGGCGACCCCCGTTTAGGATTATTTTACTATTATTTTACCCACCATGACTATACCCTGGTTGGCCTGGTATACCTGGTTTTTCTCCGGGTAGGCCACATTGGAGGAAGTATCTTTAATTGAAAAGCTCACCGGGAAGCTGTAAAAAGTGGTGTCAATTTCTACGATATCCCCGGCAGCCAACTCCAAACGCATCTCTTTTTCCGTAAACTCGCGATAATGGCGGTGGTTTACCAGAATAACCGCCATGGGCAGTGAGCTAAAACGTTCGATAGATATGGTCAGCTGGGCCTGGGGCGACTCCCGAGCCTTTCCGTCCGAGCTGTCGTTTTGAACTGACGGAGTCGGGTCCTCACTTTTGTTTAAAGCCGGTTGTCCGATGTACTGCCCTTCCAGCCTTTCGCCGAGGCTCAAATAAAGACGCAGGTCATCCCTGGTCATCAGTCCCTGAACGACCACCAGAGCCACCAGGAATATGACTATGATCCGGATAAGGTATTTTTCAACCAGGTTTATATATTTTTTCAAGGCCATCCCCCCGGCACAGGTTTTCGTTCTATATTATGCCGGGGCTTACCTGATTATCCATGGCTGTCTGCCAAAATAGCGCAGGCCATAGCCGCTGCTCCGTAGCCGTTGTCAATGTTTACTACTGCCACTCCGCTGGCGCAGCTGTTCAGCATGGCCAGGAGAGCGGCCAACCCGCCAAAACTTGCCCCATACCCGACACTGGTCGGCACTGCGATGATCGGTTTGCGAGTCAAGCCTCCCACTACACTGGCCAGGGCCCCTTCCATACCGGCCACAACGATGACCACCCCGGCCTGATTGATCCTGGGGAGGACATCGAGCAGGCGGTGCAGGCCGGCAATGCCCACATCATAAGCCCGATCAACGTTGGCCCCCATTACCTCCAGGCAGGCCGCCGCCTCTTCCGCCACCGGCAGGTCCGCCGTTCCGGCCGATAATAGAAGCACCTGGCCCAACGGCGGTTCATCGTCGCCCTTAAGATAGATTACCCGGCCCAACTCATTATATCGGACCCGGGGCAGTTCCTTTAGCACAGTTTGATAAAGCCCCGGTTCGGCCCTGGTACCCAGTACGCTGTGATTTCTTTCGGCCAGGGATTTAAAAATGGCCGCAACCTGCTCCGGGGTCTTGCCGGCGCAGAATATTACTTCAGGAAAGTTGTCACGCAGGGAACGATGATGATCGACTCGGGCGAAACCCAGATCTTCAAAAGGCATGGTTCCAATCAACTCGCAGGCCTGGTCCGGGCTCTTTTCTCCTTTTTGCACCTGTTCCAGCAGTTTTAAAAGTTTAATTCGATCCACTACCTGCGCCCCCCACCCAAAGCCTCTTTAATTCTTATTATATAATAACAGGGCCGGCTGCAATTTAATACACGCTTAAAGTCCGAAGACTACCGCCCTGGTAATAGAAAAGCGCCGCCTCAAGGGTTCAAGGCTGGCGCGATTCGTTCAATAATTTCTATGTATTTAAACAGCCCGGAGGTTTCTACATCCGGGTGCGGGCATATTCTACTCCGGCCATGAAAGCCTTTCGGTTTGCTTCGATTAAACGTTCTGATTTGCCCTTAAAAATAACCGGGAAATATTCCAGGGCCTCTTCAACCTGAACCACTGAAGTCTTTTCTAGATAAGCGCCCAGCATGATCATATTGGCTCCGCGGGGATTGCCCATCTCTTCAGCCAGCTCATTGACGGGGACCGCCAGTACTTCAAGATCGGTGCGGTCTGGAGTCCGGTCCACCATTGATGAATTGATCATCACCAGTCCATTGGGTTTTACCCTCTTTTCAAACTTATCCAGGGAAGGACGGTTCATGATAATTGCCATCAAGGGATTTTCTGTCAATGGAGAGCTGATTTCCTCCTCGGCAATGGTCACCAGGCAATTGGCTGTGCCTCCCCGCATTTCCGCTCCATAGGAGGGAACCCAGGAAACGTTCTTACCTGAACTCATAGCCGCATGCGACAAAAACAGTCCCATGGCCAAAACCCCCTGCCCGCCAAAGCCGGCAAACAACACCTGTTTCTCCATCTAGCCTTCCTCCTTGACCTTAAACTCACCCAGCGGGTAGTAGGGAATCATGTGATCACCCACCCATTTCATAGCTTCTACCGGACTCATGCCCCAGTTGGTGGGGCATGTTGATAAGACCTCGACCATGGTAAAGCCCATGCCCTTCATCTGCATCTGAATAGCCTTTTTAATCGCTTTCTTGGTTCTGGTCACATTGGCCGGTGTATTGACTGCAGTCCGGCAAACGTAGGCGGCTCCTTCACTTTGCGCCAGCAGTTCAGCCATTTTGGCCGGATAGCCATTAGCCTCCACCGTGCGTCCGTAAGGTGAAGTAGTGGTTACTTGCCCCAGCAGGGTGGTGGGAGCCATCTGCCCTCCGGTCATGCCATATATGGCATTATTAATAAAAATAACCGTGATATTCTCCGCCCGCAGAGAGGCGTGGATAATTTCTCCCATCCCGATGGAAGCCAAATCCCCATCACCCTGGTAGGTAACCAGGCAGCGGTCGGGTAGAAGCCTTTTAATAGCGGTGGCAATAGCCGGCGCACGGCCATGGGCAGCTTCCAGGGTATCAAAATTAAAATAATCGTAGGCCAGAACCGAGCATCCCACCGGACAAATACCTATAGCCTTTTCGCGGAGGTTTAATTCGTCCAGGCATTCAGCCAGCAGACGATGAACTATGCCGTGAGTGCAGCCCGGACAATAATGAAATCTAGTTTCTTGCAGACTTTCCGGTCTTTTGGCAACTACCTTCACCTAGAATCCCTCCCTTTCAGCGATACGCATGATTTCCCGGGTAAGCTCCTCGGGGTTGGGAGTAATTCCTATTCGTCCATAAAATTCCACCGGCACCTGACCATTGACAGCCAGGCGGATGTCTTCAACCATCTGTCCCATATTAATTTCAATAGATAGGAAACGGCGAACCGTTTTAGCTGCTTCCGCTACAATTCGTTCTGGAAATGGCCACAGGGTTATGGGGCGTATCAATCCCACCTTAATTCCCTGTTTGCGGGCATCCATCACTGAACGTTTGGCTATACGAGCTATAATTCCAAAAGCCATGACCACCAAATCAGCATCTTCCATCATGAAAGTCTCGGCTCTTTGTTCCTTAGCCTGAATCTCCTTATATTTAGCATCAAGATGCCGGTTTCTTGTCTCCAGAAACTCCGGATCAAGGTGCAGGGTGTTTACAACATTGGGCTTGCGGCCTGCGCAACCGGTGGTGGCCCAGGGCTTGTCCACAAATTGGGTGACCGGTTCCCGCAGAATTATGGGCTCCATCATCTGTCCCAGGGTTCCCTCGGCCATGATAAGGACCGGAGTCCGATAGCGATCAGCCAGATCATAGCCTTCCATGGCCAGATCCATCATTTCCTGAACGCCGGAGGGGGCTAAAACCAGAGTACGGTAATCGCCATGTCCACCGCCCCGGGTAGCCTGAAAATAATCAGCCTGGGAAGGTTGAATTCCTCCCAACCCCGGTCCTCCCCGGGATAAATTGACGATCAGGCAAGGCAGTTCACCTTCGGCGATGAAGGATATTCCTTCTTGTTTAAGGCTTAAGCCCGGTCCGGAAGAAGCCGTCATAACCCGGGCTCCGGTTGAGGCCCCACCATACACCATGTTTATAGCGGCCAGTTCGCTTTCCGCTTGAACAAACACACCACCGATCTTGGGCATAGTGCGGGCCATATATTCGGCCAGCTCACTTGACGGAGTGATGGGATAGCCAAAAAATGCACGACATCCGGCTCTGATAGCCCCTTCCGCAAGCGCTTCGTTACCTTTCATCAGTACTCTTTCTTCCATATCATCACTCCCTTTCCACCTGAATGATCATATCAGGACACATCATAGCGCATATGGCACAGCCATTGCATTTTTCTTCCTGGGTTATGGTCACCGGGTGGAAACCGAGAGAATTCATCTGGTGTTTGTCTAGCTCCAGGATCCCTTGCGGACAATAAAAAACGCAAAGTTCACAAGCCTTGCAGCGCTCATCATCGAACTTGAGCCTGCCCCTTGCCATCCTACATTCCTCCCTTAAAATACGTCTGAAAGCCATTCAGGCCTCAGATGAAGCTGGATTTTCTTGAGCAGCGGGCCATAACGGGGATATAGTTCCATATAAAATTGTTCTTGAACCGTCAGGCATACTACCGGAAGTTCCAGGGCCCTGGCATAGGCTTCAACCCTGGCATGTCCTTCGACAATCGTGTTGAGGTCGCTCGCTTCAACCAGATTGGGATTGCTCACGATTCCGGTAAAAGAAATCCGTGCAGCTCTTTCCAATCCGGTGCGCAGTTCGTTGACTGATTCTAAATCACCGGCGAAGGGGCGGTAGGGGTTTACTACCAGATTAAAATGGAGTGGTCTCCGCTGCCCCAAAAGATGACTTAGGTAACCCAGTGCCAGTGAACCTACCTCGTCTCCTGCCACATCAATCACCATGTCGTTGTCCTGGCGGACATAAGCCAGTAAATGAGCGGGTATATTGGGAACATCGCTAAAAGAAAGGTCGCCTCCAGGGGCAACTAGGGTTATGCCCTTTTGATTTAGTTCCTCTTTTAAATCACGGCAAACAAACCATGGATTGACCATATCCAGGTCTGCCAGTACAACTCTGGTGGACGTATTGGCAGTTTCTATGGCGTAATTCAGGGCCACTTCACTTTTTCCACTGCCAAATCCACCGGCAAAAATAGCTATACTGCCCAATTTTTTTCCCTTTCCCCGCTTTTAGTCCGAACGTCTTATTCTGTACTGTATAACAGACCCGGAACAAAATCAATAAATTTTTAAGAAAAATGCGCAAATTCGACAGCCATTATCAAATTCTAGTTATTGTTGACCGCCCAATATAACAAGCCTGAGCAAAACCCAGGCTTGTTCTGTCGTTTATATGATTTTTATTTTCAAACTTATTGAAGGCTGGTGGGATCGGATAAAAAATCAGTCATATCGGAAATGATCGCTTCCAGATCCTCTTCGGAAACACCCAGCAAGGCCAGGGATTCAGGATAGACCGGATACAAAAGGCCATCCACACCCATTCCTATGCCCATCGATAAACAAACCGCATCGGCCAGGTGAACAATGGCTGTCAGCTTCTGGTCTTCGGAAGCCTGTCCCGGTTGGTGGTGCTTCTCTATGGCTTCGACCAGTTGAATAGGAATACTCCATCTTTCAGCCAGACGGGCCCCTACTATCGCGTGATTAAAACCGAGAATCTGATCTTCGGCATCCATAAAGGGTATTTCCTGCGATGTAACCAATTCCACCACTTCATGATAGGCCTCTTTCATGTACCGATTTAATATCACCTTACCGATGTCGTGCAACAGACCAGCGGTGTAGGCTAAATCCAGATTGCTGTAGCGGCTGCGCCTGGCAATGAGACGGGCGGCGATGGCACAGGCCTGGGAATGGCGCCATAGTTCGCCTTCCTCCAGGGCATAGCCTTCATATTTCTTCTGCAGCAAATCACTGACTGCGGCGGCCAGGACAATACCGCGAATCGTCTTAAAACCGAGCAAAACCACGGCATCGGTCACTGTTGCAATGCGCCGGGCGAAGCCATAATAGGCAGAATTGGCCATACGCAAAACGCGGGTGGTCATAGCCTGATCCTGATCGAGCACCTTATGTATATCCTGCGCCGTGGATTCCGGGTCCTCAGTCAACTGCATAACCCGTATTACCACCTGGGGAAGCGCTGGAATGTCATTTACCGCTTCTATAATATTTTCCAGGCTTACTTTTTCCACGCTCCGTCCTCCTTTACTTCCAATTATCCATTTTGCGCTTAAGAATCTGCTGGTTTAACCTCAACTCTTCATTGACGCGCAAGAAAATTCTTTCCATATCCAAACGGGATAAATTCAGTTCATCGGGCTCCAGTACCTCAACTTTTCTAAATTCCTCTTTCATTGTAAACCGAATGGCGTCCTCGATGGAATCAGCCGAAAATACGATTATAACCGGGGCGAAACTCACAGTCTTGTCACTAACTTCGTCATGTATGGTATAGACCTCCTGGCTCATATCTATGTCTTCAACCACTATTCCCTGAATAGGAACATTGCGGCTTAAAGTAGCCTGCTGCTGCCGGGTGGCTTCTGCAATATCAGCGCTGTTTTTTCCCCCGAAAAGACCGGATTTACCCTTCCCCGCATAATCGAAGCGGACCCGAAGTCTGAGTTTTCCCATACAACGTTTCCTCCTATATAATTAGTATATATCACCAGGTTATCATTGGTAAAAGCTCATAGTCATTTCAGCCATAAACATTCCCATAACTGCGGCCAGACCCTCGCCATAATTAAGGTCCAGATCAAACCAGGGCTCGAGTTGCAAACGCTCCAAAATAAACCGGTGCCCGGGTTCCATGGCCAGGCTGGGGCAAAATAAATTGGGCAGGCTTTTGTTGTTGAGCATAACAGCCAAAAGAGCTGCAACAGAAGTCACAAATCCATCTAAAATAATCGGAATGTCGTAGTGCTCCGCTTCGCTGATGAATCCTGTTAAGGCCGCAATCTCCAAACCGCCGAAACGAGCTAGAATATCCAGCACATTGTTCGGATCAGGGATTTCGTTATCCATCGCCTGCCTCAACAGTTCTATTTTCCTGGCGATGCGACCTGCCCCTGCGCTTCCCGGTCCGATCATCAACTCCAACGGAAGACGCAGAGCAACCGATCCCAAGGCCGAAGCGCTAAGTGTATTGCCTATTCCTATTTCACCCAGACCGACCATATCATAGTCATACCGTTTTACATACTCCCAGGCTGTCCGGCCGGATTCCAGGGCGGACAGCACCTCGCCATAATCCATGGCGTCTTCATCAATGAAATTGCGGGTGCCTTTTCTGATCTTTTTCTTAATTAAATCTGGATTATCCATATCATCAAACAAACCCAGGTCGAAAATCCATTCTTTCTTCCCCAGGCGCTCCAAGAGCTTTGAAATGGGACTGCTGCCGTCCAAGTGGGAATCAACAATACGCCCGGAGCCAAGAGCTTGATAGCTGCTAGTTCCTTCCCGGCTTACGCCATGGTCCCCGGCAAAAACCAGCAAGGCCCAGTCCCTACCCCGGCACCCCAGAGCTTCAAACTGGCGGTACAGCGTGTTTAATTTTCCCATCCCGTTAATAACCGGGCTCTTACTGCTCATTAGGCCTTGACCAGACCTATCATTCATTATTATTGACCAGTTCAACCAACCCGGTTAAACGGCATTTATAGTTCAAACAGCTCATAGTTTTTTGCTCCTGTTAGCTACGGCTTCTTTTTTAAGGCGTTCAACCTCGCCCGGGGTAAGATAGCGAAACTTCCCGGAAGCTACCCCCTGAAGGCTCAAAAAAGATAAAGCCGTCCTTTGCAGATGTACTACAGGGAAGCCAACCGCCGCACACATTCTGCGCACTTCCCGCTTTCTCCCTTCCCCCAACTCCATTTCCAACAGGCTGCTTTCAGCTGAACTGGCCAAAACCTTAACCCCCGCCGGTGAAGTCATTCCATCCTCCAGGTTTACTCCTTTGCGCAGCCTTTGCAGGGCTTCCCGGCTTACGCATCCTTTAACCCTGACCCGGTAGCGCTTCTTAACTCCAAAACGGGGATGAGTTATAAGGTTGGCAAAATCTCCATCATTGGTCATCAACAGCAAACCTTCGCTGTCATAGTCCAGGCGTCCAACCGGAAACACCCGGGTGTCAATTCTTTCCACCAACTGGGCGACGGTAGACCTCCCTTGAGGATCATCCATACTGCATATAACCCCCAGGGGCTTGTTGAGCAGCAAGTATACAGACCGCTCCTGGGTGATGGCAGTTCCATCCACTTTTATTTCATCTTTTTCCGGTTCCACTTGAACGCCCTGCTCACGGATTACTACCCCGTTGACCATCACCCGCCCCCGGGCAATGAGTTCTTCGGCCTTGCGCCGGGAGGTAATTCCAGCCTGGGCGATATATTTGGCCAGCCTCAAATCATCCACCTGCATTATATAAACATAGGAATATTATCAAACATTTTCTACACCGATATTCTATCTCCTTCATTTGGCCGCCGGCTTCGGAGGGGTTTGTAAAGTTTGGGAGCCAATACACGGTTAGGGTTGCCAATGTACAAGTATACAGATATTAAGGCTACAATTTATAATCATTTTCTACGCTTTCTGATATGATAGACATAATGAACAGCTGACTTCTTCGAGTTACCATAAAGGCGGCGATATTAATGTCTAAAGTAGGAATTGACAAAGCAAAAATTGAAACTGCAGTTCAGATGATACTGGAGGCCATTGGGGAAGACCCGCATCGGGAAGGTTTGATAAATACACCGGGGCGGGTAGCCCGGTTGTACGAGGAGGTTTTCGCCGGATTGGACAAGGACCCCAGTGAATTATTGGAAGTTCTGTTCACCGAATACCACGACGAACTGGTCCTTGTTAAAGACATTCCCCTCTATTCGATGTGTGAACACCACCTGCTTCCCTTTTATGGCAAGGCCCATGTGGCCTATATTCCCAAGGGAGGCAAAGTTGTGGGCATCAGCAAACTGGCCCGAGTCACCGAGGCCTATGCCCGGCGTCCCCAGTTGCAGGAACGCCTGACTTCGCAGATTGCGGACTGCATCAACCAGACCCTGAAACCACATGGAGTAGCAGTGGTCATTCAAGCCGAACACATGTGTATGACCATGCGCGGAGTCAAGAAACCCGGTGCTCTTACCGTAACATCTGCAGTCCGGGGAATATTCGAGACCAGAGCCGAGACCCGGGCGGAGCTGTTATCCCTAATTCTCAACAAATAAGTGAAGATCAAAAGGCGGCTTAGACCAGGTCGGCAAGAAGGAGGTTATAATAATGACCAATGTGGCGATTATCGGGGCGGGAAAAGGTGGAACTTCCATATTAAAAGCACTGAACGGCATTCCAGCCATTAATATTATAGGCATGTGCGATGTCAACACCAATTCTGAAGGTATGGTTTTGGCCAGAAATCTGGGAGTTCTCAATTATACGGATATAAAAGCGATGCTCGCTCTTCCGGCCCTGGAACTGGTCATCGAGGCGACCGGGAGCCCCCGGGTGCAGGAAATGATCAATGAGTCAAAATCGGCGCATACTGCCATTGTCGATTCTCATGGAGCCAACCTGATGATGACCCTGGTTGAGTCCCGTGAGGATATGATTCACTCCCTGCACGAGGAAGCCACTCGCCTGGCCGATATGTCCAGGGACTTGTCCAATACCATTCAAGAGATTCGGCGGGTAATCGAGGAAGTAGCCCAGCAGGCTCATACAACCGCTCGACAGGGTAGCCAGCTGATATCTTCCTCCCGGGAAGCCGAGCAGAGCCTTACGGAAACCGGTGAAGTTTTGAAAATTATCAGCTCAACGGCGCAGCAAACCAAACTGCTGGGTTTTAACGCCGCCATTGAAGCCGCCCGCAGCGGTGAACATGGCCGCGGGTTTGCCGTGGTAGCAGATGAAGTACGCAAGTTGGCGGAATTTAGCACCATTTCCGCTCATAAGATTTCAAGTATTTTAAGCAACATCGAACATGCTTTCACCACTATAAACAAAGGCATTGACGAGGCTGGCTCCACTATGCTGAAACAAGCCAAGCTGACTGAATCGGCGGCTGCCAATATCCAGGAGCTGGAAGCGATGTCTGAAGAACTGCTGGCCACTGCTGACAATCTAGCCAAACTGGGATAAGGCACCCATTATCTGTCTATAGATTAATAGAGAAAGGGGTAAATCCGGAACGCGGTATGTACCCTGCCCTATCCAGATCCAGCACGTATTCGCGCTGGTATTCTTTTTTATGGGAAGCAACGCGCTGCAAAAGCTCGGCCAGCTTTTCAATTTCAGCAAATGTATTATAAGCGCCGAGGCTTATTCTGACCAAACCAGGCATCTGCCAGACCGGCATACGGGCATACTCATCCAGGTTGGCCGGTTCTTCCTGCCCCAGGAGATACCTCACATAGGGTTGAGCGCAGAAGCACCCGGTTCTTACTCCAATTCCACCTTCATGAGCCAGTATAGCTCCGAGCAGGCTGTGATTGACATCCCGCATATTGAAGCTGACCACCCCTACCCGGGGCAGGCTGCCATAGACGGTCAATCCGGGTATTCCCTTAAAAAGCCTCATGGCATACTCGGTAAGCTGTTCCTCATAAGCGGCAATTCTCTCCATTCCTATAGAATCCAATATCATTAAGGTCTCAGATAAGGCCAAGGCTCCGATGAGATTTGGCGAACCTGCTTCATCCCGATCAGGAACCCCTCCCCATTTGACCTGGCTTTTACCCACTAGGGCAACAGTTCCGCCTCCCACATATTCCGGCATTCCTTTTAAAAAGGTGTCCCTCGGTCCAATCAAAACTCCGGCACCAAAGGGAGCGTATATTTTATGACCTGAAAAGGCCAGATAATCGATGTGCTCAGGGTGCCCGTGCGGCTTCATATCCAGGGTCAGGTGCGGCGCATATTGAGCCGCGTCGAGCATAAAACGGGCTCCGTATTCATGGGCCAGGGCGGCTAAATGCCCTATATTGTTGATATGGCCGGTTACATTTGAAGCTCCACAAACCGTGAGCAGCCGCACTCGGGGATACCAAAAGCGCAGTTTCCTTGACACGTCCTGCAGATCGAGGCGGCCTTCACCGTCCAGTCCGGCATAGTCAACGCGCCCCGCGCGGCGCCATGGCAGGTCGTTGGAATGGTGTTCCATAATTGTGCCTACTACCACATCGGTTGGCGACAGGTTTAAGCGATAGGACAGCTTGTTGATAGCTTCGGTGGTGTTTTTGACGATAATCACAGCATCCCGTTCGGGATCGGCTGTAACAAAACGGGCTATGTCTTCATGGCATTCATCGAAAAGCTGTGAAGACAGGAGCGATTTATGCCCGGTGCCCCGGTGCACTCCAGAATACCATTTTAAGTAATCTTTCAATTTTTCGTAAACTGGCTTCAGGGCTGGGGTGCTGGCTGCATTATCGAAATTAATAAATCGGGCCTGCCGGCTGCCGCGCAACGGCACTCTGACGTCAATGCCCAAAACCATCTTTCTGAACCGCTTGACATTAAAACTCTGGCTTTTAATTATCTTCACCCCGGTAGTTACTCTTCTCATACATAATACGGGGGCAAAGACCCAAGTGACACTACTTTAATAACCCGGGGAGTTTATATGAAAAGCTGAAGTTTGGCCGAGGCAGCGTCTTTTATATAGGCCTTAACATCCATAGCTTCCACTCCCGCTATCATTTCTTCCAACTTAAAGCCCATAATATCCAGCGAGAGCTGGCAAGCGCAAAAGCGCACTCCTTTATTTTGAGCCCCTTTGATAAAAGCGGGCAGTCCGGGAGTGTTTTCATCTTCCATCATGTCCAGCAGCATCATTTTTCCCAGACCTGCCATATTCATGCGAGAAAGGGGCAGATAGGCCGCCCCTTTTGGGGTGGTAAGAGTAAACATCTGCTCATAGAGGCTTTTGTCCTCCAGGGTCATTTTTTCTGGATCCCTCAATAACATTAGACCCCAAAAAGCAAAAAACATGGTGGTTTCCATGTCCAGTTCACGGGCTCCGTTGGCTATGATAAAAGCGGCTAGGGCTTTGTCGTAGTCGGCGCTGAACAGTAATAGATTGGCTTTTTCATCGCTCATAACTATCCCACCTTTTCAAAATATATGATTTTATTGTGCTCCTTAATTGCATAAAAAAACCGGCCTATAAAGGCCGATTTAGACTTGCGTATATTATGGTCTGTTTTTAAAAAAGTCCGACTATGGTGCCGTCCTCACGGATATCAATCTTTTCCGCCGCGGGAGTCTTGCCAAGTCCCGGCATAGTCATAACATCCCCGGCCAGGGGAACCACAAAACCGGCCCCAGCCGACAAGCGCACTTCTCTGATGCTGACGTCAAAGCCTCTGGGCCGTCCCAATAGACTGGCGTTGTCGGATAATGAATACTGGGTTTTGGCCATGCATACCGGAAGCCTGCCGTAACCCTGTTTCTCCAACCTTTCCAGGGTCCGGGCAGCGGCCGGTGAATACTGCACACCGTCTGCACCGTATATTCTGCGGCAGATTATTTCGATCTTGCCTGCCAGGCTTTCCTCAAGGTCATAGAGATATTGGAATCGACCGGGTTTGTCGCAGGCATTAAGAACCCTTTCGGCTAGTTCCAGACCTCCCCTTCCACCTTCGGCCCATACTCTGGAAAGGGCCATGTCCGCCCCCAGACTGTGGCATTTGTCCATAAGCAGCTTTATTTCTTCCGGACTGTCGGTGGGAAATTCATTGATCGCCACCACCACTGGCAGCCCGAAGCTGTGTACATTGTCAAGGTGCTTCTCCAGGTTGGCGAAACCTTTTTCCAGAGCGTCCAGGTTGGGTATCTGCCACTGCTCTTTATTTAAGCCCCCATGGTTTTTCAACGCCTTGATGCTGGCCACCAAAACGACCGCGTCCGGTTTGAAACCACCGTAGCGGCACACAATGTCAAAGAACTTCTCGGCCCCCAGATCGGCACCGAACCCGGCTTCGGTAACCATTACGTCGCCCAGTTTCAATCCCATCCGGGTGGCCACAATGCTGTTGGCCCCGTGCGCGATATTGGCAAAAGGTCCGCCGTGAATAAAGGCCGGCGTATTCTCCAGGGTCTGTACCAGATTGGGTTTTATAGCATCCTTGGCCAGCAAAGCCATCGAGCCTGCTGCCTGCAGGTCATCGGCCGTCACTTCCCTTCCGTCATAGGTATAGGCCACCACGATCTTTTTAAAACGCTCTTTTAAATCCATTAAGTCCCGGGCCAGGCATAAGGCTGCCATTACTTCAGAGGCCACGCTGATATCAAACCCCGATTCCCGGGGAACCCCATTTATCTTCCCCCCCAGACCGAGGACGATGTTGCGCAGAGCCCTTTCATTCAAGTCCATGGCCCTTCGCCATACAATCTGGCGCGGATCTATCCCCAGGCGGTTGTCGTGATGAATGTGGTTGTCGAGCAGGGCCGCCAGGAGGTTGTGCGCCGTGCTGACCGCGTGTATGTCACCGGTGAAATGGAGGTTGATATCCTCCATGGGCACCACCTGGGCAAACCCGCCCCCGGCAGCCCCTCCTTTTACCCCAAAGCTGGGGCCCAATGAAGGCTCGCGCAGGCCGATAACCGCGTTTTTTCCAAGCAGATTCAGGGCCTGTCCCAAACCGACCGTGGTAGTAGTCTTACCTTCACCAGCCGCGGTTGGATTTATTGCCGTAACCAGGACCAGTTTGCCGTCCGGTTTTCCTTCCCGCCTTTTAAGAACATCGAGAGACACCTTTGCTTTGTATTTTCCATATAGTTCTATATCGTCCTCATCAAGTCCCAAGCCGGCGGCTATTTCATTTATAGGCTTCATCCGGGCACCCTGGGCTATTTCAATGTCGCTCTTCAACGTCAAAACCTCCTTCACCAGCTCTTCCGAATATAATGTTCCCTATTTACGTTATTTTTCCTGCTTATTGAACTAGTACTCTATTAACCCTAAAACTTTAGTTACCACCGGCCAAATTTCCGCAGGGCTTCGTTGTCGCCAATCGCAATACGTCCATTATAACTCATTTGACGCCCACTGACGGGCTAATGCTGCGATGGCAGGACGCCATGGAGCCGTGAGACGCCCAGGGAGGGGCTAATGCGGCGACGTTTATGGACGAACTAGTGCAGCGATACCAGGACGGTAAAGAGCTGCCGGTGGCAGTGCGCCGAGGAGCCGCCAAAAATTTTTCTCGGCGGAAACAAAACTTTTAGGGTTAACAGAGTACTCTTTGACTGTATTTTCGAAAACTTCAGCCAAAAATCCGGTGGCATATGTAAAGGGCGGCCAGAAAGCCACTGATGTCCGCGGTAAGGCCGGTTATTACCGAATAGCGAAATTTTTTAACTCCGACTGCGCCAAAATAAATAGTCAAAACAAAAAAGGTAGTGTCAGTAGTTCCCTGCATAACCGAGGCCAGGCGGCCAATAAACGAATCAGGACCGTAAACTTTCATCAATTCCGCAGATAGCCCTAATACCGCGCTTCCCGAAAGGGGCCGCATAAAAGCCAGGAGGAGTATTTCCGGTGGAGCTCCAATATAACTGGTTACCGGAGCCAAAGCCTGACTGACCAGCTCCAATGCTCCTGAGGCGCGAAAAACCGATATAGCCACCAGCATGCCTACCAGAAAGGGGATAATCTTTACCGCCGTGGCAAACCCTTCCTGGGCGCCCTCAACGAAGGCTTCATATACCGGCACTTTACGAAAGAAACCATAGAGCGGAATTATAAGGAGCAGCACGGGAATAGCCCACCGGGACACTTGAGTCAGTATGGAATAGAGCATCAGGGCTTCCTCCAGCGGCTGAAACGGCGAAACCAGTAATCAAGCGACACGGCTATCACCATGGATATCGAGGTGGCAAAAATGCAAGGACCGACGATTTCCACCGGATTGGCTGAATTGTAGGACAGGCGGACTCCTATGATAGTTGCCGGTAAGAGGGTGATGCAGGAGGTATTCAAGGCCAAAAACGTACACATGGCGGTGGAAGCTTCTTCTCTTCCTCCATTTAATTCCTGCAGGTTTTTCATAGCCCTCATGCCAAAAGGGGTGGCAGCATTGCCCAATCCCAGTATATTGGCGCTTAAATTTAGAATAATGGCCCCCATGGCCGGGTGGCGCGGCGGTACACCGGGAAACAGCCGTATCATTACCGGCCGCAGCAGGCGGGCCAAGGCCTGCACCATCCCGCCTCGCTCCGCTATGCGCATGATCCCCAGCCACAATGCCATTACCCCAATTAAGTCAAAACATACCTGGACTGCATCACGGGCAGATTTCAATGCCGCGTCGGTTACGGCATCTATATTTCCTGTAGCGGCTGCCACAATAATTCCTGCCGCCAGCAGTACCAGCCAGATTACGTTGAGCATTATTATCCCTCCATTAGGCCGGTTTCTGAAGGGTATGAATGCTCATTATTAATTAGAACAACCTGGGGATTAACAGGAGGATGAGCTGGCGCAACAGAGGGCGTGTGTGACGTGTGACAGGGGGACGTTCTTTCTGTAACGCGAGATTCGTGTTACAGAAGAGCGTCCCCCTGTCACAGCGCTGCAAAATCTGGCTTTATTGAAATTCTTTGTGCTCTGACCGGTCGCTTCCTCTGGTAGTGTGCCGCAAAGCGTTCTCCAATTTGTCCATTATCTGGGGAGCGATGTCTACGATGCGCTCGGCCAGGTGGTTTCCGCTCACGGAAATCAGGCGCACATCACTTAAACGACATACTAAAAAGCCTATTGGCCTCACCGACACTCCGGCTCCGCTGCCCCCCGCAAAGGGCATTTCTGAACTCTTGCCGTTCAGATTGATCTCATACTCGCCTCCCCCGGCGGCAAACCCGCAGGCCACCTGGGATATAGGGATGATTACTGTTCCGTCATTGGTTTCTACAGCATCACCCACTACCGTATTGACATCCACCATCTCCTTGATGCTCTGCATAGCTGTTTTCATAAGGCCTTCAATAGGATGGCTGTTTTTCTCTTCCTGGGCCTCCATTTATTCACCCCCGAGTTTGGTTTAATGCAGGACTACCGGCGCCCCGCCGTTCAGCGGCTTTCAACACCAGCAGGTAAACTATCATAAAAATAATATGCACCAACCTGATTTTGAATATGCAGTGCAAGCGGCTCTCAAAACTTTTTTCTGAAAAATCCGGCTTGATATTCAGATCGAGCTGTTGCAGCCTGGCCTGGCGGCTGAGCCAGCTTACCACCCACCCCTTAAAAGCCCACAACGCTCCATTTAACAGGGCAGTCCCCATCGCGTCTCCCATGCCGACAACGCTTTTCCATTCCAGGCGCTGGATGACCAGCATCTTTAACACCAGCCTGGCTTTATTCATTCCAGCCACAGCTCGTTCCATTAAATCGCCCTTTGAATACTGGCACAAGGAAACAAGTCCCTCCAACGGCAGACTTGAAAGAGATGATTTTACGCTGGCTAGACGTCGATTCTTAAACCAGGGGTTGAAAAGGTCGACAGTGAGACAGGGCTGGTCGTTTTCCCAGAATAAATGGGCTTCCAGAATTCCTTTTATACTTATAAATAGCGAAGCCGCCACAATGATCAGGGCGGCTGACATAAAAAGCCGGATCAACAAGGCATAATCTCCCGTTTTTCCCTATTCTGCCCTGACCCGGTCGGTTTATACCACTATATGGTATCTATTAACTTCTGGATGTAGGTTTCAATCTCCTCAACTATCTTATACATTTCATCATCAACCGTAAAATTGGACCGCCCCAGGCGAAAGGTCGGACAATGCAGATTGTAGTCGAGTATCTTTTTAGATAAAATCTCCAGGTGCTCGCGGCTTTCGCTGTAAAAGGCCGCCTTCCTTTTATCAAAGCGGTGCAGTGTTGAATTGCTGCGTTTCTCGCTATAGGTCATACGCGTATAGCGTTTAAAGGCTTCCACACTACTGCGCAGCTTTGACTGCCCGGCGTCGATCTCTTTACCCAGTTCCACCCAATAGGGCGCGAAATCGTTGTCTTTGAGTATCTTGATTACCATCCGCATTTCGGGTGGTTCATAGGGGTTTTCATCAAAATTGAGCGGTTTTCCCGAACCCTCCAGGTTGTTGAAGTCGCCGCGTTTCATGGCTTTTTCAATCTGTCCTTCAACCAGATCCTGGGTGCTGCTCATATAGCGGGCTAATCGCTTGGCCTTTTGGGCCTTAATCATTATCTCTTCTTCGATTGATTTGTCGGACATTCTTTTTATCCTCCTCCAACCTGGGCAGATCCTTTAATCCCGCCAGACCAAAGATGCGTAAAAATTCCTGCGTCGTAGCGTAGATGAGCGGCTTCCCCAAAACGGCCTTATGACCGGCCTCGCAAATAAGCCCCTTGTCCAGCAGATGATTCAAAACCTTATCCGATTTGACTCCCCGGATGCTTTCGATCTCGGTCCTGGTTACCGGCTGCTGGTAGGCGATCAAGGCCAGTGTTTCCATGGCTGCCGGAGAAAGGCGCCGCTGCACGGTTTTATTCATACGGGCTAAAAAATCGGAATACTCCGCCCGGCTGCACATCAGATAGGTATAATCCTCGAAGACTATCTGCAGTCCACGTTTCTTTTCATTATACTCCATCACCAATTCCTGCATAATTCCTTTAAGGTCCAGTAATGGCACGTCCAGGATCTCCACCAGTTCATCGATGGGCACCTGCTCTCCCCTGACAAACAACACCGCTTCAGCGGCCGCTTTTATCTCATCCCTCATCAACATCTTCGTTCCCCACCCGTAGTAAGATTCTTATGTCCCCAAAGGTTTCTTCCTGGCGGGCCGCCACCTTTTGCTGGCGAACCAGTTCTAGGAGGGCCAGGAACAAACCCAGCAGCTCCCTTCTGCGCACGGCCCGGGCAAACAACTCAACAAAGCTTATACTGCCCTCTTTTTCATTGAGGACCTGTAATATCTCATCCATTTTTTCATGAACATTGACATCTTCCTGGGGAATGTGCATCTGAGGCTCTTCTTCTTCAAACCTCTCCAGGACCGCCTGGTAGGCTTTCACCAGCAGGCGCAATTCCGCGTGTAATACTTCATTTTCACCTGCAAAAGCATCCCGGTTGCCAAAAAAGACTCGTTTTGTTTTTCCCATTTGCAGGTTTACGAGCTGTTCGGCGGCTTCCTTGTACTTCCGGTACTGCTGCAGCTTCTGGACCAGCTCTTCACGCGGGTCTTCCTCAGCTTCCTCTTCCAGTCCCGGTGCCGCCGGCAGCAGCATACGGGCTTTCAGATGCAGCAAATAGGAGGCCATTACCAGGAAATCGCCCATCATATCCAGTTGATATTCGCCGCTGCGCTCCAGATAAGCCATAAACTGTTCGCTTAACAGGGCCACCGGTATGTCATAGATGTCTACCTGGTTTTCGTCGATCAGATAGAGCAGAAGATCCATCGGCCCGTGAAAAGCCTCCAGGTCAACCATGTAACCCATGCCCGCCCTCCCCGGTTAGAATAGAGGCACACCAAGTATTCCAGCAAAAAGCCGCACCACCGGCAGTAAAATCTGACCGGTGATGTTGGTCATAATCAACAAAAGCAGTATAACGAAGCCATAGGGTTCCAGGGAATAGATAAAACGCGCTCCTGAATCGGGCAGAATTCCCGCCAGGATCTTGGATCCATCCAGGGGAGGCACCGGTATAAGGTTAAAAACGGCCAGGATAAGGTTGATATAGACCAGCCACAGCACGATAAGCTGCAGCCAGGTAGCCCAATCGGAACCCTTGATTCCGGAAAGAGCATGAAAAATAACCGCACCGATACAAGCGACTATAAGATTCATTATAGGCCCGGCCAGAGACACCAACATCATTCCCTTTTTAACACCCATCTTCTGAAAACGATAGGGGTTGACCTGAACCGGCTTGGCCCAGCCAAAACGGAACAGGGCTATCATCAAAAACCCCAGCCAATCAATATGGGGCAGCGGGTTAAGAGTCAGTCGCCCCTGTTCATGGGGTGTGGGGTCCCCCAGCCAATCCGCTACCCGGCCATGGGCGTATTCGTGCAGAACCAGCCCCAATAAAATACCGGGCAGGGAAATTAGAAAAGTCAGCAACCATCCGGAAAAATCATTTACTATCTGGCTCAAAGGATAAGCCCTCCTCTAACCATTTGTTGAGCATGTTGATCTCGCCTTCCCGGTTGTTAATTATCCCGTCCAGGCGCAGTTTATACAATTCCTTAAGTATATAACTGTATTGCGGCCCTGGCTTTACTCCGGCCTTTTTGAGATCGTTGCCACCTAACGCCACCTGCACCCTTTCCTTGGCGTCCAGATAGGCAACCAGACGGTCCCAAATTTCTTCACTGCGGATGGACAGCAGCAGGAATACTATGCTCTCAGGATGCCAACCATCCAGAACTTCATCCAGAGTGCTGGGACGGGCGTCCGGGTCTTCAAGCCTGGCCAAAACCTGAGCCACTCCTCTGGAATCCATTATGCATTCCTGGGCGTAGCCGCTCAAGCGAAATCGCTCGACAAGAGAACTCATAGCCTCATTGCCGAGATGTGCTACAATAACCATGATGTATACTATCCATGGTTTTAAGGCCCCTCTGAGGTATCTCTCCTGCCACCAGACGCTGATTATGGAAACCCGGCGCAGGGTAGTGAGATCGACATCCCGCAGATCCACTTCGGGTAAAATGTACTTCCATACCCCTATTTCACACATTCGCAATAACGATGGAACTGGGTCCTTTTCCCCCAGGATCAAAATAAGTTCCTGCAGGATCCTCTTGTAAGAGAGTTTTCCCAGCAGGCGCCTCTCAATAGCGTCCTGGGCAAATCGCAGGGTGTCAGCTTCGATTTGGAAGCCATAGCGCTGTTCAAAGCGGATAGCCCTTAAGATTCGAGTAGGGTCTTCTACAAAGCTAAAGTTGTACAATATTCTTATGCAGCCCTGTTCCAGGTCCTTGCGTCCCCCAAAATAGTCGATAAGGTCTCCCCTACAATCATGATTCAGGGAGACAGCCAGGGTGTTAATAGTAAAGTCCCGGCGGTAGAGGTCTTCTCTCATAGACGATCTCTCCACTTTGGGCAGTGCGGCGGGGAATTCATAATATTCGGTTCTAGCGGTAGCCACATCAATTTTGCTGCCATCTGGCAGGATGACCACTCCCGTGCCAAACCGATCGTGCACCCTCTCTTTGGCCCCCAGATGGCTGGCCAGGGCCCGCGTAAAAGCGGCTCCTTCCCCTTCTACCACCAGGTCTACGTCAAAATTGGGAACCTTGAGCAGCAGATCACGCACAAAGCCGCCCACACAGTAGACCCGAAAGCCCAGCTCGTCAGCCAATTGCCCGGCCAGGTTCAATATTGCCATCAGACGCGAAGGGAGTCGCTCCTGCATCAGTCTTTCCAGATTATAGCCCTCTTTTTCGTCTTTGGCGTAGAGCACTTCGTGGTCTTCCGGGTAATCCTTGCCATGCATGGTCCGTAATATGTCGGTCCGTGATACTATGCCGACCAGTCTGCCGTTTACCAGCACCGGCAGCCGGCCAATATCCTTCTCTACCATCATTTGCTGAACGTCGGCTACCGGGGTGTTAGGTTCCACGGTAATTACCCGGGTGCTCATAAAGCCTTTCACCGGAGCGTGGTCCAGGTTGTGGATCCGCGCTTTATCAACATCCCGGCGGGATATAACCCCCACCATTTTATTGTTTTCAACCACCGGCATCCCGGTATGCCCGTAGCGCAGCATGATTTTTCCCGCTTCTTCCATAGTAATGGTGGTGGGAACCGTTTTAACCGGTGAAGACATGATGTCCCCGGCCAGAAGGCCTGGTGTTACCCCGTCTCCCAGAGCTTCAATAATGGCCGCCACAACTTCTTCGGCATTGCGTCCTTTTACCACTGCCGAGGCGGCTTTTTCATGCCCCCTGCCTCCCAGAGGCTTTAAAATATCGTTTACCTTTAGATTGGAAGTGCGGCTTCTAGCCACTACATTCAATTTCCCCTCCATCTTGGCTATGGTAAAAATGACGTCACTGTTTTCTATTTCAAACAAACGGTAGGTCACCGCATCCAGGCCCGGTATGAAAGTCAGCGGTTCGGCCAGAGCGACAACTATATCCATGTTTTTGATACGGTAATGACGGGAACTGTTGAGAAGTTCCTGCAGAAGCTGCCTCTGCCCGCTGGAAAATGGCTGTTCAATAAAATTGGCCACCACGGCCAGATTGGCTCCCCGGCTCAGCAGGTAGGCTACCGCTGATACGTCGCGCGGGGTTGTGGAAGTGAATATGAGGCTGCCGGTGTCTTCATAGATGCCCAGAGCCAGGATGGTAGCGTCAAAGGCGCTTATTTTTATCTGCCGCTCTATGATATGCTCGACCAGGATGGTGGTTGCGGCCCCTATGGTCTCTATTTCCAAATGGTCCCCGGTCAGATCGTCCGGCGAGGGAGGATGATGATCATAGATGCAGCGAGCCATGTCGGGACGCCTGGCCAGATGGGCCAGATCTCCCAACCGGTTGGCATTGGCCGTGTCTACGATGATCATTTTTTGCACCTGATCTATATCAACCTGGTGGGGAGAATAGATCATCAAGGAATCTTTGTATAAGGCCATAAACTGTTTAACATTTTTGGAAAGGGTCCCCGAAAATACCTTTACCGCAGAAGGAAAAAGCTTTCCCGCAGCCACCATTGAGGCCAAACCGTCAAAATCCAAGGCATTGTGTGAAGTAATAATTTCCACTACTGGTCCTCCACGTCTTTAGATAAAAGAATTATAGCACATAAAACAGTCCCACATTTTACCATGAGATTTTAAAACCTCTTCTGGCTCAATCCTTCCTGCCAGGGCCTTAAGCTCATCCGGGTTTTTATGCAGGCCTTTTTCCGTTATCACCCCGAAAAGACAGTCGAATGGAATTGCTTGAAAACCGTCCTGGAGCTTCCCAGGTTCTGCCTGTCGGGAAATTTTGACGGTTTCCAATAAAGCGATTACCGGCACCCGGGGCGGGCAAGATACAGCCGCCATCGCCAGCTCACGACTAGGGCAGCCGTTTATAAGAGTGCCGTCAGGAAAAAGGGTGTCTGCTCCCAGTAACACCTGGTCCGTCCCGGGCAGATACTTTACGGTTTCAGCATCCCGGATAAGACGGCTTTCAATCCCTCTCTCCATAAGTTCCTGGTACATATGGGCGCCATAACAGCAGTCCTGCCAGCAAGATTCCAGGATAAGGATTGAAAAATGGGTGCCCTGTTGATGAGCCTGTTGCAGGGTTCGTAAAACTGTCGAACTGAAACTGCAGGTCATTATGGTTGAGCCGTCCTCTATCGACCGGACCGCGTTGGCGATCACGAGACGGCTGACCTCCTGGCAATAACGGTTAAGAAGCCCGGCTTTTTCTTTCGCTTGTTCACGAATGGTTTCATTAGCCGCAGAAGCGTCCATAAGAGTTAGATATTTTCTAAACCTGTTCATTACATTATTTATATTTACCATGCTGGGACGGGCGTCCGCCATCTCAGCAGCCAAACTGTCCAATTGGGAAATGATGGTTCTTTCATGGTTGTCTGGCCATACCCGGGCTGCATCCTGTAATATCTCCAGGGCAATGGTAAGAAGTTGACTGGCCCCGTGGCGGCGGTCTGCTTTATACTGCTCAATTCGCTGACCGATATCGTTCATCGCACACCCTGCCAGGCCTGATACAGGCCCGGTACCGTATCATACTTCGGTATGTCCTCAGGGCCAATCCACCTGTATTCGCTGTGCTCCCAGTCAATATGAAATCCAGCGGGGTCTTTTACCTGAAAGCGAAGTGGATGCACCACCCAGGTGCGCTTGAGGGCTGCGTCTGCAACCGGAAGAGGCTCTCCCTCTCTCATGAGGACTACCTGCCCCTCCTGCAAAGCAGTCTCCTCGCCTATCTCCAATAAGGCCTGCTCCCCGGGGCTGACCCCTTCCTCTAAATATCCGCTTATGCCGGCCCATTTCTGCTGGTAACTGCCTACCCGGGAACTCCTTTTGAGCAGGAGTATCTTTCCCTGGTATTCCAGAAAACAAGTCACAACGTGCGTTTCATCACTGCCCGCCATACACCCGCCCTCCTTTTGATTTGCTCTTTCATAAATACCTTATAATTACCACCCGGGTTTTGCAAGCTATGAAAGGATTACGTTTTTTAAGCCCCTATTCAGCTCATATAAAGAATTGATATGCTAGTACTCTATTAACTCTAATTCTGTATATAATCGGCGAGGGAAATATTTGTAGGGCAAGGCGAAGGAATGAGTAATACTGGACGTATTACGATTGACGACAACGCAGTCATGCGAAAATTTACCCGCCGAGTTTATATAGAATTAGAGTTAACAGAGTACTATAATGTGTTAAGCATTGGTACTATGTTTAATCTTGTCGGAGGTTCTATGCTGCAAAATATATTGGCCTACCTTTTGGGCCTGGTTACCGGATTCATCAGCTCGGTAGGATATATCGGTGTGGCTGTTTGTATGGCCATAGAGAGCTGCAACATCCCATTGCCCAGCGAAATGATCCAGCCTTTTGCCGGCTATCTGATTGCAACCGGGCAATTTGCGTTTATTCCCGCGGTTCTAGCCGGCACTATTGGCGGTACCATAGGTTCGATTATATCTTATATAATAGGGTACTATGCCATGGAATCCCGGCTTCTTTTCTGGATTCCGGGCAGGAGAAAAGAACAGCTTCATGACTGGTTTGCCCGGCACGGAGACAGCACCGCATTTTTTGCACGCCTTTTGCCGGGTATAAGAACCTTTATTTCTCTTCCCGCCGGGGCCGCTAAAATGAATCTGGTCAAATTCATAATCTACACCTTTTCCGGCAGCCTTATCTGGTCGGTTTTGCTGACTTATTTAGGCTTCATCATGGGAGAAAACTGGGAACAACTGCGAGTCTATTTTGAACGCCTGGACATCCTGGTGCTAATCGAAATCCTGGGCATCGCCACTTATTACTTCCTGCATCGCTGGTATTATTCCAAACCCTGATCTTAAACCTTCTGCCCAAATCATTATCGGCCCCACCGGTCAGGGGCTTTTGGCCCTGTCATCTTCGATCCTTATATGTGAAAACTATATCATGAATTTGGAAAAAATTTAGTCCTATTAATACTGTTAATTTATCAGCATGGTGATACAATAATTTAATGATTTATCTTTACATATTGCGGGCGGGCATTATAATTGTTTAAGTGATAAATTAAACGAACGGTCCTAATTATTTTTAACACAAAGTAAAAAGGGAGAAGGTTCAAAAATTTGATATTAAGACAGTTGGGCAGATTCATTTTTGGCAAGAGTATGTCGAACAGTCAAATGGGAGACGAAAAGTTAAGTGTCTTCTGGGGCATGCCCATACTCTCCAGTGATTCCATTTCGTCAGTTGCTTATGCGGTTGAGGAAATTCTCTGGGTTCTGGTGCCGACCGTCGGCTTTGCATCGTTCTTATGGATGCCCCGTATATCATTGACTATCATTGCTTTACTTCTTATCCTTACATTTTCTTATCGTCATATTGTGGACGCCTATCCCAACGGCGGAGGCGCTTATATTGTCGCCAAAGAAAACCTGGGGCCCCAATTCGGTCTTATAGCAGGCGCTTCTCTCATGGTTGATTATACCCTGACCGTGGCCGTCAGTATAACCTCCGGCACCGCAGCCGTAACTTCAGCCTTACCTGCCTTGTATCCCTACCGGGTCGTTATCGCCGTTTTCTTTATCTTCCTGGTAGCCGTAGGCAATATAAGAGGCGTCCGTGAGTCTTCCCGGATGTTCAGCTATCCAACCTATGCCTTTATTATCTCTATCATCGCCCTGATCGCGGTTGGCCTGTTTAAAAATGCAACCGGTCAGAATATCACTGTTCCGATAGCCGATAGCCCTGGAGTCGATATAGGAACCCAGGCCATAACTATATTCATCCTGCTTAAAGCCTTTGCTTCAGGCTGCGCTGCTCTGACTGGAGTAGAGGCAGTGGTAGATGCCGTACCCCATTTTAAGGAGCCCCGAACTAAAAATGCCAAAATCGTATATCTCATGCTGGCCGGAGCCATCATCGTTTGCTTTGGTGGAATCGCCTACCTGGCCCATTTGTATCACGCCATGCCCAACCGCCAGGTAACCATTATCGCCCAGTTGTCGCTCGATGTTTTCGGGCGCGGAACCATGTTTTACATTATTTCCGCCACCACGGCTATCATCCTGGCCATGGCAGCCAATACCGCCTTTGCCGGTTTTCCCACCCTGCTGTCAGTCATCGCCCAGGATGGCTACATGCCCCGACAGTTATCCATGCGCGGCCACCGTTTAAATTACAATAACGGCATCATCATGCTGACCGTGATGGCCATGATCCTGGTCTTGATCTTTAAGGCGGATACCCACAAATTGATAGCCCTGTATGCGGTGGGTGTTTTCACCTCTTTTACCCTGTCTCAAAGCGGAATGGTAATACGGTGGTGGAAAACCCGTGACAAGGGTTGGATGCTAAAACTTTTAGCCAACGGTCTAGGTGCAATTGCCACCGCTACAACGGTCATTATAGTAGGTGTCAATAAATTTACCGAAGGTGCCTGGGTGGTAGTGGTGGTTGTTCCAATATTGATCCTCATAATGATGAAAATAAAAAGCCATTATCAATCGGTTGCCAAGCAGCTGGACATACCCAACGACTTCTTACTGGAACTGAAATTTACCACCAGTTATTCTCATCACGTAATAGTACCCATTGACAGCTTAAATGCCATGGTTGTAAAAGCTCTACGCTATGCCCGCAGCCTTACCCCAAACGTGGAAGCTTTCCACGTGGAGATCTATGAGGGGGCAGCCGATAAACTACGTCGAAAGTGGGCGCTTCTGGACACCGACATTCCTCTGATCATCAAATCTTCGCCCTACCGGGAAGTCGTCAACCTGCTCACTGACTATATTGACTCCGAAGAGCATGCGTCTCAGCCCGGAGACGTTATAACGGTTCTCTTGCCCCAGTTCTTCGTATCCCACCGCTGGGAAATGGCCCTGCACAACAACACGAGCCTGTTTATCGCCAATGCCATGCTCAAGAAACGCAATGTAGTAGTTTCCATCCTGCCCTTCTATTTGGACGATATCAGGGCCTACCGTTTATCTAAAGGCATCGACAAATAGTCCGGCCAAGCACACGCGAATATGATTATCAAAAATTAAGCCCGTTCAATCGACGTACGTAAATGTACAAGTCATGAACGGGCTTTACACTTTTCTAGAGCTTCTTTATCTTTTAAATTTATCCAACAATATATCGTTTCTGATCAGATCGGCATAGGTTTCCCGTTTTAGAATAAGGTCGGCCTGGCCGCCTCCGACCAGCACCATGGCCGGTCGGGGAACCCGGTTGTAATTCATAGACATGGCATAATTATAAGCTCCGGTGGCAAATACCGCCAGAATGTCTCCCGGTTCAACCCGGGGTAAACTAGCATCCCAAATCAGCATATCCCCTGATTCGCAGCATTTGCCGGCTATTGAAACCGTCTCCTGGGCTTCTTGATTAGCTTTATTGACCAGCATAGCCAGGTATTTTGAACCGTACAAAGCAGGCCTGGGATTGTCGGTCATCCCCCCGTCAACAGCTATGTACTTTCTAATACCCTTGACTTCCTTGTAGGATCCAACTGTATAGAGGGTAATGCCTGCGGGACCGGCTAGAGAGCGGCCCGGTTCAACGATCACCCGGGGCACCTTCAAGCCGTATTCACGGCACTTTTCGTAAACACTGCTCATAACCGCCCGGGCCCATTCCCGCGGGTCGCGTGGTTCGTCACCGTAAAAATAATAAATGCCAAAGCCCCCACCCATATCGAGTTCGGAAGCTTCAAACCGGCATTCCTTCTTGAGAGTATTCAGGAAATCCACCATCAGTTCAGTTGCATGTTTAAATGATTCCATTTCGAATATCTGCGATCCGATGTGGCAGTGCAAACCGATAAGATTCAAATGGGGACAATCAAGAGCGGCTCTAACCGCTTCCAGGGCCTGACCATCGGGTAGGGTAAAACCAAATTTGGAATCAATCTGCCCGGTCCGGATAAATTCGTGAGTATGAGCTTCCACACCCGGGGTAATGCGCAAAAGTATATCCTGTTTCTTGCCCTTCTGGGCACATAAGCGGTTTAAAAGCTGCAATTCATAAAAATTATCTACAACTATCCTGCCTATTCCAGATTCAACCGCAAGGGTAAGCTCCATGGGAGTCTTGTTGTTGCCATGCATGTATACCTTGCTCATGGGAAAACCGGCTTGCAAAGCGCTGTAAAGTTCGCCCCCTGATGCCACGTCCAGCCCCAGGCCTTCCTGGTCGACTATGCTCAATAGGGAAAGATTGCACAGGGTCTTGCTGGCGTAGATTGCCAGGGAGTCACCCAATTCGGCAAATGCATCACGAACTGATCGGCAATTCTGCCTGAAGCCTGTTTCATCCATAACCCACAAGGGGGTGCCAAATTCCTTGACCAGGTCCAGGGCATCAACGCCTCCAACTTCGAGGTGCCCAGCTTCATTTATTTTGATGGTTCCAGTAAAATACAAATTCTCAACTCCCCCGAAAGTATTCGTAAAAAATTTTAACACTCTACCGGTTTTACCGTCAACGATTACGGGTTAGATATACAAGGATACATTGGTGACTAATGAGCATCCTTACGAACATTCTATTCACGGCGGTAAGATAAAGCCATTGTAGTTATAATTTGCCAGGTAAAGCTCGCCACCAAAATCCAGACCGGCTTTAACCGGGCATCCACCCCATTATCACATCTATAAAATAAAAGGGACTTCAATATAACTTGAAGTCCCACGGTTATCCCGTTGCTCAAAGAGCCCGGCATAATTAATATGCCTGACCAATTTGGGCTTTTAATTTTTTTATTCTAATATAGAACAGTTAATTGGCATGTTATTTAAAAGCGCTTGTTTAAATCATACCAAATCGGGCTGGCTACAAATATAGACGAATATGCACCGAATACAAAACCGACGAGCATTGCTAAGACAAAGTACTTGATGGTTACGCCGCCAAACACTATAAGTGCAACCAGGGCAAATACACAGGTTAACACCGTGTTTATAGAGCGGTTCAAGGACTGCAGAATACTGCGGTTTACCAGGGGAGCAAAATCCTCTTTCCTTCTTGATTTGAGATTCTCTCTGATTCTATCGAAAATTACGATAGTGTCATTTATGGAATATCCGACTACGGTAAGAATACCGGCAATAAAGGCGCTGTTTATTTCCCACTGGAATATGGAAAACAGGCCGAGAACAATGATAACATCATGAAATTCCGCCGCAATAGCCGCTATACCGAATTTCCACTCAAAGCGGAATGATATATAGACCAGCATCGCCAAACATCCCAGCAACACCGCCCAGATGGCGTTTTTCACCAGTTCTTTGCCGATAACCGCTCCCACCGTGTCAGCCCCCAGGTATTCCGCTCCGGGATACTGCGCTTTTAAGGCTTCAATAAGAGCACCGTTCTGTTCCTGAGTGAGCTCGGGAGTTCTTATGATGTATTGATCTCCACTCTGTTGAACCTCGGCTTTGTCCATGCTAATGCCATTTAATAACTCACGAACACTGGCCGGAGTGGCCGTTGCGCCTAGATTCATCTGCAGCACCGTGCCGCCTTTGAAGTCGATACCCGTATTCAAGCCGCGGGTGACGAGGGAAACCAAGCTAACGGCAACCAGAATCAGCGAAATAATATAAAAAATGTTCCTCTTTTCTATCAGTCGCATTGCTTTCCCTCCTTATACACCAAATAGTTTCTTGTTGTCGGTAACGTGTGCAAACAGCACCAGCATATATCGGGTAAAGGTCAGGGCTACCAGCATGCTGGCCACCAGACCTATGGTAAGGGTAACCGCAAAGCCCTTTACGGCGCCGGTGCCGAAATACATCAGGATCAGGGCCGTAATCAGGGTGGTCAGGTTGGAGTCAAAAATAGTCCAGAAAGCCCGTTTAAAACCTGCATCGATGCCGGCGTGTATGGTTTTGCCCAGACGCAATTCTTCTTTGATTCGTTCATAAATGATGACGTTGGCATCCACCGCCATACCGATGGATAGCACAAATCCGGCTATGCCCGGCAGGGTCAGTACCGAACCCAGTATAGCCATGGTCCCCAGGACTAAAACAGAATAGAGCACCATAGAAATATCGGCCACCAAACCTGGTAAACGATAATAGCCCAGCATAAAGATCAGAATGGCAATTATACCAATTATACCTGCTTTCATGCTTCTATCCAGTGAGTCGGCTCCCAGCTTGGGCCCTACAGTGCGTTTTTCCAAAAGGTTCAAGCTGACCGGCAGGGCGCCGGAACGCAGTTGAACCGCCAGGTTGTTGGCGGTGGTGGCATCAAAGCTCTCAATATAGCATTTGCCGTCAGTAATAGCGGTATTAACCCGGGGACTGCTTATTACTTCATTATCCAGGACTATAACCAGCGGTTTGCCTAAATTGGCAGCTGTAGCCTGGCTGAAAGATTCCGCTCCCGTCTTGTCAAACTCAATATTAACCACAAAGCTTCCGTCTCCACTCGGATTGGCTCCAGCCTTGGCTTCTACCAGGTGCTCCCCGGTCAATAGGGTTTGGCCGTTCTGATCTTTGAATTCCAACTGAGCGGTTTTGCCCAGGATGTTTATAGCCTTTTCCGGATCGGTTTCCCCGGCTATGTCAATAACCACCCGGTCGTTTCCCTGGGTGTATACATCAGTTTCCTTGACACCCAGACTGTCGACGCGGTCTTTCATAATGGTGACCGCCTTCTGAATGGTGTCGGTAGTAACCGCTTTGCCCTGGGTTTCCTGGGCCTGCATAACCACATGCAATCCACCCCGCAGGTCCATGCCCAGGTCAATTTTCCCTTTCCCGTAGTGATAAGCAGCATAACCACCAAGTCCTACTATTAAGAACAGGGTGAGCAATAATGCCACACTGGTATTCTTCTGCACAATTCATCCTCCCTCCGGAAACTTTACGATTTATAATAGCTTAGCCCCATTTATCACCAGCTCGAATTGACAATCCAGAAAGCTGGCCGCTCTCCGGCATAAAAGCATCCGGCCTAAGAATATTTCAAAGTACTCCATTACGGGGCAAATATCAGTGTCGATATTGACTTCCATTGTAATTACGCGGTCCTCTTCATTGATGTCCAGAATCGAGTATTTGGCCGCATAATTGACCCGGTCATGTATATCAAAATTGGCTACATCCCGGTTCCTCACCCGGTTGCGATGAACGTGGGACTTGTCCGCCAGAATGAGGGCCGCAGCCACTTCATTCACCGGCTGACCGATGCCCTCGTCATGGTTGCCAATCGCCGCACATATCGCCGATCTCTCGATCGGGTCCATATTCATACGACGCAAGATTTCCATAGCCATTAGGGCTCCGCCCAGGCTGTGGCTGTTGCGGTTGATAACATTGCCAATATCGTGCATATATCCGGAAATACCTGCCAATTCAGCCAATCTTTCTCCGTAGCCGAGTTTTAGCATTATTTCCCTGGCCAAGCGGGAAACCAGGTGGACATGGAGATAGCCGTGGTCGGTGAATCCCAATTCCCCCAGGTGGTCGTTTCCCTTTTGAATAAACGTATTGACGAGAGGATTCCTATGAACGTCCTCCAGTCTCACCATCACTTAATCCTCTTCTTTATAAGCCAATGCTTTTCTGACAAAAACGATTTCAGTGTTGTCGCTGACTTTGAGGGTCATGGTGTCATCGCCCAGCTTGCTTATTTCGCCTTTTATGCCGCCGATGGTAACCACCTTATCCCCTCTTTTCAGCTCATCCAAAACTTTTTTATGTTTCTTTTCCTGCCTCTTGCGCGGCATAACCACCAACAGGTAGAAAATCAGAAGAAAGAAGCCGAAATAGAGAGCTACAGTTTGCCACCCTTGTGTGTTCACGTCCTTATCACCCCTTGCTGTTTTAGAATAGTTTCCCCTGGAAGCTGCAAATTAGCTGCCTAATCCGCACAAAACGGGTAAAAATTCTTCCCTGAGGAAGGCTTTTCCGGTCTTAAAAAAGTACTCAGTTAAACCTAATTCTATATATTATCATCGGTTAAATTTCCGTATGACTGCGTTGTCGTCAATCGCAATACGTCCAGTATTACTCGGTCCTTCGACGCCCACGGACGGGCAAGTGTCGAGGTGCCAGGACGGCAAGGAGCTGCGAGCCCGTCTTGTCCTACAAAAATTTTCCTCGACGAGTAATACACAGAATTAGATTTAACTGAGTACAGGCGGCACTGCAAACTTTATATAGATTCGCTACCGACAGGTAAAATCCTGCTCCCTGCTGTTGTAGTCTTCCAGGAAGCTATGGTAAAAACCAGAAAAACATCCCGTTCTAATGGCACTCCTTATATTTTCCATCAATTCGTTGAGAAAGTAAATATTATGATAGCTTAAAAGACGGTGGGCCAGTATCTCACCGGCTTTGATCAGATGCCTGATGTAGGCCCGGGAGTACTTTTGACAGACCGGACAGTTGCACCTGGAATCCAGGGGTGAAAAGTCTTCGGCATAGACCGCATTCCTGACCGTTATGCGGCCACGTCGAGTATAAGCGCTGCCATGCCTGGCCAGCCGGGTAGGCAGGACGCAGTCAAACATGTCCATGCCCATCTTTACACCTTCCAATAGATCCTCGGGCGCCCCCACACCCATTAAATAGCGAGGTTTGGTGTAAGGCAGCACCTGGTCCATGAGCTTTAATATACTATACATCTCGGATTTCGGTTCACCTAAACTGAGACCGCCTATGGCATAAGCGCAAAAGCCCATTTCCACCAGCTGTTCGGCGCTGCGCACCCTCAGTTCCGGAAATACGCTTCCCTGCACTATGCCAAATAAGGCCTGTTCCCGGCGTTTATGACTGTCCTGACAACGCCTCGCCCAGGCAGCCGTTCGGTCTACCGCGCGCCAGGCCTCGTCATAGGTACACGGATAAGGAGAGCATTCATCAAAGCACATAATGATGTCCGCTCCCAGGGTTTCCTGGATTTCAATGATCTTTTCCGGAGTTAGAAAATGACGGGAACCGTCAATATGGGAATTGAACAAGACCCCTTCATCGCTGATTTTACGCAGCGGGCTCAAGCTGAAGACCTGGAATCCTCCACTGTCGGTCAAGATGTTGCGGTCCCAGCCCATAAAAGAGTGCAACCCTCCGGCTTTCTTAACCAGTTCGGCTCCAGGGCGCAGATAAAGGTGGTAGGTGTTGGATAGGATGATCTCAATGCCGATATCATAGAGTTCTTCCGGGCTCAAGGCCTTTACCGTGGCTTGAGTTCCGACCGGCATAAAAACCGGAGTCTCAATGGTTCCATGAGCCAGTGAAATCCGCCCGCAGCGGGCCGCGCTCTTTTCGTCCCTGTAAAGAATCTGAAAAATCTTGTTCAACACCTTTCTATATGTAATCCCCGGTAAATGATGCAAACTATATACCTGATGAGGTAATGGGATACAGCGCTGTGGTTTCCTTATTATAATATAATCATGGCATCACCATAGGAGAAAAAACGATACCGCTCATTGACCGCATGACGATATGCTTTCCAGGTGGGCTCCCACCCGGCAAAAGCGCTTACCAGCATGAGCAGCGACGAACCGGGCAGGTGAAAATTGGTAACCAAGCGGTCAACGGCCTGAAACCGGTAGCCTGGATAAATAAAAATATTGGTCTCTCCCTTACCCGGCCTGAAGCCATGCTTTTTATCATAGATGGTTTCCAGCGTCCTCACCACCGTGGTGCCTACCGCACAGATCTTACCACCCCGGCTTCTGGTCTCATTTAGCAGGCCGGCCGCCTGAGCACTCAACTCATAGTATTCCGAATGCATCTGGTGCTGCCTGATATCAGGGACCGATACCGGCTTGAAAGTGCCCACACCCACGTGGAGCAGGAGCTTGACCAGGTTTATCCCCTGGGCCTCGATGTCTTCCAAAAGCTTGCCGGTAAAATGCAAACCGGCCGTCGGAGCCGCTACTGAACCGCTGTTTTTAGCATATACGGTCTGGTAGTCGCCGGTGTCCCTGGCTTCGTCAGGACGGCTTATATATGGAGGCAGAGGGGTTCTCCCCATCTCCTCTATCAAAACCGCTTCATCCGAGGCGTTCCGGAAAGCCACCAGGCGTCCACCTTCAATCGGGCTGTCGTCGATAATTTCGATGTATTCGGGGCGGTCCTTATGGAAATACACCCGGTGGCCTGTTTTTAAACGGCGGGCCGGTTTAACCAGGGCTTCCCACAAATCGCCCTCTTTGCGCAGTAAAAAGACCTCGGCCCGGGCGCCCGACTCTTTGAACCCCAGCAGCCGCGCGGGAATGACCCGGGTTTCATTCAGGACCAGGGCGTCCCCGTTTTGCAGGTAGTCGCCAATTTGATAAAAACACCGGTCCTCTATAGCTCCGGAGGTCCTATCCACGACTAGAAGCCGGGCGTGATCGCGCGGCTGGGCTGGATACTGGGCAATAAGTTCAGAAGGGAGTTCAAAGTTATAACTCCCCAGGCGGTATATTTCTTCCTGATCAACGTGCATCAATTATCTCCTGAAAAACAGATTATACAGCAAGGTCAAGACCACACTTAGGAGTAGGGTGCTCACCAGGGGAAAATAGAAAGTGAAGCCATCCCGCTTTATATAGATGTCACCCGGCAGTCTGAATAAAGCCAGATTGAATTTACCGGCCAACAGAGCGATAAGCCCCAGCAGCAATAAAAAAAGCCCCAGGGCTATAAACAGCTTAGCCATGGCACTTACAGGATTCATGAAGATCCCTCCGTTTTGTTATTTTACTTCTTTCCAAGAAATAAAACAAACCCCGGCCCGATTTTTCTATGTAGCCCCTCCCGCCTGTTTCAGGCGTTTGGCGCCTCCATACCGTTCAAATTCGCTGTAAATGCAGCCGCAATACTGCTGGCGGTATAGACCGAGTGATCGAGATACTACCCCGGTCTCGGCAAAGCCTTCTCTAAAATCCCGGTAGATAAAGGGAACCCCGAATCGCTCCCCGGCGGCTTCACCCATTTGCCTTATCAAATCATGTTTCTGCACCTTGCTCACTAGCAGAGTGGTTGAGAAACAATCATATCTACCATGCCTGGCAACACTGGCTGCCTGCTCCAGGCGCAGTTGATAGCAGATCTGACAGCGCAGGCTTTCCCTAAAAGAAACCGCTCGCAGATACAGAGAAGGGTCGTGGGCCTGATCATAAATAACCGGTAAATTTACGGTTTCGGCATACTCCTGCAGGGCCTCTTGCCGTTTCAAGTACTCGCTGTAGGGATGTATGTTGGGATTGTAGTAATAACCGCTCAATTCATATCCTTCGTCCCTCAGTTTAGGCACTGGATAGGTGGCGCAGGGGCCGCAGCATATATGCAACAACATCCTGGTCATCTTAAAGTCCTCCCCTTAATCCTGATCCTCAAATAATCCACCAGTATCTCCGGTTCGGCTCCAGGGAATCTCCAGATGGCGATAGGCGTTTTCGGTAGCCACCCGGCCCCGCGGCGTCTTTTGGATCATGCCCATTTTTAATAAATAGGGCTCATAGACATCGGTCAGAGTATCATCTTCCTCCGAAACAGCTGCGGCCAGGGTTTCCAACCCCACCGGCCCCCCACCGAATTTAAGGATAATAGCTTCCAGGATAATTCTATCCATACTGACTAAACCGCATTCATCGATTTCCAGCATGGCCAGGGCAGCCCGGGCGACTGCCAAATCGATCAGGCCGTTGGCCTTCACCAGAGCATAATCGCGAACCCTTTTTAACAAGCGGTTGGCCACTCGTGGTGTACCCCGGGAGCGGCGGGCAATCTCTTGGGCGCCGTCCTGATCCATCCCTATATCCAGTATCTGAGCGGCCCGCAATACTATTTTGGTAAGGTCCTCCGGGGTGTAGAAATCCAAACGGCAGTTGATTCCAAAGCGATCCCTCAAGGGCGAGCTCAACAGACCCGGCCGGGTGGTTGCTCCCACCAGGGTAAAAGGCGGGAGATCCAGGCGCAGGGTTCGGGCCGCCGGACCTTTGCCAATAATGATGTCTATTACATAATCCTCCATAGCCGGGTAGAGTATTTCCTCCACACTGCGGTTCAAACGGTGTATCTCATCAATAAAGAGAACCTCACCCGCTTCCAGGTTGGTCAATATGGCAGCCAGATCACCGGGGCGCTCTATGGCCGGACCCGAGGTCTTGCGTATCGGCCGGCCCACTTCGTTGGCTACAATAGTCGCCAGGGTGGTCTTGCCCAGACCGGGCGGCCCGCTCAATAAGACATGGTCCAGGCTCTCCTGGCGCTCCCGGGCGGCTTTTATAAAAATTTCAATATTGTCTTTTATTCTATCCTGACCTATATAGTCAATCAACCGCAAAGGCCTGAGCGAGCCTTCTTGAAAATCATCTTCACTTATTACCTGGTTTGATATCAGGCGATCATTATGCAAATTACGGCCTCCTGTTCTACTTGAGCTGCCCGCTCCTCATGCGTAAAACTTTCTTTATATTGTCTTCCACCCGTTCCCCAATTTCGCCGGCTTCACGCAGCTGCATGACCATGGGCAGGATTTCACTGCGGCTGTAACCCAGCACTTCCAAGGCCTGAAAGAGATCCTCCATCTGATCCGCCGGCGCGTTTGCACTCTCGGCCAAAGGGCCAAGAATCATATCGCCCACCTTGTCCTTCATTTCAAAAAGCAGACGCTGGGCGCTTTTCTTGCCAATTCCCGGGATCTTGACCAGGGATCGTTCATCCTGGCTGGCTATGGCTCTATAGAATTCTTCGGCGGTCATAGCGCTCAATATATTTAAGGCGCTCCTGGCCCCCAGTCCGGAAATGGTCAGGAGGCGAAGGAACAGCTCCAGATCGGTTCGATTGGTGAATCCGTACAGCTTCCATTCATTTTCCAGGATTTGCAGATAGGTATGCAGGAAAACGGCCTGGCCTGCCGTAGGAATTCGGCTCATTTCCTTGGCGCTTACAAAAACCTGGTAGCCGATCCCGTTGACATCCACAATAAGCGAGTCGTTCAAGGTGCTGTGCACCTGACCACGAACAAAATTGATCATAAGCTAGCTCTCTCTTTCATACAGGGCTTTCAGCCTAAATGAGTGAAGATGGCAGATGGCGATGGCCAGCGCGTCAGCTGCATCATCCGGCCGGGGTGGGGCCTTTAAAGACAACAGAGCCTGGACCATAAGCTGCACCTGCCGCTTGCTGGCGTTTCCATACCCAACAACCGATTGTTTTACCTGCAAGGGAGTGTATTCCGCTATGGATATTCCAGCCTCGGCGGTTGTCATGAGTAAAACGCCCCGGCTTTGGGCAACGGTTATAGCCGTCTTGACATTGCGTTGGAAAAAGAGCTGTTCAATAGCCACCGCGTCAGGCTGATATTTCTGCAGAAGCTGGTTAAGCTCCCGGTTGATAATTAGCAGGCGCTCCGGCATCGGTGTATTGGGACTGGTCAATATCGTGCCGTATTCAACCAGCCTGCTTTTACCCTTATCCCCATCCACCAAGCCAAATCCCGTTGTGGCCGTCCCCGGATCGATTCCCAATACCAGCATTCATATCCCCGCCCCAAAAACTTATGACTCTATATTACTTTAAAATAGCAGCAGAGGAAATCAGGGGCAGAAAAATAAAAAGCAAACGGCAGCTTTTGCTGCCGTTTGCTCTATCTTCTCTTCTAATTAATCAGTTACGTATTCGTCCAGGTTTTCCAGGGCGTCATTGAGCTCATCTTGACTTTTGAATTCCATGGTTCCTTCTCGAACCGACCGCTGCACTTCAGGGGGCAACGAGGACGTAACAATACCAGTCACTTTGAGCAAAACATCGCTCTGGGGGTCGGCCCCCTGGAACACCGCCACCCGTCCCTGATAATCCTTGAGCCGCAGCTTGCTTCGGTCCTCACCACACCAATCATCCAAGGACTGTTTTATGACCAGGGTGTCTACGTTCCAACTCACTTGATAAGATTGAGCTGAAGTATAGATTAATTGTATTTCAGTGATGGTCTTGCCATTGAGCTTTTCTCTGCCCGGGAATGACGAAACCACTTTATGCCCGCACTTCAGAAACTCCTGTTCGAATACGACCGGGGTTTGGGCAGTGATGGTTATATCCGGCTCAGTTACACCCACCACCGGCTTTTGCAGGTGGCTCTTATTGGAGAACCGGTTGTACGCCTGGCCCAACCCGGCACCCACCACCGTACTGACAACTATAAACAGGACCAGAAGGCCCTTGCTAAAACGCTTTTCCACATGATTCACCTCTGGAATTATTTTCCCCCTAATTCCAGAAGTTCATACATAAAAAGAAAACCAGGGGTACAGCTCCCCTGGCTTTTCTTTCCTGCTGCTCTACAGTTTTTCCATCAATTCATCGGGTATAGACATATTGGTAAATACGTTTTGCACGTCGTCATTGTCTTCCAGGAGGTCTATCAGTCTAATTATCTTCCTGGCCATTTCCAGGTCGTTTATCTCCATCGGATTCTCCGGAATCATATCCCAGTCGGCATCTTCCAGTTTGTAGCCGGCCTTTTCCATATTGTCTTTAACTTCCAGGAATGAATCGGACGTGGTTATTACTTCATAATCATCCCCATCTTCCCGGATATCCTCGGCGCCCATGTCCAGCAATTCGAGCATAAACTCTTCTTCATCCTTGTTCAGATCAGCTTGGGACAGGCGAATTACCCCGGAACGTTTGAACATCCAGCCCACGCAGCCTGATTCGCCGAGGTTTCCACCGTGTTTGGAGAATAGATGACGGATTTCCGGTGCGGTCCGGTTGCGATTGTCGGTGGCGATCTCCAGCATGATTGCCACACCGCCGGGCCCATAGCCCTCATATACAATCTCTTCCAGGGCCTCGGCCCCGGCGTCGCCCACGCCTTTTTTTACCGCCCGCTGAATATTTTCATTGGGCATATTAATTGCCTTTGCCTTTTGAATGGCCAGTTTGAGCTTGGCATTGGCTTCGGGATCACCGCCGCCGCCGGTTTTAACAGCTATGGTTATCTCCTTGGCTACTTTGGTGAATTCCTTTCCCCGTTTATCATCCGATTTGGCCTTTTTATGCTTAATATTGGCCCATTTTGAATGTCCAGACATTAGCAGCCCTCCCAATTAAAAGCTTTACCAGATCCAAGGTATAAGCCGTTTGGTTTTCCTTTTGTATTCTTGATAGCCTTCTCCCAAGTGTTCCATGAGGAAGGCCTCTTCCAGGTTTATTCTATATATCAGTGCCGGCGCCACCCCTATAAGAGTGATAAGCAATGCGCCCCAGGAGTTCATTATCATACTTATGGAAAGGGCACTAAGCAACGCGCTCAAATAGAAGGGATGGCGAATCCTTTTGTATGCTCCATGTTTGATCAAGATATGATCTTCATAAATTGACACCCGGGGATTATAAAACTTCCCCAGGGCCGTTATGGCCCGATAGCGGATGACAAATGACAATAAAAGAACTGCAAAACCGGCCCATATCACCTGCGGTTCATAGCGCGGCAGGCGGGTTAGATGCAGGGCCACAAAATCGAGCAAGGCGTAGAACAGAACCGCCAGTGAAGAAAGCTGCATGTACAAATAGGAGCGCCGGTCATCGTCGTCAACAACCAGGCTGTCAGGCGGCTCATAGACCATGGTTTCTATTACCGACCACAGTACGTATAGAGCGAAAAATAAAAACAGGGTCCAAAAATCAAACCGGGGTATTTGGCGTAAGGCGAGGTAGCCGAAGCAGAAAAAAGCCACTGCTGCAATAGCTATGCGAATAAAGGCCATTCGTTTCCTGGAATTCAATAGGACTCCCCCTGCATATCCAAAAGTTTATATAATTATAGCCTTAAATCGGGGGGTATAAAAGCAACCGGGGGCATCTGCCGCTTGTGTTCGCTTTTTCCGATAAGGTATTCTATTTTATTGGCTACCGCCGGTTCAACCGTTTGGCCGGTTAAATAACCGTCCAGTTCCTTGTAGGTAAAGCCCAGCTCTGCTTCGTCGGTTTGACCGGCCCATAAGCCTCCTGACGGCGGCTTGTTCAAGATGGCATCCGGCACATTGAGAAAACGGGCCAGTTCGTATACTTCGCACTTAAGCAGATCTCCTAAGACCTGCAAATCAACCCCACTGTCGCCATATTTAGTGGCATACCCGACATTTATTTCACTTTTGTTGCTGGTTCCCAGGACCAGGTAGTCGCGGGCTTGTGCTGAATAATAAAGAGTGGTCATGCGCAGCCGGGATTTTATGTTGGCGCGCAGGACTTTTCCTTTATGCCCCTCAAACTTCAGGTACGATTCAGCCAGGGTCATAAACATGTTAAAGACATTGTCCAAAACAACCACCCTGTACAAGATTCCGAACTCGTTGGCCAAACCCTCCGCATCAATGCGATCGTTTAATTCGCTGGCACAGGGTAAGACCAGAGCCATGTGAGCATCCGGAAATGCCTTCTGGGCTATGAGGGCAGTCACCGCTGAATCTACCCCTCCGCTCAGGCCGAATACAACGCCCTTGGCACCAGCCTTTTTAACACCGTCCCTGGTCCATTCTACCAGATATTCGACTACTGCCTTTGCATTCACTTTCTACAACTCCTCCTCATAAACACACCAAAACAACTTGCGGAACAAAAAGCCCTTTTTCTCTCTTAAGGCTTGATTGCCCCGAAAATAGTAGTCTGCTCTGGTTAATTCCCGAGCAGCTTGCTGTCCTGGTTTCTTCTCCTGGTGAATATATGCATAAGATGAGCAACACACTTTATATTCCACACAGGGGCAGTAAATCCTGCCCCAATTTTCAGAATTTTGTTGGAAAAGAGCTTTTAGCAGCACCGCTTTTAGTATAAGAAGCCCACTTTCAAGTGCATTTCCTTCATCTTCCAGACAATCACAAGGGCACCAGTTCTATGTTCCCCCAGGCAGCCAGGGTTTCATCCTTGATGATAAGGGTGCCGGTAATCCCGGGAATGTCTTTTACTGCATCGATGGCCCGGGATGCGTCTTCAGTGGTTTTGACTATGTTGCCTGCCCGGGAAGCGGCTGCATCGGCCAGAGCCGCTGAAGGGCTTTTTATCAAGACCGCGTCAGCTGTGCCGAAACTCAGACTCGGCCCCACCGTTCCCGAAGAGGTGCAAATACCTAAAGTGCTTTCTTCAGGATATACTTTTATGCCCAAACGCTGGCTGAACCTTGACCGGCCGGCAAAAACCGCTATAGTTCGTTCTCTGTGAGTATGCATAAATATGTCCCCGCCATTTTCGACAATCAATTCCTGAACCTGATCCATGAGTTTTTCGCCAATTCCCTGGGCGATCGCTCCAGCCACAGCGGCCATGGGGCCAACATTGCACAACCGGGCGGCAGCCGCCATACTCTTTACAATCGGTGGAGCAGCCGGGAGAAGGCGTATTGGCACCAGAGAAGTTCTAAAATCCGGATCACAGGCAATATAATCTTCCAGCTCCCCCCGCAGGCGGGCCAATTCTTTCCGGCACAATGAGAGAAGGCCATCAGTGTAGCTCTTTTTATCTACACCGATAGCCAGGTCGCTTTCTCTAATCTGTATTGTAAAATAATGCAGGTCGGAGGCATTGTGCAAAGAGCGGTAAACCCTCTGCACATAAGCCTTTTTCTTCTGGTCGTCCATAGTCTTTACTATACAGCCTCACGGATATTGAACAGCATCTTTATAGCATTGGTGGGACAGCAGTCCAGGCACATCCCACAAACTACGCAGTCGTCGTTGTTAAACGATACCATCATAGTGGATCTATCCATATTGAGTGCATCAGTCGGGCAAAACGAAGGGCAGGCCCCGCATTGAATGCACAAGTCTTCATGCCATACCACGGTGGCGGAAAGGGGTTCCACACCCACTCCCAGGTTTTTAAGGTATTTCACCCCGGCCTCATACTGCTTTTTGGGTCCCTCTACTTCAAGCACCAGGTAGCCCTCTTTTTGTGGATTGATATCCGCTTTCAGGATGTTCAAGATGAGGTCAAAGTCCTTTACCAAGCGATATATAATCGGTTGATCGGCATTGGAAGCGGAAAAATAACATACTATTTTGCTTTTCATTTTCTCTTACCTCCTATAATGAAGGCCCCGGGGCCTGGTTAAAGTTCCCGTTTGGGGAGCGACTTGAACTCAATATTGGCATCTGCCGAGGGCAGCGGGGCCACCGGCTCGCTCAGACAGAAACGGCCGGACTTTATCCATTCCTTTAAAATACCGGCAATCTGCCGCGCCCGGGGGTAACTTGACTGGGGCGTGGTTACTATTTCCTTACCGTCAATGACCACCTTGCCCGATTTCAGGTCCCGGTAATTTACAAAGCCCAGGTCGGTAGGTTTGTAATAAGGATAGCCTTCTGCGTAATCGACCACCGGGCACCAGATATCTTCATCCTTCACGGCTGTAAATTGAAGCATTTCTTCATCGAGGATGGGAATGGGAATCCCTATGCCCACCGCCAGGGTGGATCCATAACCCAAATAACTCAAACCTATAAGCCAGTTGGGGTCCATCTGTTTTAAATCCCCGATTACGGCCAGAGTTCCGGCCCCTGATTTGGGCACCCCGTTTTCCCCCCGTGGGACATTGGGGTGATGCTGAGTCCCGTTCCAGGCTACGTAGCCGGTTCCCCCTCCCAGGAATATCCTGGTCCCTATCCCAATGGTACGGTAATAAGGATCATTGAGCAACGGGCTCAGTTGGCCGGAAGTCGAGTAGCTGGCATTGCCCATACGCGGCTTTAAAACACCCATATAAGTATAAATCGTCCGGTCGCTCAAATTGACTGCGCAATTGTAATTCTGGTAGGCATTGCGCGGGTTGAAGAGGAATGCTTCATTTAAATCCGCCAGGGTAACTATTGTCTCCACTTTTTTGTTGGGATAGCAGTCGGTTCCATACGACGTAGCCTCCAAGCGGATCTCTTTACCGGCTACCAGATCGTGAATGACATGGCCTCCACCGTATATGAATCGTCCTGGATACACTTTGTTTTCCGGGTCGTTATCCGGCAACTGAGTTGCTCCAATATAGGCGTCAACAGCAGCTATTCCCGCATAGGCTTCCACTGAGTTCAGCCACACCTTGGACATTCTGATGCGGGGATTGGCGTGACCGAAGTTCAAAAAAGCCCCGGATGAACACATCGGGCCAAAGGTTCCGGTCGTCACCACGTCAATTTCCCGGGCGGCCTTTTCCAATCCTTTTTCTTCGACGATGCCGATAACTTCTTCGGCGGTCACTACTACGGCTTCACCGCGTTTTATCTTGGCATTGATTTCTTCGTAAGTTTTTTTGCTAGCCATCGTATCGTTTTCCCCCTATGCTGTTTCTGTTCATCATCCATCATCTTTTGCGTTTGGCCACCAGTTTCTGCGCCACCAGGATGGCCTGGCGGGCATCCTGGGAATAGGCATCGGCTCCTATGCTTTCCGCATATTCCTGGTTAAGTACGGCTCCCCCAACCATAACCCGGCTGGGTATTTGGCGTTCCTTTATCAATTTAATGACCTCACCCATACGGGGCATGGTCGTTGTCATAAGTGCACTCAAACCCACTATGTCGGCTTTCTCCCGTTCGGCGGCTTCAACTATATCCAGGGCCTTAACATCCTTGCCCAGGTCAACCACCTTGAATCCGTAGTTTTCCAGCATCACCGCAACGATGTTTTTGCCGATATCGTGAATGTCGCCTTCCACGGTCGCTAAAACCACCACCCCGCGCATGACCCCGCTGTCGCTATCTAAATGGGGTTTCAGCATGGCAAAGGCGGTTTTCATGGCCTCGGCGGCTGCCATAAGCTGGGGCAGGAAATACTTCTTCCGGTCGTACATATCACCGGCTTTTTCAATCCCCGGAATAAGACCCTTGTTGATAAGATCCAGGGGAGGATATTCTTTTTCAGCTAGAGCCCGGTTGATAAGGTTCTGAATTCCGGCACTATCCCCTTGCAGCACCGCGTTTTCCAAATCAGCCAGCATACCGGCCCCCCCTGCGGGTGGACTTGCTGCTGTTGCCTCCGGCGTTTTAACGGCACCAGATGACCCGGCAATAAGCTCCGGAATATTACACTGCTGGCAGATAGCTGCGCGCGGCCCGGTAGGTCCGCCTGCGGCGGCAGCAGCCCGGTCCCGGTAAGCCTCGATATAACGCTGGCAGGATGGATCCCGGTTCAGCAAGACCGCCGCGGCCCGGCAGGAATCCATCATCCTTTCATCAAAGGGATTCAATATGGGCATATCCAGCCCGGCCGAAAAGGCCATGGACAGATAATTAGAGTTTAATATATCCCGGGCAGGCAGCCCATGGGAAACATTGCTTATTCCCAGAACCGTACCCACTCCGTATTTGCCCTTTACGGTCCGAATAGCATCCAGGGTTTCCATTACCTGCCCCTGCTGGGCACTGGCCGTTTGCACCAGACAGTCAATATAGATATCTTCATCCCGCAGGCCGCAAGACCTGGCTTTTCTGACTATCTTGCCCGCCACTTCCACCCGTTTGGCGGAAGTCACAGGAATACCCTGTTCATCCAGGCACAATCCCAAAACGGCCGCACCATACTTGCGCGCCAGGGGAAGAATGGCTTCCAGGTTCTTCTTTTCTCCAGTGGTGGAGTTGATTAAAGCCCGGCCTACGAAGTTTTTAAGTCCTTCTTCAATGGCCTGGGGGTTGGTCGAATCAAGAGACAACGGCAGGTCAACCGCCGCCTGAACGGCCAGGACCGCGCTTCCCATAGTTTTGGACTCATCTATACCAGGAACCCCCATGTTTACATCCAGCACCGGAGCTCCGGCGGCAGCCTGCTTTTTAGCTTCCTCTACAACCAGAGTCATTCTTCCTTCTTTAATATCTTGAGCCAAAAGCTTGCGGGCGGTGGGGTTAATACGCTCACCTATAAAGGCCAGGGGCTGCCCCTCACCTATGATTACAAAGCGGCTGCGCGAGGCCAAAGCCCTTAATCCTCTGGGGTTCCGGGCAGTCGGAGCCAGCCCCTTTAAAACCCGGGCGATGGCTTGAATATGTGCCGGAGTGCTGCCGCAGCAGCCTCCAATCAGGTTGGCTCCGGCCTGACGCAAGCGGAGAGAATTTTCCGCCATCTCTTCCGGCGAATCCGGGAAGACGGTCTTTTCATTGATAAGCCTGGGCAGCCCGGCATTGGGTTCGACCGACAGGAACAAACTAGAATACCGCCCCATTTGCTCAATAACCGGCAGCAGTTCCCTCCCCCCTCCAGAGCAGTTGGCTCCTATGGCCAGAGGTTGGAAGGCTTCCAGAATGATAAGGGCGCTCAAGGGATCGGTGCCGGTCATCGTCCGACCGGAATTTTCAAAGGTCAAATGGCAGACCACCGGCAGCCGGGTGGTCTCCCGGGCTGCGATCAAGGCAGCCCTCATTTCCCCAATATCAGTCATGGTTTCAATAGATATCAGATCAGCGCCCGCTCTTTCACAGGCCCTTACCTGCTCGGCAAAAACTTCGAATAAATCATCAAAGCACACCTCTCCCATTGGGAAGAGCAAACGACCGGTGGGGCCTATGGAAGCCGCTACCAAAGCCTTGCCCGCGGCCGCCCTGCGCGCGATACTGACAGCTTCCCCGTTGATTTCTTCCACCCGGTCTTGTAAACCGTATTCAGCTAATTTATAGCGGTTCCCACCAAAGGTGTTGGTTTCAATTATATCGGCCCCGGCTTGAACATACTGGTAATGGACTTCCTGCAAAATGCCCGGATTCTCAATTCCAAACAACTCGGGGCACATACCGGGAGTCATCCCCTGGGCCTGGAGCATGGTTCCCATGGCTCCATCCAAAATTAAAATCTTCTCTTTGAGCAGCGCGTAAAGGTCTGCAGGCATAGGCGACTCCCCTTTCATCTTATAAAAAATTATATAAAAAGCCCTCTTACATTACATAAAGAGGGCAAGTTATCTTTTCCCTCTCATCTATCAGGAATTGGCACCATACCCCATATAGGGCGGTTGCCGGGTTTCATCGGGCCAGTCCCTCCACCTCTCTGGATAAGAGTCTTAAGGAATATTCACTTAGATAAAACCGCTGATGCAGCCTGCTTTTATAGAATACAGTTTTATCTCAATATATTTTAACGGTCTTACAGTCAAATAGCAATTGAAAATATGCGAATTTTGCGTTTTTGGCAGATAAAAAAACAGACCAGCAGGCTGGCCTGTTAGGGCTTTTAATTAAATTCCAGGCAGTTATGTTAGTAATTAACGCAGTTCGGTTGGCACAAAAGCATCTATCAAACCAATAACGAAGGCTGCCAGAAGTGCTCCCAACAAACTGACCGAGAGAAAACGGGGAATAATAAACTGAGCCAGGTAAATTACCACGGCTGCGGTGAAAAAGCCCACCAGCCCGCGCGAACGTGGCGATATACGGTCCCCTAAAACCGCTTCTATCGCATATCCGATAGCAGCTATGACTACAGCAGCGATCAATGCTCCGGTAAATCCGGCTACGCTTATTCCCGGCAGTAGATAACCAACCAGCATCAACACCAGTGCTGCAACTACAAAGCGGACAATAGTTCCAATAATCTGTTTCATATATCCATGCCTCCTTGAATTCATTTAGTCATATCATGCCTGAAAAGCCAAACGAATATGCAATAAGTTCACTAATCCTATTATTGTGGGTGAGCATTCGCCAAAAATATTTCCGCCATGTTTTTACTAAATAATCAACCAGTTGTCCTCCTTCAGGGATATCCTGCAAATTATCCAACTATTCATTCTGCTTTTCCATAAAATTACATGATAATAAGCAGCTTTTTCAAAATCCCCGCCCTGACTCAAGCAGGTAAAACAGGTATAATTTACCTGAAGTGATTTTATATGGGGGATAGATATGCTGGCTGCGGTTAATTCCCTGGTATTGGTCGGGATAGAAGCCCGAACGGTGAAGGTTGAAGTGGATATACATAGCGGTCTGCCCTCCTTTGAGCTTTCCGGCCTGGCCAGCGCGGCCACCAAAGAGGCCCGGGAAAGGGTGCGGCCAGCCATAAAAAACTCGGGGTTTGAATTTCCCCGCCAGCGTATTACTGTCAACCTGGCCCCGGCTGATCTTAAAAAAGAAGGCAGCCATTTCGACCTGCCCATTGCACTGGCCATCTTGATCGCATCAGGGCAGCTCCCTGTAGACTTACTCCCCGACAACTGGTTTTTCTGCGGAGAACTCTCTCTGAATGGCAACCTGCATATGATACCGGGAGTACTGCCTATGGTCATGGAACTCGCCCGGTGGGGTTCTGATGCCCACTTGATAATACCGGCCGACAACAGCCGGGAAGCCGCACTGGTTAATGAAGTAAGCTCGTTTACAACCGCCAGTTTGCGCCAGCTTTGCCGTAGCATAGCTGGAGAAGAAGAACTGCTCAGGGCCCAAGGCTCATATAAATTGATAAATACCGGCAAGAGCTACCCGGATTTCAATGAGGTAAAGGGGCAGCAAGACAGTAAACGGGCCCTCCTGGTAGCCGCGGCAGGGATGCACAATGTCCTCATGCTGGGGCCTCCGGGAGGCGGTAAGACTATGCTGGCCCGAAGGTTTGCAGGGATCCTTCCGCCCATGACCCGGGAGGAGATACTGGAAACCACCCGGATATATTCGGTGGCCGGTTTACTCAACCCGAAAAACCCGCTGGTTGAGACCCGGCCCTTCCGCTCCCCTCACCGGAGCGCATCCGGCGCAAGCATGGTGGGCGGCGGCCGCATCCCACGCCCCGGAGAAATAAGCCTGGCTCACAATGGAGTCCTTTTTATGGACGAGCTACCCGAGTTCAACCGGGATGTGCTGGAAGCACTTCGTCAGCCTCTTGAAGACAAAGAGATAAGTGTGGCTAGGGTCCAGGCTACTTATACCTATCCAGCCCGTTTCTCCCTGATCGGGGCTATGAACCCTTGTTTCTGTGGTCATTTTGGCTCAGATATTGAGTGCACCTGTACCCCTCTCCAGATTAAAAGGTACCTGGGGAGAATTTCCGGGCCTCTGCTGGATAGAATGGATCTGCATGTTGAAGTTCCCCGTATAAAGCTGGACGATCTCCAATCCGGTCCGGACGGCGAGAGCAGCGCAGTCCTGCGGGATAAGGTAATCCTGGCCAGGGATATTCAACAGCAGCGCTACCGGGGCAGTGGCATTTTCCTCAATTCCCAAATGAGCCCGGCTGATCTGCGCAGCTATTGCGGACTAGATGAAGCCTCCCACAATCTGCTTAAAGCCTCCTTCGAGCGCCTCCACTTAAGCGCCCGGGCCTATGATCGCATCCTCAAAATCGCCCGCACCATTGCCGACCTCGAATCATCCGATAAGATAAAAATGGAACACATCGGCGAAGCCCTTCATTATCGCACTCTGGATCGCAAGTACTGGTCTTAATAAACCAAATTGGGGGATGAGCAAGGCAGGCATAATGTGTTATTTTATTAAAGTGGGCCCAAATGTAATACGGTCCCTGCTTTTCCTTTGCTATTCAGTTCAATGTCTTTTTTTTCGATGTAAATCAATAATTATAATTTCTCTATCATTTTGAATAAGGAAGGTCATTATGCACAAACACCGTATTGATGAAATCGAACATCTCCGGGCGATTTCCTTTTTAGCAATAGTGATGCAGCACACCCTGGCCTGTTTTATGTACACTTCCGGTATTGGCAAAGGGGCAGCAGTAACGTCTGCTTTCCTGCTGCTGTTTATACGCTACGGGGTACCGGTTTTCATTTTTATTACCGGCATGGTCTTGTTCTACAACCACGGTGAAGAAGACCTGCACTACGGACGCTTCATCGAGAAGCGCTTCAGCCAGATCTTCCTTCCCTACTTTTTATGGACCCTGATATACTTTGTATGGATAAGCTTTATTTCTGGCGTTCCAGCCAGTTCCATGGCATCAGTGCTAAGCCGCATCGGTTGGATGACCTTAAAAGGTGATTCATTCTATCACCTCTGGTTTATGGTAATGATCCTGCAGTTTTATCTTCTATTTCCCCTGCTTCGCTCTCTGGTTATCAGATGCAAGAACCATCCCTACACTTTCGTGGTGGTGTGTTTCCTGCTGTACGTTCTCTACCTGTGGTTCTACAATTATCTGGTTCCCATTTTCTATCCGGCGGTCAAGTCACCTATTCTTAAAGGCCTGTTGGACTACCGGGATCGACTCTTTTTAAGCTGGTTCTTTTACTTCCTGCTGGGTGGTTTTGCCGGTCTGTATGTGGACAAATGGCGTTCATTTCTGCAAAAGATCAACAAGCCCAACCTGCTGGTATTTGGCCTTAGCTTCGCTTACATCATTTACTTGATGATGAAGTCCGGCCATCCCGGCGCGGCGGCCGGCTATGTAATCAACTACCAGATTACCCTTCCTCTGGGTATGACCATGATTATTTATTTAGTTTCCTCGCTTTTCGCATTCTATTACCTGACCGAACTGATCCAGGCCAAATGTTCAAAGCTGGCCGGCGGTTTGAAATGGGTGGGACGGTATTCATATGGAGGCTACTATATTCACCCCTTTGTTCTGTTTTATATAAATGCCTTTGCCCAGGCCTATTTGGCTCCCCTTGGAACCATCCTTCAACTTCTGGTTTCTTTTATTCTCTGTTCCGCCATCAGCCTCTTTATATGCCTGGTTATCAGTAAAATTAAAACCCCGCTGGGCAACAGCCTGGTTGGTAAAATATCGGCTTAATTATGAAGGCCTCATAGTTATAGATGCCCTGATCCATTTTCTAAAGACCATGGCAAAATGCCCGACCTGTTTAAGATCTAAGGCATCGGCATTTATCCGCCAATGACTCAAAAGAGAGTATATTAACGTATGCTATAATAAATTTGTGTTTTAAAGTCATAATATAACGAATCGGGGAACTTACTTGGAATCAAGATTAAAGATTCTTATTGCCCTGACTTCACTGGTTATCATAATAGTTTTAAGCACCATTGGGCTGGCCTATTTTGAAGGCTGGTCGGCGTTCACAGCGTTGTGGGTTACAATGGCGACCATTACCACCACCGGATATGGTGATTTGGTGCCCCTCACCTACCACGGCCGGGTGTTTGCCCTGATTATTATGGTGTGCGGTATCGGTTTGATGACCTATACCCTGTTGACTTTTTTTACTCATCTGGTGGAAGGGCAGGTATCGCGTATTATGAGAAGAGATAAGACCATGGAGGCTATTAAACGCCTCGACAACCACATCATTGTCTGCGGAGCGGGACGGGTGGGTTCCAACGTAGCCCATGTCCTGCTGGGTGAAAAGGCGCCCTTTGTACTGGTCGACAATGATGAGGAAAAAGTGGCCGAAATGGAAGAAGCCGGTCATCTGGTATACCTGGGTGATGCCAGCCTTGACGAAGTCTTAATACATCTGGGCATAAAAAGGGCCCGGGGGGTCGTAGCCGCTCTGCCTGATGATGCCTATAATGTTTATGTAACCCTTTCCGCCCGGGACCTGAATCCCAACCTGAAGATAGTGGCCCGCGCCGAGAAGCCCGAAACCATAGAAAAGCTGCACCGCGCCGGTGCCAACAAGGTAATCTCCCCCACCCAGACCGGCGGCTACCAGCTGGCTATGGCTATGCTAAAACCGGTTACGGTAGATCTGGTAGACACCCTTTTTACCTTTGCCCATCAGCAATTGCAGCTAGAAGAACTCCTGGTCACTGAAACATCACCCCTGGCCAATCAAGAGTTGAGGGGCATCTTTGGCAAGGAAGTACAAGGGGTGAGAGTTATAGCCATAATCAGGAACAATGAAGTATTGATGAATATTCACGGCAATGATCGAGTTTTACCCGGGGATACCATGATCCTTATCGGCTCCCGTACAGCACTGGAGCAGATAGAGTTTTATTCATAATCGGTTTAAGGCTTACTTGCGCAGCTTTTTTTGTCCCCAGGCCAGCAGCAAACCAGTAAGGAAGGCAACCCCTGGATTAATAATGAGGGTCAACACTACCACCACGATAATCAGCAGTATTTGCTCTTTCTCTTCATCCAGGTTTACCGCCCTGGCCATGTCGATTCCGCTGAACAGCAGCAGGGTCCCTAAAACAGACAGCGGTATTAGCGAAAAAAGTGCCGCCGAATCACTTCCCAGACCCAGTCCCAACACCAGCAGGATACTGCCTATAATATACGGAGCAATTTGGGTGCGCGCCCCAAAGCGGTAGTGAGCGGCTACTCCTCCGCTGCCGTGGCACATCGGATAGGCTCCCCAGGGGGACATAAGCAGGTTGGCCAGGCCCATTGTGAAGAGCAGGTTCTTTTCACTCACCCTGACAGCTCTTTCACCATATAATTGACGGGATAATGCCGCGGTAACCAGGACCGCATTAGTAATGGTAAGGGGGGTTTGCGGCAGGGCCACCAGGTACAAAGTCGAGACCCAATCCCCGGCGGAAGGCCAGATCAGTGAAGGCAGGTGCCAACCCCAGTGAAGGGCTGGCCAAGCCGCAATCGGGTGCATAAGATTTCCTGCCAGGCTTCCCCCGAGTAGAATGATTAAGGCCGACGGCAGGCGGGCTTTGGTTAGAAGCAAAAGCATGATCACAGTGCAGGCTATTCCTAAAACCATATCCCCCTTCATCAAATCAAAGCCCAGCAGGGCCAGCGACAATCCCAGTCCCAGTTGTATTCCACCGGCTACCGCCTGTGGAGTGATCTTAACCAGCTTCTGAATCACCCCGCTTAAACCCAGCAGTAAAAGGAATGCCCCCATTATAAGGCTGGCAGCGGCAACCTGGCCGGGAGTCATTCTCTCGGTTAAAAATGCCGCTGATGCTGCCTTCATGGGCTGCACAGCCATAGGCAGCCGGTAAAACCACCCGCTGAACAGGTATAATAAACCGAAACCGGCCAGCAGCCCGCTGGGGTTCATGCCCAGCACCCGTATGGCTGCCAGAACGTAGGGCAATAGAATACCCAAATCCCCCAGTGATCCCGAGAGTTCCTGCCCCCAGGACCATTCTACAGTTTTATCCCCGGGTTCCGGCTTTGGCACCGACAGCGCTCCCCCTTGTGTAATATTGAATCAACCGGGCTACTGCTACTTTACCAGGGCGATAAGTTCGATTTCACAGGCCGCGTTGAGAGGAAGGGTGTTAACCCCCAGCGCAGCCCGGGAATGGCGCCCACAGCTGCCGAAGACATCCTCCATAAACTGAGAGGCCCTGTTTAAAACCAGTGGCTGCTGGGTGAAATCATCGGTTGACTGTATGTATCCGGTTAGCTTTACGATCATATCCAGCCTGTCCCAGTTTCCAATAACATTGAATAAGGCGGCCAGACAATTGACGGCCGCCAGACGGGCCGCTTCCTGCCCCTGCTCCAGAGTAAGATCCCGGCCCAATTTTCCGGCAAAGGCCAGTTCCCCTTTCACCATCGGTAGCTGCCCGGAAACAAACACAATGTTGCCGGCTTTTACGGCCGGAACATAGGCTGCCAGGGGCGGGTTTACCGCCGGTATTTCAATACCCAATTCTTTTAAACGGCTGGCAACATCCATTAAAAAACCTCCTTAGCGGATCCACCCTGCACAAACGGCTCCAATAAAGACAGCATACATCAATCCGCCCATTAAAAGGGTGCGGGCCGTGATATGTTTTTTAAAACTTATTTCCGCTAAAATCAGACTGGCCGCGGTCAAGGCAATGGCCGCGGCGATAAGGGCGCTTTTATCCAGCTGCCAGGGGGTTAAAAAAATGCCCATGGCAGGAATCAGGGAACTCTGAAACACCATGGCTCCGGTTATATTACCCAGAGCCAGGGTGTCTTTTTCCCGGGAGATCCAAATAATACTGTTGAATTTTTCAGGTAATTCCGTGGCTATGGGGGTGATTATCAGAGCCAGGACAAAAGCCGGCACCTGGTAGATAAAGGCCAGGGCCTGCACTGAATTTACAAACAGTTTGGCCCCCAGGACGATGAGCCCCAAGGCCACCAGCACCTGGAGCAGAATTACCGGCAAGGGCGGCGAAGAGCTGTTGCGGCAAAAATAACAGACCGGCAGGTCCTCGTCTGACTCTATGTCCCTTTCCTCGGTAATCATAATTCTCACATAGATAAGGTAGGCCAGGATCATACCCCCGGCTATGATCTGCTGCATGTTGCGATATTCGGGGGATATCAAACCGCAGATAATCGCCGTCCCGTAAACCGGAATAAAGAAGCGCAGGTCCCGCCTCATGGTAGAGTAGTCTGCCACTACTCTACGCCCCTGACGCCTGCGCCTGGCAAATACCACGACCGCCATACCAGTTACGAACATGGCCAGGGTGGAGAGCATCAAAGGGGCTCCCAAAATGGCACCGACTCCTATTTCGCTGCCCTGGCTCCCGCCGGAAAAAACTATGGCGATAAAGGGAATGATGGTTTCAGGCAGAGCCGTCCCCACAGCCGCCAGCACACTGCCGACTGCCCCCTCGGATAAGTTCAACTTCTTTCCCAGCCATTCAATGCCGTTGACGAATACTTCCGCTCCGGCCAATACTACCCCGAGGCTGACCAGCAGCAGTGCTATATAGGCCATATATCTATCTCCTCGCTACAAATCAACTTCAATTTTTTGCCGGGCTATAAACTGTACTATACGGCGATAACCAGCTCTTTTTAAGAGTTGGGCGGTCTCGGCTAGTTCATATCCGACTTGATCAGGATGATGGGCGTCGGAGCCCATGGTAACCGCTATGCCAATGGCGGCCATGCGTTCAATAATGGAAAAGGCCGGGTATATCTCAGCCACCGGTTTGCGCAAGCCGCCGCTATTTATTTCTATTACCAGACCCTCTTGTTTAATACACTGCAGCACTGGTTCGACCATGTTGGAAACCGGGGTTAAAGGGCGATGACCCCATACCTTTACCAGGTCCAGGTGGCTCATCACATCAAAAAGCCGGCTCTTAGCCGCACCTGCAACCAGGCTAAAATAATCCCGGTATACCTCGTCAATGTCTTTTTGTTCATAAAGGTGCCGCTCATCGGGATGATCAAATCCCCAGCCCGATATAAAGTGAACGGAGCCCAGGATATAATCAAAATCATAAGCAGAAATCAAACGCAGGATTTCCTCATGGCGGCCCGGAATAAAATCAATCTCCAACCCCAACCGCACATTTATCCCGGGATGCTGCCGGCTAATCTGTTTTATCAGCTCCGGTTTGATTCTATCCAGATATTCGTCGTGCTCTGAGAAGCCGATCTCGTTTATGCCCTGGGATAAAGCTTTTTCCACAAAGCAGTTCAACCATTCATATGTATACTGATACTCCCCATGGGCGGCCGCGTGAATATGATAATCAACCAGCATACCCTACCTCCGTTTTTTAGCACCTTTCAGTATTTCATTTAAACACTCTGAGGCCGAAAAATCAAGAAATGGCGGGCAGAAAAGAATTGCATTAACTAGGCTCATATACTAAAATTTGAAGCAATTGAAACCCTATTACGCCCATAAGGAGGTCTTTTTTTAGATAATGGCAAAAATACATCCGTTCCGAGGACTGCGTTACAATCCTGAGAAAGTAGCCAATCTGGCTTCCGTTGTAACCCCACCCTATGACATCATTGATGATGCCGCTCAATCTCGATATTATGCCGAACATCCGGCCAACATCATCCGTTTGGAGCTAGGTCTGATGTTCCCTCAAGACAGCCCGGAAAACAATCGCTATACCCGGGCCAAGCAATACCTGGACAAATGGCTGGAAGATGAAATACTGGTTCCGGAAGGCTCCCCTGCCCTTTACTTGTATCAGCAGAGCTTTGAAAACCGGGGCCGCAGCATTGTGCGCACCGGCCTGGTCTGCGGGCTGGAGGTGGAGGACTACAGCACCGGCAACGTGCTTCCCCATGAAGAAACTCTATCAAAACCCAAAGCGGACCGTTTTCAGCTGATGCAGCATACCCATTGTAATTTCAGCTCTATCTTCGGGCTTTATATAGATGAGGCCAAAGCTATCGACGGATTGATGCTGGCTTATACCAAAGATCGGGCACCGGATATAGACATCACCGATGAAGCCGGTGAAGGCCACCGCATCTGGGCTATCGACGATGCTTCAGTTCTTTCTTCTATCGTCAAGATCTTGAGCAAAAAGAAGATCTATATCGCCGACGGACACCATCGTTATGAAACCGCCCTGGATTTCGCCAAGTCGATGAAAAAAGCGGGTTATGATTACGTCTTGACCACCCTGGTAAATGTATACGATGAAGGTCTGGTGGTCTTCCCCACTCATCGCCTGGTTGGCAACCTGCCCAATTTTGATCAGCCCGCCTTTATAGCCAAACTGGCGGAACTCTTTGACATTGAACCTTTTACTGGCAGCAATATAGCTGCCTTCTTGAACGAGGTCGAGACGGCTGGACAGAATGCTTATACCTTTGGCATGTACAGCAAGGGCGGCCTCTTCGTCCTGAAGCTGAAAGATCCTCAAGCCGCCTTCCAAAGGCTGCCCCAGGATAAATCCGATGCCTGGAAGGCTCTTGATGTAGCCATTCTTGACTACCTGGTTCTGGACCAGATACTGAACATCGGTGAAGAGCAGCGCCGCAATCAGGAAAACCTGGCCTACACCCGCAGTGAACGCTTCCTGGCCGAACAGGTGGATGGCGGACACTATCAAATAGGCTTCCTGCTCAATGCCACCAAGGTTCAGGACATAGTAGCGGTTGCCAATGCCCGCGATAAAATGCCCCAAAAATCAACTTATTTCTATCCCAAGTTGATAACCGGACTGATCGTCAATGATCTGGAAATCAAATAATCAGACCATCTAAAGTCTATGCAAAATATATTTAAATGGCTGACCTCATATGGTCAGCCATTTTTTGACCCGTCGCCGTATCGGCAAAAGGCCATCCCCCTTATTTTTCATATAATTATCCATTAATAAAAGTTGAGGTTTTTAATAAAGAGCTGTTGAAAATCCGCCTGGGTAGCCAGTTCCACATATTGGACCCGGTTGCTTAAAGTCCGTGCCGCTTCTTGATAGGAAGGAGAAAACAGAGCCATAACCGCTCCCTGGGCGGCGGCATTCCCAACATTTTTAATAAGCCCGGGCTCAACCTCCGGCAGCAGCCCAATCCTTATGGCCTGTTCCGGATCTATATAAGAACCGAAAGCCCCGGCCAGTATCACCACATCTAAATCCCGTGACTTAAGGCCGGCTTTGTTGAGCAGTATTTCTATGGCTGTCCTTACCGCGCTCTTGGCCAATTGTACCTGGCGTACATCATCTTGATTAAAGATTACATCGGCTTGTCCCTGGGTGTAAAGCAACAATTCGGCCCCCCGGGTTCCAGAACGCATGGTCAGCTTTTCTGAAGCTGCTTCGGTAAAAATGCCGTTGGCATCCAGATAATTGGCTTCTAAAAGACAGCCGAGCAGGTCGATTATGCCTGAGCCACAGATCCCCCGGGCCAGAGTTTGCCCAAGTACATGACAATCCAGCAAACCGTCCTGTAAGCGCACCCGGTCAATGGCCCCGGCATCGGCCCTCATGCCGGAGCTTATCGCTCCCCCTTCGAAAGCAGGGCCGGCCGCCGCTGAAGCAGTCCAAAAATCTCCTTTATTCCCCACCAGTATTTCCCCGTTGGTTCCAATATCTATGTATAAAAACCGAAGTTCCATGCGGTTGGTTATAGTCATCAATCCGGCCAGCAGGTCGGAACCCACAAAGCCGCCAATCTGAGGAAGCAGCCATACGGCTGCTTCGGGGTTGGCTTTTATGCCCAGGGTTGCCGCACTGCTCAAGTAATCACTGGTAAAAAGTCCGCAATAAGGGGCAGCTCCAAAGCCACCCACCTGAAAACGCAGTAAAAAATGAAGCATAACCGGGTTTCCCACAACCGTGAAGGAGGCCATCTTATCAGGTGAAATACCGGCCTTTTCACACAATTCCTCCACCATGGAATCAATTCCGTTGATGAGGATGCGATGCAGGTTATCGAGCCCATCGCGGTTTTCCAAGCAGTAAGATATCCGGGAAATGATATCCTGTCCGTATACCCTTTGCAGGTTGGTATGTGAAGCCATGGCCACAGCCTCCCCCCGGCTCAAGTCAACCAGTACGCCTTGCAGACTGGTTGTTCCCAAATCCAGGGCTGCGCCATAAGCGCTCTGTTTCTCCCGTGACAGCCCCCGAACTTCCCGCCCGCCAAAAATCAGAGCGTACAATTCCATAGTGGGTCGTCCCTGGCGATCCAGTGCGGCCAGCTCATTAAAATTTTCCGGGGGTATTCGCATCTGCAAACCAGGCAAAGCAGCCTTCAAGCGTTCAAACAGGGGCAGCGGATTTTGCCTGTCAAAACCGGGTAGGAATATATGCTTGATTTCAAGCTGTTTTTCAGCAATAGGCAGATAGGCAGAACGGGGATGGGCTTTTAACCCCGGAAGGATCTCGCTGTAGTCGACGGTAACCGTTAGGGAATTTTCAACCGTACAAAGACATGACAGGCGTTCGCCGGCTTTGATCTCATCAGGCAGCAGCTTGTTGCGCTCCGGTGCGCTTATGGGTTTGATATTGCCTTCTATGCGAACCTTGCATTTTCCACAAGTCCCGCGTCCACCACAAGTTCCCCCGGGATCTAATCCCGCCAGGACCAGGGCCTCCCTGAGGTTCTGACCGGGAATAGCCCATATGTCCTTTTCTTTTTGTTCGGGCCCTATTGCTGTAAAACGCACCTGTTCAGACATTTACTACCTGCCCTCCCTGAAAACTATTATATATGGTAATGCTTTTGCCTTATCTTAACCGAAGCTCCGGTATTAAGCTGTCGAAAAACCACCCTGTACATGCTAAAAAGGGGCGGTTTATACCGCCCCTTTTATCCACGAAATAGGCACTCTTACTCTGCTTTTGTTTCGGCCATCAGAGCAAAAGCGAAAATGAAAACCCAGACAAGCGAAGCAACACATGCATAAGTAGCCATAGACCAACCTTTTTCTGCAATAGCTGAATTGCCCATACTGTAGAAAATGTTGAATCCTACCAGCCCTACACCGGTCAGTATGAATATAATTTTCTTAAATCCGCTCGACAGTGTAAAGCCTTTAGCCCAGCCGCAGTACTTAATGAAAATAAATATAGCCAGAGCAACTATCAAAAGCTGCACTACAGGATTATTCAACAACCCCAATGGACCTGCAACTTCTGCTGCTGCCGCCTCCGAACCAAAAATCGCCAGCACTTTTTCACCCCCTCCGCCTTTACTTCCACAGACTATTGTAGTACTTTAGTGTGATCAAAACAACAGTTCTTTCAAAAGGGTTTATTGTTTAGCCGTTCCCCTTCACTAGGTAGATAATTCTCTAAAGATTGACTATTTCCTTCCCGCTATATAAAAATTTTCGCAAAAAAGGCACACTTTTTAGCCGCCTTTTAAAGGAAGCCTCGGTTCAAATTGTAAAGCTGTCTGCCCTGCTTTTCATTTTACGGTAAAAACTACTATTGGGGCCAGGTTTGAAACTTTACAAGGCAGCATTCATTACATATAATATTACTGCATATAAGAACAATAAGTAAGTAAATCAGATAGCCGCAGGCATATAATTGTCTGAGGAAAGTCGGAGCACCGCAGGGCAGGATGCTGGATAACGTCCAGTGGGGGCGACCCCAAGGCCAGTGCCACAGAAACAAACCGCCGGGAACGGAGACTAAGAGGGGGACAAGAAGAACCGTCCCCTTTGTCCCCCTCTTGGTCTCCGTTTTCGGTAAGGGTGGAAAGGTGAGGTAAGAGCTCACCAGCGTTTAGGCGACTAAACGGCTCGGTAAACCCCATCCGGTGCAAGACCAAATAGGGAAACAATGAGGTTGCCCGCCTCGTTTCCGGGTTGGTCGCTTGAGGTGTCAGGCAACTGGCATCCTAGATAGATGGCTATCAAATACAAAACTCCGCTTACAGATTTGCTTACTTATTGCTTGGTTTGCAAAATATCAAGGCCGCTCCTCGAAGACGGCCTTGTTTTTGTTTATTGCGTTTTTACAACAGCACTTGCACGTTTGCAATGATGTTGCATGGTTTTTACTCCCTTTTTCTTCCTTTACAGGATTCATTGTTTAACTATTTAATCACCAAGTCACTTTGAGCCCACTTTCACATGCTTTCCGGTATAATCCCCATCCCCCCATTTTTCTGAATTCTTTTACAATAATTAATGCTTTAATAGGTTAAATATTACCCAATGCCTTTCCGAAGCCGTCTTTTATGGCCAAGTGGCATGATTTTTGCTTTATCCATATATAGAAGAGGTAAGGGGGAGGTGATTCTAAGAAATTCCAGGTCGTCGCCACTTGAGCAAAGAACTGCAGTCTTGATCTCCCTGACCGGCGGACAAGTTCAGTCAGTTGAGATCCGCTAGAAGGGTTTCAAGC
>JBDKUE010000095.1:0-5233 GCA_039679855.1 Syntrophomonas sp.
GGGTCGAGGTTAAAAGTTCGCGGGTCTATGTCCGCTAAAACCGGAGTGGCACCAACGTACATAATGGCATTAAGAGTGGCTATAAAAGTGAAGGGCGTAGTTATTACCTCATCCCCCGGGCCAATACCGTGGGCCAGGAGCGCCAGATGCAGGGCGGTGGTGCCCGAAGAAGTGGCGACAGCATGCTTTACTCCGCAATAAGCAGCAAAAGCTTCTTCGAACTCTCGAACAACCGTCCCTTGGGCCAGGCGGCCGCTGTTTAAGACTCCTAAAACGGCGCTCTTTTCCTCTTCATCAAGGAGCGGTCCGGATATTTCGATCATTATTTCAATCCTCCTATGGAATATCGGGTAGCCGCTCAAGCGATTTTTACTTTTGGCAGCAGATTAAGCGGCTTTACCCCTGATTAAATTTGCTTTTATATCATATAAATGTAATTGAAGAGTGGTGTCAGACCTTTCAATTTTCTTAAAGTCATTCTTATCTTGTATTTATGAGGAATAATTATTAGGAGCTTGGGGAAAGATCCCTGGCAGAAGATATTGGAGGAGGTTAATTATGGTAGTTTCTTTAGCTGAATTTGAAACCATGCCGGAAAAGGACCGTAAAAAGGCTTTGAGAGAAATGAAGAGTGAAATAGGAGTAAACGGAATTACTGAAGCCTGGGGAATATCGAGGTCCAGGGTATACAACCTGCTGCATGAGCTAAACATACCTTTGGAGCCCAGGAAAACGCACAAAGGCGAAAATGCTGAGAAAAGCCGCCAAAAAAATGAAAACACCCAGGCTAAAAGGGAAATGAAAGTGAATACAGACCGTTCTGATATTTCTTCCCCCCGGTTGGAGTTTGAAGTTGATTCCCCGGCCTTCACCCTTCATCTGGAAACCAGCGGAAATATCGGAGCCATAAGTGAAGCGGTTCAGCTGCTATTGAGTTCCGGCCAACTGAGCAGTTCCAACCTGCATTTGAACCTGACCATCAACCAGATTTAATCATATACACGAAAAAAAGGCCAATAGGAGTTTCCTTATTGGCCTTTTTTTCGTGCGGACAAGTTTCAGTGAGATGAAGCTACAAAAGCCTCTTTCTCTGAAGACATGGAGTTCTTAACAGAATAGCTGTCACAAGGGGTGCTCATTTTGTACAGTAATTCGATCTCTTCATAGGTGAGTCGCTTTACTATGGATACCTCTTTGGCAATGCTGAGATCAATTTCGTAGTTGGGAACGGGTTTGTTCCTGGAATCAAAGATTACTCGAATTATCGGGCTGTGCAAACGGTGCCGGTTGACTGCTGCCACCACGGCGGTGTGGCCGGTATTTAACCTTACCAGGCTGTTCATCGGATATAGGGCCACGTTAGCAGCGAAGGCTTCAATTATTTCCTGGTCAAAACAGGTGCCGGCCAGTTTGCGAATAACCGTAAGGGCATCGGTGGTTGTGCAGCCGGTGCGATGGGGGCGGTCTGATATAAGGGCGTCAAAGGTGTCAACGATAGAGACGATTCTGGCGTAGTCTAGAATCTGGCTGCCCTGCAACCCGCGTGGATAGCCCAGGCCGTCCATCCGTTCATGATGCTGGTAGGCGATATGCATACTCTTGGTCGAGACTTCCCGGTAGGTTCGCAGCATATTGAAGCCTATCTGGGCATGGGCTCGGATCTGCTCATTTTCCTGAGGAGTAAGCGGTCCAACTTTGTATAAGACCGCCGGATCGACCGAAATCATTCCTATGTCGTGCAAAAGAGATCCCAGACCCAGTTCACAAAGCTGATTTTCGGTGTATCCCAGTGTCTGCCCGGTCATTATGGCGAATACCGCCACATTTATGGAATGCAGAAAGACATAGTCATCATAGGTGCGTATTTCTTCAAGTTGAATCAAGGCATCATGTTTGCTGATTATATTATCCAACAACAAATTGACGCTTTTTTTAAGAGGACGCATGTCGATGGTCTTGCCTGAGGAGAGCTCTTTAATGGAATTGTTGAGGGTACTGGTAAGCGAGCGCCGGACCTGTTCGCTGATGATCTCGGGAACCTCTACATCACCCATATCATCCTTGATATATATGGAACCGAGGCCCAATTTATTCAAACGGGCTATGTACATTTCAGTAAGGCGGGTGTTCTTGGTAAGAAGTGCCAGACCGTCCACGCCCACCACTGTACGCGCGATTATCATTCCCGGTTGGAGATGTTCCAAATGTATCCTGCGCATCTATTTATCCTCCTTGACCTGCCGTTATATCCTGGGAAAGAATATCGGCTATGACTTTCGTCCTTATTTTAATAATCGGAAAAACAGCGGAAGTTCTTTAGGGAAGTTCACTGATAAAAACAATTTATTGAAATTGTTAAACGTAAAAAATGCCCCTTTTAAAGGGCATTTTCAGCATGATCCATATATTTGTCCAGATTCTTAATCAGCCGTTATAAACCGGTTTCCAATCTGCTTTCCTTTTCAATCCGCAAACGAATAATCTGGGTTTCCTCATAGGTTAGGCGGCGCATTACTGATATTTCCGGAGTCTGTGCCAGGTCAATCTCATAGGCGGGCTTAATCAGGTCACCGGCCTGGCTGCAGATCATACTGATTCTGGGGCGGTCGGAGTTGAACCGGTTGACCGAAGTGACCACCGCCAGGTGCCCGGTGTTTAATTTTAACACACTGCCTACTGGATAAAGGGCTACATTGGAAGCGAAAGCTTCAACGAATACCGGGTCAAAATGGGTGCCGGAAAGTTTCTTAATGACTACCATCGCATCAGTGGTGGTGCATCCGGTGCGATGGGGGCGGTCTGATATAACCGCATCAAAGGTGTCGGTAACCGCTACTATTTTAGCGTAATCCAGTATCTGACTACCGTTAAGACAGCGGGGATAACCTTTACCGTCCACCCGTTCATGGTGTTGATAGGCAATATGAGCGGACAAGGTGGATATTTCCCTATGCTGACGGAGCAGGTTGAACCCCAGTTCCGGATGCAGTTTTATTTTATCTCTCTCAACTATGGAGAGGGCTTCCGGGTCGGTTAAAAATTGAGCATCCAGAGTCAGCATGCCGATATCATGCAAAAGAGCGCCCAGGCCCAGATCGGCCAGACTGCTCTCCGAATAGCCGAGGCTGATGCCGGTCATGATGGAGTATACCGCTACATTAATGGAATGGGTAAAAACATAGTCACTGAAAGAACGAATGTCTTCCAGTTGAATTAATACGCTGGGATTGTTTAAGATATTTTCCAGAAGCAGCTTAACGCTTTTCTTGAATGAAGTGACATTGATGGAATTATCGGCCGTAAAAGTTTTCAGTGAGCTATTAAGGTTGTTGGTTACGGAAAAGAGGACTGCTTCGCTGACTAATTCCGGCACTTGACCATCACCCAGCCCGTCCTTGATATAAACCGAACCAATTCCGATTTTGCCCAGGCGGGCTATGTAGTTATCAGTCAAGCTGGTGTTTTCTGTAAGCAGGGCCCGCCCCGTAAAACCCATAACCGTACGGGCAACTACCATGCCAGGCTGCAGGTCCTCAACCGGAACTCTTCTCAAGCTGTTTCCTCCCAGGTAAATTATTGACAAAACCATATCGTATCTTTACAGAGGCTCGTTATTATTATCGGCATTATTGAGGGAATTTCTTAAGCGGCGGGATAAGATGAAAATAGCATCCGATCGATATTGTATTTGTTCGTTGTACCTTTTACAATTCCTGCTAAGATCTTATTTTTATATATATTCGAGGCTTAAGCCTAAAACCTGAAATTAACACGAACGGACCAATCATTATTTCTATTTGGTATAGTCCTGGTAGTCGGGTTCAAACCACCTGACTCCTATAACTTTTTCTCTAACCGGTCTTATAAGATCCTGCTCATTCAATTCAACCCCGGCCAGGCACAGCCTGGTCTGTTCAGGATCAAAGCTGCCGGTAAAACAGATGCCCCGGACCTGATCCAAAGCCGGGACAAAATAACCGCAAACCGGATCATTTACCGCTGTAATATCGATTACCGTTTTATTATGGTGGGTAAACACCCGATAGACGAGGTGCTGGTGAACCCGGTTGTATTCAAGCAGACGCGATAATCGGGCTACCAGTATTTCCCCGGCCTGGCTCTTTTCTTTAAGGCGAAGCAGCCCCGCGATGGCGGAACGGTTCAGGTCTTTCCGGCGAATGCCTAGGTGCTGGCCAATAACGCCATAGTGCTGATTCTCGGCCAGGGATTTCAGGTTTTCCCTGCTGAGCTGCTCCCCCAGTCTTTCCGGGTGCCAGTTCCAGTAGGTAAGTTCAATCCCCAACCGCTCCAGGACCATGCGAAGTCCTTTTCTCCACGCCGATTCCCGGCGGGCTTCCAAACGCCGGAAGCCCCAGATCTGCTGGCCATCCCACAGCGAAACGGGGCGTAAAAGCGAATCGTGCCCCAACTGGTAGTTCAGGGTACCGTCCTGGACGAATTGAATGCCCCAGGGTATGGTAACATCGGTATGGTAGCCCGGGGCTCCGGGCAGGTCCCCTTGAAGGTGACTGGCTGAGTGATGGGTGAGAAAGGCTCCTGGAAAGTTCTGAATATTGTTGCTGTTCCCGTGACTGATCCAGACCTTGAGTTGGACATCCTGTTTTTGCAGCTCATTTACCGCCTGGATGGCATGCTCGCGGGTAAAGGCCACCCGGTCGTTATAGTCCCCGTAGCTGTGCAGGCTGTCAATCCAGCCGCATTTTATATAGCGCAGGATTTCTTCGGCGTGGTTTTTAGAGCCCCAATCGTAGCCTTTCCAATAGGTTAATAGATCATAATCGTGAGGTCCGTACATCCAGAAGGAATCTCCAATATCCAGGCCCAGGCCCTCCCCCATCCGGGTCGTTTCCAGGGTGTTGAAAAAACGGTGCAATTCCCGAAACTGGGTTATTTGCTCTTCGTCAACGTCGTTGGCGATAGCCAGCATGGCTTTGAAAGGAAAGGGAAATTTGCGAAGTTTGACGTCCGATTGGGTTTTTGATGAACCAGACATATTCCAACACTCCTCTAATAATCTACCTGGTCAGGCCGGTTAAGTCTTTCAGGCGGGTATTTCCTCCTGGTTAGGTGCCGACGGCTCTGCCAGCCGTTTCGTTGGTCTGCTGCATTTTCAGATAATTGGATGCAAAGATAAGCAGGGTCAGGTAGTAGAAGAATTCATCTCCGCCCAGCACATCCAGGGCCATCCAGGGCATGAACAACCCGAGTAAAA
>JBDKUE010000054.1:0-9203 GCA_039679855.1 Syntrophomonas sp.
ATGAAGCTGCAAGCCGACGGCTCGTTTCGAAGCGTTTTGTCGAAATGTTTGACAGGCGAAGAGCGTTTATGGTCGGCTTTGGCTATGGTATAATTTATGAAAGAGAACTCATCAATTTAGTACAACTAAATAAGGGAGGGATCGTTATGTCGGAAGGTATGAAACAGTATCGCGGAAAGGTTTATCACGAGCTTCTCCAGCAGGCAGGTTTTAGCGTCGCTTATGACGGGGAAATGAAGGAAGGCAAACCGGAAGGTTTTGGAAGAGCCTATTATAAAGATGGCAGGATATATGAAGGGCAGTGGAAAGACGGCCAGTACCACGGGCAGGGATGCCAGTATTACCCCAACTTGAATTTGTGGTATGAAGGGGAGTACAACAACGGCAAGCGGGAAGGATTTGGCAGGGCTTATTTCGAAGACGGCAAGCTATCCTTCGAAGGACAGTGGAAAGACGGAAAACCGGTAAAATGAACATATAAGGGGCATCCCAGCTGGGATGCCCTCAGCTTTTCCACAGAGCTTTTATCCCTCTAAATTTACTCCTCGTCCTCTCTTCCCGACCTCTTTTCAGGCAGCATCTTTCGCGATGGAACCAGGGTGCTCCATCCTGGTTTTAATTCCAGATAGCGCAGCTGGCTGGCAACAGCTATAAATAAAACGAATGCCAGGCTGACTATGACCCCGGTTCGCTGCAAGGGCATAAAAGCCGCTCCCACAATAGTAAGAACAATTACCGCCATTGCCCCGTATGAAGAATAGGGATAACCGGGAACTTGATATCGTTCCTTCAGTCCCTGCTTAATGTAGAGCGGGTTGTTTTTCATTTGCGAGGACAGAATTACCAGCCAGTTCATAATCAGCATTACCCCGGCGGCGGTGGTCAGGTATTCGTAGAAGGTGTTGGGGAGCAGAAAGGAAAGCAAGACGGCTCCGGCCAGGCCCAGGCCGCTCAAACATAAAGCAGGCAGAGCCACTCCTCGCCGATTGCGGCGATTCAGGAGCAGAAGGGCATCCCCGTCGTCAGCCAGTGAGACCATGACATTGGTAACCGCAAACAGGGCACCCACCATGGTGGAAAACGCCGCGCTGATTATAAGCAGGTTGAGCAGTGAATCGATGAAACCGAAGTGAAATATGGATAGAGCACTGACGAAGGGGCTTTCCACAATGCTGATGCGGTATACGGGGACCATAAGCAGCGCAAACAACAAGGCAGCCGAGTAGATAAGGGTCAAGGCCACCAGCATGACCCGGCCGGACCGGCCAACCTCTTTCGGATTTTTAAGTTCCGTTGACATAATTCCCATGACCTCTATACCGCCGTAGGAAAAGAGGACGAATATCATAGCCGGCCAGGCTCCCATTAAACCATTGGGCAGCCACCGCGCCGCAGTTATTGCCAGGGTCTGGGGTGCCGCATAGGGAAGCGGGGTTATTAGACCTATAACATAAAACAGACCAAAAACAATGAATATGAGAAGTGAAGAGGTCTTCAGAAGTCCGAATAGCGATTCTATGCGGCCAAAATCATGCACCCCCAGGAGGTTTATGCCCAGGGCCAGCAGAGAGTAGAGGGCCGCAAAGACAAAGAGCGGAATGCCGGGAAACCAGTAGCGGGTGAAAATAGATAGAGCCGCGACTTCGCTGGACATGATCAAAATACCGGCCAGCCAGTACATCCAGCCGCTAATAAAGCCCATGGAGGGGCCGAAGGCCTTGCGGGCGTATACCCTAAACGATCCGGGCTGGGGATCATGCAAAGACATGTCGGCCAGCGAATTAAAAACCAGGAAAGCTGTCAATCCGCCCAGCAAGTAAAGCAGGAGCAGAGAAGGACCGGCCAGGTGAATAGATAAGGCGGTGCCTAAAAAGAATCCTGCTCCGATGACCGCACCCGTCCCAATAAAGGCCAAATCCCACCAGCGCATCTCCTTGCCCTTATTCGATTTCTTCTGCTGATTGTGCGCTATTAATTGTTCGGCCTGACGGCGAAACAGCATGAGGCATTACTCCTTTCACTATTTGCTCCTGTTTAGTATGCCCAGATCAGGTATTCAACTTATTTTTAACAGAGGACTTTTCTATGCTGTGAAATATGGTAAAATTAAGCAAGGAAACCACGGAAACTATATTGGTTTCCAAAGTGGGAGGGTTTTTGTGAAGGAGCGGATTATAGATTCCACCTGGCAGCAGATATTGAAATACGGGGTTAAGCGTTTCACCGTCCAGGATATTGCAACGGATCTGGGTATCAGTAAAAAGACCATTTATGCGCACTTTGACAGCAAGGAAGAAATCATAGCAGCGGTGTGTGCAAATCTGGCAGCTGCAGATCAGGCTGCCCATACAGAAGCAATGGAAGCCCAAACCGGTTTTTTTGAGCGTGTGGATTCATTAATAAATGCCCATTCCCATCGACGCATGCCACTGACTTTCAGGTCTGATCTCAAACGCTATTACCCGGAAATTTTTGCCAGGTACATGAGCCTGGAGTTCCTTAAAGACATCTATCATGAACTTCTTGCTCAAGGCCTGAAAGAGGGCTACATACGGTCTGACATTCATCCGCTGATTCTCGAGTTAGTCCTGGGAAAATGTATGGAAGCCTTTGATGATACACAATTGTTGACCGAGTATGATATAACCCTACAGCAAGGATTACATATCTTGCGTGATGTTCTGCTTTATGGAGTCCTGGCACCTGACCGGCACTAAAGGGGGAGAGGTTTATGAAGCCTGATAAGAAATCTCTTACTATTCTGCTCATCGTAGCCGTTTTCGCTGTTTCAACGGTTTGGGTGGTCATGAAGCTGCGGACTCCCGTTCCCACTGGGAGCCGGGTCCAGACCATCAAAGTCCAGGCCGTAGGGCAGGTACAAAAAGAAAACGCCCTCGAGTTCACAGGAAGTATCGAAGCAGTACAAAACGCCGTAGCCAGTGCCAAAACCGCCGGTCGGGTAAGTGAAATATCAATAGAAAACGGAAACCGGGTGGCTGTTGGAGACATACTGGTAAAGGTCGAAGACGCTGATTATATCAACCAATTGGCAGCCAGCCAGGCGGTGCTCGATAAGGCCCTGGCCAATCTGGCCAGTCTGACTCGAGACTATAACCGGGGAAAGACCCTTTTTCAAGCCGGGGCTATTTCCCAAAAGGACATGGATGATTTGGAGAACGGACTGCAAGCGGTCCGGGCGGATGTCGCGGCGGCAGAGGCCTCTGTAGCCAACGCCCGGGAAGCCCTGGCAGGAACATCAATTAGAGCACCCATTTCGGGTCTAGTGGCCAATAAAAGCGTTAAATTGGGCCAAATGCTGGCTGCTGGAACGCCGGTTTTGCTGGTGGAGGATCTATCCGAGGTATTTATTCTGGTAAAGGTGGGGCAGAAGGATCTGGACTATATCAAGACCGGACTAGAATGTTCGGTATGGGTTGACACCTATCCCGACCAGAAGTTCTCCGGTCAGGTAATGATTATAAATCCAGTAGCCGAAACAGGCTCCCGGGTATTTGAGTGCAAGGTTAAAGTTAAGAATTCTGATGAATTGTTGAAACCGGGCATGTTTGCCAGGGTGTCGATCAAATTTGGCGAAGACCAACCGGTTTTGGCAGTTCCCCTGGAGGCCCTGAGCAGCAAGCAGGGGCTGTATTACGTGTTTATCCCGGAAGGGGATGTAGTTAAAGAGAAAAAAGTTGAAATAGGCGCTTTGATGGGGAATATGGTGGAGATCAAATCGGGTCTGGCCGGCGGACAGATTATCGTAATCAGCAATGTAAATAAACTCAAGGACGGTGACCATATCCAGATCTCCAGTGGGCAGGGGGATTAAAACGATGTTTTTGAGCGAGTTGAGCTTAAAGCGCCCGGTACTGGCGGTTGTTGTTATTCTGGCCCTGGTGGCGGCCGGGATAGTAAGCTTTATTAATTTGAACATCAATGACTGGCCGGACATGGAGTTTCCCTATGTCTCGGTAACCATCATCCAGCCTGGAGCCTCTCCCGAGCAGATGGAAAGCGCTGTGGCAGTAAAGCTGGAAGAAGCTATCGGGCAGGTTTCGGGAGTAAAACATATATACACCCGGGTGAGTGAAGGTGTAGCCATGGTATGGGCGGAGTTTACCCTGGAGACCAATCCCCAGGTGGCTTCTCAGGATGTCCGGGACAAACTGGGCCGCATCCGGGGAGACCTGCCCCAGGATATTGAGGAACCAATAATCGCCCGTTTTGAACCGTCCGCCCGGCCCATAATGATATTGGCCGTCACCGGGGACCGTACAGTTCGAGAAATGAGCATCCCGGTTGACGAAGTTGTGAAAAAGAGGCTTGAAGCTGTACCCGGCGTAGGGGCGGTAAATATTATCGGCAATGAGGAACGGGAAGTCCAGATCTTGCTGGATAAAGATCGCTTGAGCGCCGCTTCTTTAAGCCCCTACGAAGTGGCCGCCAGTTTGAAAGGGGAAAACCTGGAGATTCCAGCGGGAAGCCTGCAGAACGCGGAAAAGAAAATATCCCTGCGCACCGCGGGAAAGCTCACCCGCATTGAGGAATACTTACAACTCCCAGTGGCCCGCCGGAGCGGTGTACAACTTTATGTAAAAGACGTGGCCACCGTTGTTGACGGGGTCAAAGATCAGGACAGTGTGGCTCGCTACCAGGGAAAGCCGGCTATTGGCATAGAGATAGTAAAGCAATCGGGAAGCAACACAGTGGAAGTGGCCGAACAGATTAAAACCGCTTTAGATGAAATCAAAGGGGAAATACCGGCGGGCATCAGCGTAGAAGTGGTTCGCGACAACTCGGCCAATATCCGCAGTTCGGTAAACGATGTTTTCCGCACTTTGATAGAGGGCAGTCTGCTCGCGGTCTTGACCGTATTCCTATTTTTACGAAACACCAGAAGCACTATTATAAGCGGCCTTGCCATCCCCACTTCTATAATAGTCACTTTTTCCGCCATGAAGATGATGGGCTTTACCCTGAATAATATGTCGCTTATCGCCCTTTCCCTGTCCGTCGGGCTGCTCATCGACGACGCCATAGTTGTAATCGAGAACATCATCCGCCATTTGCAAATGGGCAAAACCCCGGTGCAGGCAGCCCGGGAGGCAACCAGCGAAATAGGACTGGCGGTAATGGCCACTACATTTACTGTAGTGGCGGTATTTATACCGGTGGGGATGATGACCGGTGAAGTAGGGCAGTTCTTTAAACAATTCGGCATCACAGTCGCCTTCAGTGTTGTTGTATCTCTCTTTATATCTTTCACCCTTACCCCGGTTCTGGCCTCCAAGTATTTGAGCGGCAGTGAATTGCATAAGGGGCCGGTGGGGAGATTCCTGAACTGGTTCAACCGGGGCTTTGATAAGTTTACCGGTCTGTATTTAAGTGTACTGGACCGGGCACTGGCTCATCGGGGCAAAACCCTGGCCATTGCCCTGGCCTTATTCCTGGCCAGTATGTTGGCAGTGCCTTTTATGGGCACTAACTTTGTGCCCACCGGTGATTTGGGAGAGGTGAGCATGGTTGGAGAGCTCGACTCAGGGCTTACCCTGGAAGGTGCCAGCAAGGTCGAACAGCAGGTAGCGCAAGTTTTATCAGAGTATCCGGAAGTGGTGAAGGTATATTCCACGGTCAATGAAGACCAGATAGCTTTTTTTATCAAAACGGTCGATAAAAGCGAGCGCAGCCAGAGCATCAAGGAATTAATGGCCGATATCAGGCAGAGGCTGCAAGCGGTGCCCGGAATAAGAATTTCGATGTTGTACAATAATGGCATTTTGGAAGAGAAGGAATGGGAATACCGGCTGCAGGGCGACGATCTTGATCTCCTTCAAGTCTACGCCGAACAAGGCCAACGGATTTTGGAAAGTATACCGGGGATGGTCGATCTGGCTTCCAGCAGCAAACCCGGCAAACCGGAATTAAGCCTGGCCATCAAACACCAGGAAGCGGCCGACCTGGGGGTAAGCACGGCTCAAATTGCCGAAACCATGCATATTTTATTCACCGGAAGCGTAGTGGGGAGGTTTAATGACGGCGAGGACACCTTTGACGTCCGGGTGCGCCTTCCGGAAGGGCAGCGGAAGGACTTCAAGGATTTGAACAACATTTATCTGACCAGTGCTTATGAAGTAGGATCTACCGGTTATCAACCGCAAATATCCTTGAGTCAGGTGACTGAACCGGTCTTTTCCAGCTCACCAGGAGAAATAAACCGCTCCGATCGCGCCCGGGAGATAGTCTTGTCCGGCAACGTTGACGGCATTTCCCTAGGTGAATTAAACGAACAGTTTTTTAACCGGGTGGATAAAGAAATTCAAGTTCCCCCGGGCTATCGCTTTTATGCCGGAGGAGACTCCGAGCGCATGGAGGATACCTTTGATTCGATGCGCCTGGCCCTGATCATGGGAATACTGTTTATCTTTTTGATCCTGGCAGCTCAATTTGAAAGCTACCTGGAACCCCTGGCCATAATGCTGGCCCTGCCCATGGCAGCCATCGGAGCTATTCTCGGCCTGTTAGTGGCGGGTCAAACCCTGAACCTGGTATCCATGATCGGCATTATTATGCTCATGGGCCTGGTAACCAAGAACGCCATCCTGCTTATCGACTTTACCAAAAAGGCCCGGGCTTTGGGTATGGACCGGGACGAAGCCTTGCGCCAGGCGGCCAGTATACGTTTGCGGCCGATACTCATGACTTCTATGGCCATGATCTGCGGGATGATACCGCTGGTTTTAGCCCTGGGGTTGGGATCAGAACAAAGGGCGCCGATGGCCGATGCCGCTGTAGGGGGTCTCGTCACTTCAACCATATTGACTCTAGTAGTAGTACCCGTAATCTATAGTCTTTTGGATGATCTGAGAAACAAGTTTAGCAGAAGTAATAAGGGAGAATTTGAGGCCAGTATGTAGGCCAGGCCACTGACGAAAGAGGTATCTGAATCATTGAAAAAGCCCGTTCCGTTAATGTACTATCATTACACATCAGTCCCAAGCTTTTAGAATTTATTGAGCTTACTTCCGTCTTCAGCTTTAAACTATTCAGAAAAACTGTTTGCATTTGAGGGTTTTGCTTAGTGTTAAACCCGGAAGCCCCTGCCTCATACATACAGGTTTATTGGTTTAATATTAGCTTTATTTAGTTGTTGGTCAGCAGTGGCTATATTCTGGCTTTTAGTACCATTTTGCCCTGCTTCTACACTGGCTTCCTCGTTGTCAGCATTTTGGTGATGGTTATTTTCGGAAGCCAAATCATTTATTTTTTCATTCATCTCAGAGTTATTTTCACCAATTTTTTGATTTAAGTCTTGTTGTTTTTCTTTAAGGTCTTCCAGCTTTTCGCTTTTTTTATCAACAGCGGCGGTTGAACCTCCTCTGGACCGATCTAAAGCTATTTCGCCCGCCAATACATGGGCTTCTCCTTCAAGGGTATTTTTCACACTGTTCATTGCCCTCATTTGTTCATAGGAACTGCTGATTTGGATAAGAGTACGGTCAGAAGCTTGTTCGTATGTATTGGGGGCCGTGTCTTGGGAAGAAGCAGAAGATGTAACTTCCTTTTGCCGCATCTTATCAAGTTTTTTCTGTTGAATCGTTGAATCAGTCTGCTGTATCCTATCCTGCAGGACTTTTATTCTTTCCTGTTTACTTTTTGCATCAAGCTTGCTTTCCTTGATTTTTTCAATTTGCTCCTGCAGTCTGCTTTTAGTCTTCTCAAGAGCAGCAATTTCGCTGTCTTCGCTGGACTTCAGACCGTTGTATGAAATATTTGAACCAATAGCGGCGATTTGCATAGTATACACCTGCTCCCATGATTGTTAATTAATGTATCGAAAAACCAGATGAATGCCTTAACACCAGAGACACAGTAAAAAGCTAAAAAGGGATGCGGTATAAACCGATCCCTTTTTAAACTCAGATAATTATTATTTTATGCGAGCCAAGTGTTCCAGGGCACGGTAGCCCTCGGCCGCTACGTACTCCGGTCCTGCCCGCTTAATGGTTTCCTGTAATACTTCCTGGGCCCAGGCCTCCGGCATGGAGCCCAGGGCTCGCATTATAAGTATTTTCTTTTGCAGAGTGGGAGGATATACCTTGTGGATGGACTGATTGTGCATGTCATAGGTTTGAAAATAGCCTTTGCGAATGGGACTCCCGTAAATATGAATAGTGATGGCTACCAGGTTTTCGGCGGCCGCCATCTGATGTATACCTTCATTCAGAGGCAAAACATAGGTGGTCTGTCCGGGCTGCAGTACGGTTTCACTGTTTAACTCCAACCGGGCGGTGTCTTCACTGGTTCCGTCATCCAGGCGTTTGAATTTCTTTTCCCGAAGCGGATTGCAATAGGAACCGACAATACCCCAGGAACCGTGGTCATGAACGGGATACAGCACTCCAGGCTCCCAGATGAAGGCCCGGACTGAAAAGGAGCGCGCCGGGCTGCGAAATAGAATAATGTCATTGGGATCACCAGATTGATACTGGGATTGGAGGAAGGCTTCATCAAGGACCAGACGGGCCAGGGTGTTGTTCAACCATCCCCGGCTGGCTACCAGGGCGGCCACCAGTTCTCTACCGTCAGCCAGGAATTCCGGAAAATCAAGTTGCCGGTCGAGGAGACTTTGGAAAGCAAGGCCGAATTGTTCGATGCTGCTGATAGTCATCTTCTTTCACCTTCTTTTTCGTCTTTTTGCCAGCTGCCGTATTTTCGGACATGGGTCCAGGACTGGTAATCGGGGTCGTCGGGGTTGGCAGCCAGGGTTTCTTCCTCCTGAAGATACTTTTGGGCGTAACCTTTTTGCCGGTAGAGTGAACGATCTTTGCCGATCGGGCAGACTTTGGTGCAGATGCCGCAGGGATAGCAGCGCCTTCTGGTCAATTCTGCAGCCATATCAGCACAGGCCGACTTGTCATAGTCAGCCAGCAGCTGGTCTTCCCTGGGTATTAAAGCGTTCTTGGGGCAGCACTTGGCACAGGCCTGGCACTTAATGCAGAGGTCCTTTTCAATCAGGGGAGTAGGCTCCAAAATCAGGCTGGTAAAGACCGAGATCAGGCGAACCCGGGGTCCAAATTCCGGGGTAAGAAGGTTGTGGCTCAAACCTATGTTTCCCAGTCCCGCGTAGCGTGCCGCAGCTACATGGCCGAAGGCGGCGTACATTCTCTTTTTCAAGATCTTAAGGCTTCCGTACCCATCGC
>JBDKUE010000230.1:0-17045 GCA_039679855.1 Syntrophomonas sp.
AATCTTTTGTTTTGTGCCTTTCTTGCCTGGATCAGCACAATTCAATTGTATTGATAGGCGTCTCTTTTTTCAAAGACGATTCTAAAGCATTACAGGAATGCTTGCTTATTAATACTTTATCGACACCCTGGAACAAATACTTGTTTATAATTTAAGAATTATATAGAAAAAATCATCGAATTATCAGGAAGCCATCATGTTCTTGGGCTCCATTTACGCATATGATCTGTTTGTGAACTTTACCGGACCGATTGGGAGGTGGTTTAAGAACAGGTCATATTTTTTGAAATGATTTTTGGGGAGGATTGATCTATGCAACAGAAATCAGTTGCGCCTATGGTTTGTGGAATTATTGGAGCTGTTTTGTCCCTGCCCAACCTGCTTTGTGCCAGTGCCTGCGGAGCGGTCGTATCCGCGGCCGGAGCCGGCGGGGCGGGAGCCTCGATCTTCATCGTCGGGATAATACCGGTTATAGCAGGCTTTATATCGGCATTTTTGAGTCGATCGAACGGAGTTGCGGCAGGAGTGGGATTTTTAGTTAGCGCTGCCTTTTCCTTTATATTCTTGATAATGACGGCGTTCTCGGATTTATTTACCTGGGCGGCTTTAATACTGTTTATCATTGCCGGCATTCTTGCTTTCACACAAAAGACCGGCAATACGGTCAGCATGCAGTAGCCGGTTTTAACAGAGGCTTAAAAGTATTGTCGCAGAATTACGGTGATTTGAGGAAAGACGTATGTATGATAGACATCCACTATTCAATTTAGGTGATTTTCCAATATATAATCTGATGGGCGGATTGGGGCTAATCATTGCGGTGCTTTTACTTATTAAAAACCTCAAAAGCCTTAATATCAGTGAAAAGAAACAGGATAATCTGCTGGTGGCCCTGGCGATAATATTTTTGGCCTCGCTCTTTTTTGCCAACTTCATCAACTGGTTCGTCATTCCGGGTGTAATGAATTACAGTTGGTTGGACCGGTTTAAGGTCGCCGGATTGACCTATTATTTCGGTTTACTGCCTTTTTTAGTCTTAAGTCTGGCCTATCTAAAATGGGCAAAATATCCGGTTTTACCGGTCCTTGATACCCTGGTGCCTTCCATACTGATTTTTCACGCCTGGGGACGGGCCGGCTGCAGCTTGATCGGATGCTGTTATGGGAAAGTGATCAATGTGAGCCTGTTTGGTTTTCTTGTTGAAAGATTCCCATCTGCAGAAATAGAATCAATACTTTTGTTTGTCTTGTTTTATTTAGCTCAATTCAGGATCAGGAAAAACAAATTGTTGTTTTTCCTTCTTACCTATCCAATCGTGCGGTTTTTATTGGAATTTACCCGGGCCGATGTGAGAGGTGCGATTATAGGCAGCAGTTTATCACCGGCCCAGGAGATTTCCCTGCTGCTCTTCCTGATTGGCTGTCTATACATAATTGTAGCTAAGCTAAAATCACCGGAAAGCTCCAACTAAGAACAAAAAATCATAACAAAAGCAAAGCCCTGAAATGGGGCTTTGTTTTTTAAAACTAATTGTATTACAAAAGGAAGCAGGAAAACGATCTCTTTGCAGGAAATATTACATAATACAACACACTTTGAATTTTTAAATGACCGGGTGTCATTGATATTTGATTTATTGGATGTGAGCGCAGAAGAGAAGGTGAGGTGTTTTTTTTTGCCTTAATTTTTGTCAGCGTTTTGTCATGCTCCTATCATTGTATATTAGGTTGGCCTGGCATACTGTTTAGTTAAGGAAAGACGCTTTTTTACGACCCCGGAGGTGAACTATGTTTAAGAGACAGGAAACTCGTATTGCGCTTATTATTGGGCTGGTAGGCCTGATTTTTATTGTAGGCGGGGTAATGAAGTTATAAAGTAATTTGATGCTGTGAGTGGTGATTATGGATAGGATAAAACTGGTTATTGCGGACAAAGACACGAATTACCTGGACCAATTCATGGATTACATTCGATCCAGTGATTATGGCCGAAAGTTCAGTATAAAGTCATTTACCAGGGAGGACGCCCTTGATAAATACCTGCATTCTTCGGATATATTTGATGTGATCCTTGCTTCTCCGGACTTTGTGGATATAAGCCAAAAAGCTCTTTTAGGCATTCCTATAATTGTTTTACAGGAAAGCACCGTTTCCGGCCCTGGCAATTTGCCTGAGATATTTAAATACCAGGCATTGAGTCAATTGCTATCGCAAGTCCTTTCTATATATCTTCAGGAAAATGAATCCAGCCGCCAGACTATAAGCGGCACCCATAACAGCCGGGTAGTTTCTATATTTTCGGCTGCCGGGGGGACGGGGAAAACCACGGTGGCGTTGAATCTGTCCGCCCGTCTGGCCGAAGAAGGGCAGGAGGTATTCTATCTGAACCTGGAATACTTGAGTTCCAGCCCGGTGCTTTTAGCACCCACCGCCAGCAATGATTTTTCTCGCCTGCTCTATTATCTAAAGGCCAAACCCGCCCAAGCCCAGGCTTCTTTTGAAAGCATCCGCAAACGGGAGCCGGCCCTTAATTTTGACTATTTCGATACGGTACAGATGCCGCGTGAAATACTGGATATGAGCAGGGAAGATGCCTCTGCTCTGGTCGAGTTGATATGTTCGAGCGGCAGCTACGACGTGGTGGTAATTGATCTGGAATCTTCAAGTCAGGAAAGGATCCTGGGCGCGCTTGAAAAAAGCGACCTTATTTACTGGTTGGTGCTTGACGATATACAAGTACTGCACAAAACCAAAGCTCTATTGACAGATTATCAGAGCCAACTGGATACCAATTATAACCGTCTGATCAGGCGGGTCCGTTTGGTATTGAACAAGCGCCTGCAGACCATCTACAACCCACCCGAACATTTTGGCTTGAACCTGTCCGGGTATCTTCCTTACGTGCCCGAATGGAAAACAGTAACCTCACCCGGTCAACTGCTTGCTTCCACGACTTTCAAGATGGCGGTCAGCAGCCTGCACCGGTCACTGATGGAGTCTTACCTGGGGGGTAGCGGGGTATGAAGAACCTGGAACTGATAAACGAACTGCGCCAGACAGTCAATGCCAAACTCGATCCCACCCGGCATACTTCTGACGAGGACCTGCTGCAGATGATCGAAGACGAGATATTCGACTACTCGAGCCGCCAGTTCCTCAGTGTCGGTGAAAAGCAGGACATTATCAGAAAGGTGTACAGTTCTTTCCGCGGCCTGGATGTACTGCAGCCCCTCATTGACGACCGGACCATTACTGAGATAATGGTAAACTCGGCCGAGGAAATATTTATCGAAGAAAAGGGCGAGGTGCGCCAGGTTCAGGTAAAGTTCGAGAGCCCCAAGAAATTGGAGGATATAATTCAAAAGATCGTCGGCGAAGTCAACCGCGAAGTCAACGAGTCTTCTCCCATAGTCGACGCCCGGCTCAAGGACGGCTCGCGTGTAAACGTAGTGCTGCCTCCCATTGCCCTCAAAGGGCCGACCATGACCATCCGCAAGTTCCCCGAAAACCCCATGACCATAAATGATCTGGTGGCCGGCCAGGCCATAACCGGTGAAGTGGCCGAGTTCCTGGAAAAGCTGGTTAAGGCCAAATACAACATATTTATAAGCGGTGGAACCGGTTCGGGCAAGACCACCTTTTTAAATGCACTCTCCAATTTTATACCGGCCGACGAGCGGGTGGTTACCATTGAAGACTCAGCCGAACTGCAAATCAAGTCGGTCCCCAACCTGGTCAGTTTGGAGACCAGAAATGCCAACACCGAAGGCAGAGGGGAAATAAGCATCCGCTACCTGATTAAAACCTCGCTGCGCATGAGGCCCAACCGCATCATCGTCGGCGAAGTCAGGGGTGCTGAAGCGCTGGATATGCTTCAGGCCATGAATACCGGGCATGACGGTTCACTTTCCACCGGACACGCCAATACCATTTACGATATGTTGAGCCGTTTGGAGACCATGGTCTTGAGCGCCGCAACGATCCCGCTGGAGGCCATTCGGCAGCAGGTCAGTTCAGCTATTGACATAATGATTCATCTCATACGCCTGCGGGACCGGAGCCGCCGGGTTATGGAAATCTGTGAACTGGTCGGTTTGGCCGACGGCCAGTATGTTTTAAACCCCCTTTATTCGTTCGTGGAAGAAAGAGAAGACGAAAACGGCAGAGTTGTCGGCGGTTTGATATCTTCCGGCAACCCGCTTCAAAATACCGCTAAACTTCGATTGGCCGGTATTCGTCTCTAAATTATAACTTGATTATCCACCTGAAGGGAGGTGCTCAATAAGTGAAGATCGTTGTAATAGCTTTAGCCGTTGTGGCCCTGGTTTCATTAATATTTGTGCTAATGGACAAAAAAGGCGCCGGCGAGCAGCAGGAGCCGGGCGTCCCGGAAAAGGCCCCCCGAGAATTGCCGGGCTGGATAAAAAGCGAGCCGCAACCCGAGGGGCTGATCGACTACTCGGTATACATAATGTCGACGAGGGAAAAGGCCATCGCCATCATAGTAGCGGCGGCATGCCTTTTCGTAGTGGGCTATATATTTTATCAGAATATTTATGTCTGCCTGGTGCTGTCCCTGTTAAGTTTTTTAGCTCCGCGTTTTCGGCGCCAGCAGCTGTTGAACAAGCGCAAAGAACAGCTAACCATGCAGTTCAAGCAGGCGCTCTATTCCCTGGGCTCATCCCTGTCGGCGGGGAGGTCGGTGGAAAACTCTTTTAAAGCGATAGTTGATGACCTGCACCTGCTGTTTTCCGATCCCAATACCTATATAATCCAGGAGTTTCAAGCCATAAACCGGCGGGTGGAGAATGGTGAACCCATAGAAATCGGCCTTATTGATTTTGGAGAACGGGCCGATCTTGAAGACATCTATAATTTTGTCGACGTTTTTGTCACCTGTAAACGAATGGGCGGCAACCTAGCCGATGTTATCCGGCGCACCTCGAACATAATAGGAGACAAATTGCAGACTCAGCAGGACATTGCGGTGATGATGGCCCAAAAGAGGTTTGAAGCCCGGGTGCTGTTGGTGGCTCCGATGGTAATGGTGGGCCTGATGGCCTGGAGCTCGCCCGATTACATGGCCCCCATGTACCAACTAGGCATTGGACCGGTGCTGATGACTGTTGCTCTGGCGGTAATGGTGCTGGTATTCTGGATCGTTCAGAAAATAATGAACATTAAGGTGTGATGTTATGAAAGCCGCGCAGATTGCTTTAGTGGTGGAAATGGTGATAGTTTTGTTCCTGGTATTGGTCGGGAGTAAGAAGAAGGAATACAAAGATTTTGTAGCTCAGTATGGCGAGAGCTTTCAATTGACATTCATGGCTCCGGCCGGCCTCTTGCTGCTTGAGCGCTTCCAACTGGAATCAGCTCTGGGAGAGTTCAACCAGCGGATTCGGGACAAGATTGTAAGGGTCTACGGGGCTATGGAGTCGGCTGAGTACTCGCGAATGTTTTTAGCCCAGGCCGTGTCGGCTTTGCTGCTTATCCCGGTGATAGCGTCGATCCTGATTGTCCTTGGTGAAGGCGGAATTGGCGGTGTAATAGTGGGTATCATTCTAGCTCCTGCCGGAGCCTATCTACTTTTCTTAGATTTGGATAAGAAGATTAAGAATCGGGAGGACGCCATAATACTTGAACTGCCAGAATTCCTGAACAAAACCATCCTGCTGGTCAACGCCGGGGAAAATGTTCAGGAAGCCATTATTCGGAGCATTGACGCCAAACTCAAGTACTATCAAAAAAGACCGGAAGAAAAAGTCAATCCTCTTTATAAAGAGCTGCAGCAGGTTATGAACGAGCTGCGCAACAACCGTTCTTTTCAAGATTCCATGGAGGATTTCAGCAAGCGATGTGCAGTCCATGAGATATCGGTGTTCGTTTCTACTCTACTGCTCAACTACAAGCGTGGAGGAGGTGAGTTCGTCTCAACCTTGAAAGATCTGTCCGAAAACCTGTGGGATAAGAGAACCGCAGTTGCCCGGACCCTCGGCGAGGAAGCATCTTCGAAGTTGGTGTTTCCGATGGTCTTAATCTTCTTTGTAGTTATGGTGGTGGTGGGAGCGCCCGCCGTTTTGTCCATGAATATGTAATTATTTCGATATCAGGGGAGGAAGAAAAAATGTTGGAAAAAGCAAGAATGTTTTGGAAGGACGAAGAAGGCATGGGGACCTTGGAAGTTATTGTCATTATTGCTGCTCTAATTGCAGTAGGATTGCTATTTAAAGACCAAATTTATCAGTGGGTTGAAGGCCTATTAGGTAAAGGGTCTAAATCAACAGAAAACATTTTTAACAATTAGGGAGTAAACAGTGGCACAAATAAAAATCCGAATAAAGTCCGCTTTTAAATATGTCATGGATGAACAGGGCAGCTTCACCATTGAAGCTACCCTGGTCTTCCCCACTGTGTTCCTGGTGGTCATAGCTCTGCTTTTCTTCAGCATGTATTCATATCAAAAAGTGCTGGTGTATTATCAAGCCTCTACAACGACCGAAAGAGCGGCTTTTATGTGGAACAACAGCCACCGCAACGGGACAACCGGGGCGCTGCAAGGTGACACTATGAATAACAACGACGGCCTATACTGGCGTTTGTTCCAGGACGGCTCCTACAGTTCCTCGCTTTCGGGTGCTGGTGGAGCACTTCCAGGACAAAAATTCAACCAGGTTTTGAAGGACAGGAATTTTTCAGGAACCGGCACCATCAGCTACAATAATTATTTCGTGGTCCGCGAGATGAAAATGGAAATGAACAAAAAGATCGCCATGCCCAACCTGTTTGGCATGCCCAAAGAGGCCATTGCCATGACCCGGTCCACTACCAGCGATCCCGTGGAGTTTATCCGCACGGTGGACTTCATGTACAGCTACATGCCTACCGTGATGGAAAGAATTAAGAACCAAAAGAAGGGGAAAGACTCAACATTGTCTGACGCCAAAAACTTAATGCAGCAAATCGGCACCAAGAAATAGCCAAAGATCAAGCTATACAGGGGATAAGCTATGATACAGTTTTTTCGCAAAGAAAACGGCAATATAACTTTGTTTCTAGCCATAATAATCGTTTTTTTCTTTTTCTTTGACGCCATTTTGATCGACTATGCCAGAATTCTAGCTGCGGCCAAGGAAACCGAAAATGCCGCTCAGGCCAGTGCCCGTTCCGTTCTATCCAACTATGACGGCAAGCTACAGAAGGATTACGGACTTTTCGGAGTCAGCCAGAAGGGCGGCGGGCAGCAGACTGCGCAGTCGGTGGTTCAAGGCAATCTTTCCGGATATCTCACCGGAAACAGCTATACATTTATTGACACCAGGCTGGAGTCGGCCGGGCTGTCAACTCCGATAATGATGAGCAATCAGGCTTATTTTGAACGTCAGATCCTTGAGGATATGAAATATAAGGCACCTATTGAGTTGGTTTTGGATATTATGAGCAAATATGACCAAGGCGACATGAAAAAAGAGCTTGAGGATGGAGATAATCTGAAGAAGAATGCCGAAGAAATCAAAAAGTTAGTCAAAAAGCGGCATGAAAAGATACATGAGCTCGAAAATGTTTTTGATGACAGCCTGTGGGAAAAAATAAACAATAGTTTGGCAAAGACAAAAAAACAGCCAGAAATATCAGATGACTTCATAGACAAGGGGTACAAAATTATAACAGAAGCGGAAAAAATCAACCAGGATATAGCAGACCTCGAAAAGAGTCTTCCGAAAACCGAGGATCAAGCTGCAACAAAATTCGCTTATGATCAACAAAAATTTGCTGATTTTAAAGAAGTTATTTTAAACTGGAAGCCTTTCATCGATGCCGTAAATGAAACCGAAAAGGCGGCAGACGATAAACATTCAGCTGTCAATCATAATGAATCTAAATATGGTGATCAGACTAAAATATACGGCGAGCTTAGAACCAAAACACGGGCTATACTGGGATGGGAAGACGAACAGTATGCCGCTTGGCAAAACTCAACCAATGAGAGCGATCAAAAGGCTAGAGATGCAGCCAAGCAAGAACAACAAGAAGGTGGTACCTGTGAACAGACCATCGACCCCGACAAAATAGGAAAGGCGGTACAAGACACTACCGATGCGGTTGAGGCATTTCAATCCTTGAGGGAAATTAAAAGGTACGGTAGTGCAGAGCAGGGATTATCTGAGACTGACACCAAGCAATTAGAAGACGGGGCCTGCGGCAAGGCTATGAATATATTTTCCGGTGATGGTTTTAAAAGCCTTCTGGTAGGGGCTGGCTATGAATTATGTGTCAATGAATATGCAATGCTTCGTTTCAGTTGCCATACCAAGCAAACGGGAAGCCACAAGATAAAAGGGGAAGAAGCCGAATACATACTGTACGGCATACCCTATGCCGGCGCCAACTTTGGGGCGGCTTGTGCGGAAATATACGCCATTCGTTTTGCTATTCGTTTTGTTGAAGGACTGAAAATGTTCCGCGCCAGTGCGGCCAACCCGGTGGCACTGATTTCGGCAGCCACTATCTATGCGGCCAGTATGGCGGCCTATGATTTGAATCGTCTCATATCGGGGAAAGATGTTGAGATATGCAAGGATTTAAAAAATGTCACCTTAAGCTACCAGGATTATCTTCGCATATTTATGTTCATTCAGCCCAATGAACAGCAGAAACTGGCCAGGATGCAAAGCCTTATCGATCTGAACACCGGCATCGACCTAACCAAGACCCCGGTGTACGCGGAATGTGAGGCCAAGACCTCAATCCGTCTCTGGTTTATCCCCGGGGTAATGAAAGCCCTGAAAATTGGGGGGGGAGAGATAAAGGACAACCGTATCTATATCACCAGAAAAGCCTGCATGTACTATTAAAGGGAGGGTAAACGGTGAATTTTCTTAAAAGACAAGAGGGAAGCATGTCTCTGGAGGGAGTAATAGTCCTGCCCTTTTTCATCGCCTTTGCCGTAACCCTGATTATCCTGATCCGCATATCGATAGTGCAGATGGCCTTGCAGTCGGCGGTTTCTGAAACGACCAAACAAATAGCCACCCACTATTACCCCATGGCCATTGCCTATGGCAAGTGGCAACAAACCGACCTGGCGCAAGGCATTGATAAAGCGATGGGCTATGCTGACCAGGCTCAAGCCAAGGTTGATGAATATGGGGCTATGGTTCCACCCATTCTTATTGATGGGACCGAGACCAAACTGAACGGGTCCGAAGTCAGAATAAGCGATTGGTGTGATGAACAAGTCAATAATGCAGCCAAAGCGGCGGTTAGTCCCCTGGCGGAAGCGGCCGTTAAAGCAGTGGCTGATCGCAACGTTTTAAACGTAGACAAGATTTCCGCCAAAGTGGTGGACATTCCCGATATGGACGAATTGAGCAAGTCGGGGTATATTGCCATAGAAGCGGAATATGAGATGGCTTTGAATATACCCTTTATTCATGTCGAGCCGATCAAGATAAAAAAACGGGCCGTGGAACGAGCCTGGATAGGAGTTTAAGGTAGTAGAATGCATTACCTGCAGTACGTAATACTCGCGGTATTCCTGGCAGTGGCCTTGTTTTATGACGCCCGGGAATCGCGTATTCCCAACTACCTGGCCGTTGCCGGACTGGCTGCCGGCCTGGTTTTCAACCTGACTGCCCAGGGGATGGCGGGGCTGCTCTTTGCTCTAAAAGGATTTGCTGTCGCCTTCATAATAATGCTGCTGGTTTACTGGTTGGGCGGTGTAGGAGCGGGGGATGTCAAGCTCTATGGAGCTATTGGCGCCATTATGGGGACCATATTCGCCATATCAAGCCTGTTGTATGCTACGGTGTGTGCGGCTATTATCGGTATATTTCTGGTGGCTGTGAAGGGAGAATTACTTTCCCGGCTCAAAAAACTGTGGTTCAGTTTTTTATGTATGATTAGCTTTGGCAAAGTAAAATACATTCAAGATCTTAAAACGGCGGACAGTTTTCGTTTTCCTTTTATGTATGCAGTGATACCTGGAACTGTAATAGCTTATTTTTATCCCATATTGTTTTAACCTATATCCGGAGGGGAGTGTTTCTTAATTGGGCCGCATCTTTGAAGACTATACCTATGACTACGTTGATCAAAATGGAAGATTTTTGCTTATCAGCAAAGAACCGGGACTGGAAATGGGTGATGTCGATGCCCTGCAAAAAAATATGATCTATTCCAATTCCATCAACCGGCTGCTAAACATGGAAGTCGAGGAGCGGGACTTTGCGGTTCGTTTGAGGTATACGGTCGGACCCCGAAGGTCCTTGAAAAATGTCCTGCGCAGCAGGAGGATGAGCAGGAACGAATTCTACCAGGTGCTGCTTGATACCATCAACACTATCCAGTCCAGCCGTGATTATATGCTAAACGGCAAAAACTTCCTCCTGCTCAGTGATTTCATATTTGTAGGCCACGATCTCAGCGACCTGCATTTCGTCTATTTGCCGCTGAAGGATTTGCCGGGCAAAACACATCTAACCGAAGAATTCGAACAGATAATCCTGGAACTCAGTCAGTGTACAGATGGATTAAGGCAGCAGGAACAGACCATGCTGATAAATTTTTGCCGGGACCGGGAGCAATTTTCTCCGGAGAATCTGCGCCGGATTATAATCGCGACTCAGGGACAGGAAGAGCGAAAACCTGATATACGCCCATCACAGCCGGTAAGGGAACCGGTGGTCCAGAGACCTGCGGTTAATGAAATGGCAGTCGCAGCACCGGTGGAGAATCATCCGCCCAGGCAGGCCCCGCAGCAGGCCCCGCCAGGCAAGGCATCCGGCCCGGTTAACCAAGGAAAAGCCCCGGAACGCTTGCGAACCATGAGCCTGAGTGTTGCAGTAGTAGCCCTGGCCGCGATTTGGAAAATCTATATGGGCCACCCGGGAGAGGGTTATCTCTATATATGTATTGGCGCCAGCATTCTGGTAGCTGATGCCGTTTTTATCCTGCTCAAGGTATGGCCATGGGGCAATGATGAAATTCAAGCACCTGGTTTGGCAGGTGCTCCCGAGGTAAAGGCCAGCCCGGCTCAACCCGTTTCCTACCAGTCCTTGCCGATGCAAGGCGGCGCCCAGGTTGCCCCGGCATCGACTCCCTATCCTCCGGAGCAAACCCCCGTTGCCGCTTCGCAGGCTGCGCCCCATCCGGAATACGAATCAGAAAAAGCCTATTATGACAGCTTGCCGGATCGCACCTCAATATTATCTCCGTCAAATGAAACCGGACTTTTAAATTTAGATGAAGTCGTAAAACCGGCCGCAGCCAGAGGCGTCTGGCTGGAAGTGGAGCGGGGCGGAGTCAAGGAGCGTCTGCCGATCGAAGGAAACAGTTTTGTGGTTGGCAGAAAGGGTTCGGCTGTAGACTATGTGGAAAATGGATCGGGCGTTTCGCGAGTTCATATGGAGCTGGTTAAAACGGCAGCCGGATGGATAGTGAGAGACCTCGATTCAAAAAATGGAACCTTCATAAACGGCGAAAAATTGATACCCAATAAAGATTATCCGTTGGTAGACGGATGCAGGTTGAAGATAGCCACCGCCCAGTATACTTTCCATATTGATTAGAACTCGTCTCTGGTTTAAAACCTGATATATCCGGGGTTGGCTGTCAGAGTCTTGTGACCGGCCTGTCATCGGTTTGTCAGGCAACCACCATGGCAACGACAGGTCTATGAACCGTATAATTTGGGTAATAAGTTTCTTACGCAGGAAGGAGAAACCTCTGTGATTCGGTGTCCGGTTTGTACCAGCGATAATCCTGATGATCAAAAGTACTGTGGAGAATGCGGCGTCAATCTCATGGAGAGTCTTACCGGCCGTTTGAGCCAGGACAGCCTCCTGGAAGATCGGTACAGAATCATTAAAACCATAGGCCGGGGTGGTATGGGAGCGGTCTATCTGGCTCTTGATCAGCGTCTCAACAATATGCGGGTCGCCGTAAAAGAGATGAGCACCAAGGCAGTGGGAGAGGGCAATTTAGACTCGGCCATTTATTCATTTAAAAAGGAAGCGGCTCTACTAATCCACCTGCGCCATGCGGCGCTTCCGCGGGTAATAGATTTCTTTCCTCGCGGTACCGATCGCTGGTATCTGGTCATGGATTTTATTGAAGGGAAAAACCTGGCCAGCGTTCTCGCCGAGCGGGGTCCGGTGGGTGAAGCCGAGGTAATGTTGTGGACCAGGCAGCTCTGCGAGATACTTGATTTTCTTCACAGTCAAAACCCGCCTATTATTTTCCGGGATTTAAAACCATCTAATATAATGCTTACTCCCCAGGGCCAGATCAAGCTGGTCGATTTTGGGATAGCCAGGCATTTTAGGCCGGGAGTTGGGCCGGATACTGCCGCCTACGGTTCAACCGGATTTGCCCCCCCGGAACAATATGGGGACCACCAGACCAACGTTCGCTCCGATGTTTACGCTCTGGGGGCCACCATACACAACCTGTTGACCGGAATAGATCCCCAATCAAGCCCGTTTTTCTTCGAAGAGCCCAAGAACCACGCCACGGTATCCCCGGAGCTGAATGATGCGATAATGAAAGCGCTGGAATTCAGATCCGAGTTAAGACCGGAGAGTGTCTGCCATTTTTGGACCCTGGCAACCAGTGAGGACTGGGCTTCTCATCCTGTATATGGCGGCAACATCGTTCCAGCAGAAATAAGGGTGCTTGATCAGCCTGTTCAAGAAGAGCTGCCCGGGCAAAAAGAGCTTAAAGAGGCGTTGGCGGCTGCACTGGCGGAACAAATAGAAGTTGTGCTGCCCATTTCCGGGCCTCTGGAAAAAGTACCCGAGCAGTCCGGCACTAAAGATTTTGAGGACGAGCCCTCTAAACAATTGCCAAATATAGAATCAGTTGCATCAATTGAACCAGTTGTTCCGGAAGCTTCACTGGGCGACAAGAAATCACCTGCGAAAGACTCCCCCATAATTACGGTTGCAGACGTTGCGCCTGAGCTTCAACCACTTGCCGGCGCCGTTGGAGAACAGGAAATAAACGCGGCCACCGGGCAAAATGAATCTGGAACCGCCGCTCTTTATGTTGAGGCTAAAGAAGATCCGGAGAACGCGACCAGCACTTTGCCCATAGCAAATTTTGTTGGGGCCGACACTCAAAGCATTACAGCCAATGATGCTTTAAACATTCCCGACTCGGCTGGAACTATGGTGCTGGATGGGATTGATGCTGCTCCCATCCCGCCGCCGCCATCGCCCCCGGCACCATCCCAGGAGCATCGTAAGGCGGAGCCGGTCAAATCAAAAGCCAAAGAATCAACCGGTTTGGGCAAAAGACCGAAACAAGCCGCCAATCCTCCAACTGTTAAAAGCAAAAGCGGCAAATGGGTCAAATTTGTAGTCGCTGCTGCTCTGGTTATTACGGTCTCAAGCGGGATCTATATCAGTCTGAACAAGAAAACCGCGGTTCCCAATCTACCATCGCAGGTTGAGACCGTAAATCAGGATTCCTCTCAGACGAGCACCCCCACTAGTGAGCCGGTTGTTCAAGAACAGAAAACCGAGGAAGTTCAGAAAAATCCTGAAACGTCCAACGAGAATACGAATCAGGATTCATCGAGCAGCAGTTCAAGTTCAACATCCAAATCCCGAAACAATTCTTCAGGATCGTCGAGCAGCGGAGGAAGCGGTTCAAGCAGCGGCTCCAGTCAGCCCAAAGGGGAGACTTATGATTATAGGATTTAGATTTAGTAAGCAATAAGCCTTTGGTCGCGGGAGGCAATGTAGCTATGCTATGCCAGGAAGACGAAGGAGCGTCATTGATGAACGAACCAAACACCAGTCATTCAGATCAGCGAAACATATTCAAACAATTGTTCATAATTTGCACGGCTTTGTTGGTGTTAATACCATTATTCTATTATCTGGTTATACCCGTATCAGTGATTCAGATATATGGACGTGAAGGGATTCACAATATTATAGAAGAACGGGACAAAAAGACGATTTTAGCTGAGGTAAAACCGGATTATTTCATTTCCGGCACTGACCGGTTGCAGACCATAAACATGTATGTGGGCCAGAAAATCTTGTTAGTGGTGCCGAGCACCGCCTCAATCTATGGCTACTGGGATTATAAGACACCTGAAAATTTAATAGAAGAGAAATTGCAGATTGACTACTTTGGAAGAGCATATTTGCATGAGATGGAATTGGGCCCCACGCCAGGGTTCCAGCATGATGAATACCATGTTTTCTGGGCTGATAAACCGGGCTTTGCCAAGTTAAAAATGAAACAGACTCCCTTTAACAATACTGTCAATATTGAGTTAAACATAATGAATCACCAATAGGCGTTAGGCCTTTTTGAGGCAGAGACGCTTTTTATTTTTGGGTTCGGGATTTATCAGTGCTGTCATATCAAGGGGGGCTCAAATGAACTAGGATTCAACTGCGACCATTCAGGGTATTCATTTGAAAACACAGATAGGGAATTGCTAATTAAGAGGCAAATAAATAATAGGAGATATTTATTTCAATGAATCGTTATAAAAAGATTATAATTGCTGCACTTCTGTCTATCCTATTGTCCTTCGGCTTTGTGGTGCGCGTGGGTTATACGAAGAGCGATCAAGCTCATGAAAAACTGCAACTGGCAGTAAAGTACCTAAATGACGACCAGTACGTAAAAGCCATTCTTGAGTATTCACAGGTAATCACAATTTCGTTTAAACAAGGATTAGGTATTAACGAGCCTCCCAATAAGCCTGCGGAAATTGATTCGGGGCAGGAAATTGTGCAGCTTAGTTCAGGTGTGGCGGTAAGCAAAACCCAGTCGGGTGACGCAAGAGGAATAATGATAAGCATTAACCGGGATAAGCTGCAGCCTGCGGAGGTTCAGGCAAGGATAAAGTCCTACAAATGCGACTGGATTCAAGAGAACCCACGGTCCGTTTCTGCTCAGGGCCTATCTGATTTTTCGAAATCGAACTGTGGCACAAATATTAAACTGCTAGAGAATACCGCCTCTCAGAAAATGATAAGCAATCAGTGGCATGGCGACGTCAGTTTTGGACTGGTTGTTTTCCTGGACGAAAACAACAACCCGGTTGCCTATTATCAGGGGCAGGCTAGGTAGTATTTGAAAGAGCTGCAGCATTGTTGGGAAGGGGCTTTGCAATGGATACCAAGAAGATAGGAATCATAGCGTTATTAACCATAGTTTTTGCAGCTGGCATTGGTATGGGTTTATGGAGCCGCGGCTCTGCGGACCGGGCCCGGGAGAAGCTGGACCTGGCGGTCAAGTACATAAGCGAGAATGATTTCGAGAACGCTATTTTGGCTTACAATGACGCCATCGAGATAGACTCCAAACAGGTCAAGGCCTATCAGGGCCTGGCCAGGGTATACACCCTGCAGGGCAAATACGATAATGCCAGAGCCGCCTACAACAAAGGTGCTGCGGCTGTTGATGCCCAAGACCAGATCGTCCTCAAGCTGGGCCTGGCGGGAATGTACATAGACCAAGGTCAAATGGCTGATGCCGAGAAGTCCTACCAGGCAATAATCAACAGTCAGCAGAATTGCCTGGAGGCCTACTGGAGCCTGGCCATGGTATATCAAAAACAGGGTGACAACATTAAAGCTGAAGCAACTTTAAAGCAAGCAGTGGCCAAATACCCAAATGACTACCGGGGATACAACACCCTGGCGGTATTTCTCAAACAGAATAATAAAGGCGATGAGGCCTTTGGCAATCTGGTTAAATCTTTAAGTATCGAGATAAACCAGCAGGAAGCTTACCTGGTCTTGAGCGACCTCTATAAAGGCCGCTGGAATGAACTCTCTGCCAAGCTTTCGACTGTTTCCAACCAGCAGGTATCAGCCATGCTGGAGTTTTACATGTATTATGCCTCCAATGACTCTACAAAGGCTGTGAATATCTACAAATTGAAACTCAGCGGTCAGACCGACAACCATAAAGCCCTTATTCTGACTGCCATAGCCATGGTAAAAATCAATGATAAAACCGGAGCAGAACACCTCATTGCTGAGCTGCTCAAAAATAAGTATAATGATTGGCTCTTAAGCGATCTGGCCCTTTACTACTACGATCTGGGGGGAGATACCGAAAAAGCTCGATGGTATGCGACAAAGGCCGTCAAGGCCAACGGAGCGAATCTTGATGCTATTTCCCTGCTGCTGAAAATAAACAGCGGGGATGAAAAGATATACTCGGCCCAATTCCTGCTCTATAACTGGCGGCCGCTGGGTCCGGCCAAGGATGCGCTGCGGGAAAGAAATTTAACGATACCGGGAAATGCCAAGAATGATGGACTGACTGGCGATGGAAAAATCGCACAGCTCAGTGTTGAGGATAAAACCAACTGGAACAAGTATTTCAGCGTTTTCAGCAACGCCCTGGTTGCACCGTTTAATGAAGGACAAATCGGAAATAAAGAGCTTATCAGGTTCGGATTCTACCATAATTATTTTAATGGCCAAGCCCAGGACGGGAAAATAGTATTGTCTGCTCAAAAAGTTGAGGAATCGGTGCGGGAGTATTTTGGAAAGGGTATTCAACACCAATCAGTTGATGAGAACCTCACTTATTCGCAGGGCTTCTACTATTATCCCGCAGCCTACGGGGAAGGCCGGCCTTTTTCCCAGATTACCAAACTCGTGGAGTTGGGGAATGATTACTACTTAGCCGATATAAACGTTTACAGGGAAAAGGGCTTTGAGGGGATATTTAACAAAACCGGGGATGCCAACTATATTTACAAACCCATCGAGGGGTGGCCCAAAGCCTATGTGGAAGAAGTTGAGATAACTCGACAGATGCAGGCCAAAATTAAAAAAGTCACTGAAGGTGGCAAGTTTAGATATATATTGATTCAATATTTAGAGACCTCTGGACAGAGCGCCAACCAGGGTGGCAACAGTTCAAATTCAAATAATAATAACGAAAAGGCAGCTATTGATGAAAAAGCAGCCTTAAAAAAACAGATCATTAAAGATTATTCCAAAGGGGGAGATGAAGTAGCCTTCCCCGATCATAAATTGAAAGAAGGAACTTCAGATGACG
>JBDKUE010000239.1:0-16599 GCA_039679855.1 Syntrophomonas sp.
TATTTTTAATGCTCTGAAGGATTTTTTGGCCTTTTGACGAAAAACCTAAGATATGCAAATACTGCGGTCCAGTCCGGTCAAATGAGTCAATTTGCTCTTTGGACAGGGAAAGTAAAGCATATAGAAGTACCCGGTCTATGCGGGTCAGACTGTAGCGTTTGGATTTGATCCGGTGCCGGATAGAATCAAGCGTGGCACAGGTTCGGGCCGCATCTTTGATGCGGTTTTCCAGCCCTTCGGTGACTTCGTAGATCTTTGCTAAATCAGCTTTTGAGACGCTGCGCAGCCTGAACAGAATGCTTTGCTCCAAAGCATTGGGCAATACCGGCGCGCATCCCCGGTCAATTTCCCTTTGCAGAATATCCCAACTGGAGAGCGGCATAGCTGGGGATATTAATAGGGAAGGCGCCGCTTTTCCGGCAGCCTGGCGAATCGCGCTGGCGCTGGCATAAGAACCCAGTTCGGTGCTGTGATAAGTAGAACCCTGGCGGCTAATGGTTATGGGAACCAGAGGCAGTTTCTCTCCGTAGATGACATGCAGGTATTCTATACCCAGAATATTGTTGGATCCCCGCAGCAATTCACCTATTTGCAGATCCGGATCCGGCAGCGAGTTCTGCAATGCATGGGAGCGGGCTACTGGAAAGCTCAAGCCCTGGGCCAAATAATGTTTGAGCAAGGACCGGTAAGCTTCCGGCTCCGAGGCTAATAAGCGGGCAACGGAAGTCAGGGGTTCAAGTCGACCGCTTTCACTGCCGAAGGCAATATGCGAGACAACTCCGGTTTGGTGCAGGACTAAAAGGGCGCCCCGGGCAAAATAATAGGCACTGCGGGCTGCAAAGCAAAAGGGCAACTCGATAACCAGGTCGACTCCGGCTTGTAAAGCCATTTCGGCCCGGGCCCATTTGCTGCATATGGCAGGCTCGCCTCTTTGTGTAAAAGGGCCGCTCATTACACATATTACAGCCGAGGGTTGGATCTGATCTATTGCTTGTTTTAGCAGGTACTGGTGCCCGTTATGAAATGGGTTAAATTCAGCTACTATTCCCAGGACAGCCACAGGCAAATCTCCTTTGAGCGGGGTGGTCACGCAAGTATAAATTTTACCACTAGTATAGTCCTTTGTGCTAAAATTAACAAAGGAATCTGCGCGTTTTGCAGTTAAATTATGCTTTAAAAAACAAGGGAGGAAAAAAGATGACACTACTAGAGGAAATCAGAGCCAAGGCGGCACAGAACCCCAAGAGAATTGTTTTACCAGAGGGAACTGAAGAAAGAACCCTTAAGGCTATTAAGGGAATAGTCGACAACAAAATCGCCTATCCCATTCTGCTTGGTAACGAAGCCGCAATCAAGGACCTGGCCGGCAAGGTTGGAGCTGATCTTACAGGAGCCGAAATTATAGATCCCGGCAAGGCTCCTTATTTTGACGATTTTGTTCAGGCGTTCTATGAAATGCGCAAGAGCAAAGGTGTAGACCTGGACAAGGCCAAGGCAAGCATGTTGGATCCCCTGTTCTTCGCTTCCATGATGGTCAAGATGGAAAAGGCTGATGGCGAGGTGGCCGGCGCTGAAAACACTACTGGCAACGTATTGCGCCCCGCTCTGCAGATAATCAAGACCGCCCCTGGCATTCCCGCCGTATCCGGTGCCTTCGTTATGATAGTTCCCAACTGTGAATTTGGCGATGCAGGCACCTTCGTATTTGCCGACTGCGCTGTATCCATCTATCCCAAGCCCGAGGAATTGGCTGCTTTTGCCGCCGCTTCTCATGAAACGGCTACCGTATTATGCGGAATGAAGGATCCCAAAGTTGGTATGCTTTCTTTCTCCACCAAAGGCAGCGCCAGCGATCCTTCAGTTGACAAGATGGTTGAGGCCACCAAGATCGCCAAGGAAAAATATCCTCATCTTAAAGTTGATGGTGAAATGCAGTTCGATGCAGCTATCGTACCGAGTGTCGGTGCATCCAAGGCTCCGGGCAGCTTAGTTGCTGGCTCCTGCAATGTTTTAATATTCCCTGATATTAATGCCGGAAACATAGGGTACAAGCTGGTACAGAGATTGGCCAAAGCCGAAGCCATTGGACCTATCCTGCAAGGTTTAGCCAAACCGGTTAACGACCTGTCCAGAGGCTGCAGCGTGGAAGACATCGTAAATGTAACAGCCAATGTTGTCGTTAGAGCGTAGCTGAAGGTACAGGGAGGATTCGCGATTCTTGTATCTTGAGATAGTTACTTTTTCTTTGAGGAGGTATGTATTGGATGAAGGTTCTCGTCGTTAACTGTGGTAGTTCATCAATCAAATATCAGGTCATGGACATGACGGATGAGTCAGTACTGGCTGTAGGTTTGGTTGACCGCGTAGGTATTCCGGGAAGCACCCTGGAGCACAAACCCCAGGGCAAGGACAAAGTTGTCATAAAGAAAGATCTACCCGATCACACCCAAGGAATGAAACTGGTTTTGGAAGTTCTGGTAAATCCGGAATACGGATGCATTAAGAGTATGGACGAGATCGGTGCTGCCGGTCATAGGGTAGTGCATGGCGGCGAATCATTTGCTGAATCTGTAGTTGTTACCGATGAAGTAAAGAAAGTTATCCGCGATTGCTTTGACATCGCTCCCCTGCACAATCCCCCCAACATGATGGGTATCGAGGCCTGTCAGGAATTAATGCCCAATATTAAACATGTTGCTGTGTTTGACACCGCGTTCCATCAGACTATGGGACCCTCCAATTATATGTATGCATTGCCCTACGAAGTATATGAGAAATTCCGGGTGCGCCGTTATGGCTTCCATGGAACCTCTCATTTCTATGTAGCCCACCAGGCTGCTGAAATGCTGGGTAAGCCCTATGAACAGTGCAAGATAGTTACTCTGCATATGGGCAACGGCGCCAGCATGGCGGCTATTAAAGATGGCAAGGTTGTAGACACCTCGATGGGCTTCACTCCCCTGGAAGGTCTGGTCATGGGCACTCGCTCTGGTGACGTCGACCCGGCTATCGTTTTCTTCTTAATGGAAAAATTAAATATGAACCCGTCCGAAGCCAACAGCTACTTCAATAAGAAATCTGGCATGTTAGGATTGTCTGGTGTATCCAACGATCTCAGAGACATCCTTGAAGCTGCTGCTTCTGGCAATGAAAGAGCTCAGATGGCCCTGGAGGTTTATTACAATAAAGTCAAGGGCTATATTGGGAACTACATTGCTAAGTTAAACGGTTGCGACTGCCTGGTATTTACTGCTGGGGTTGGTGAAAATGCCATCGACATTCGGGAAAACATCTGTAAAGACCTGGATTATCTGGGCATCAAGATGGATTCTGCCAAGAATAACGTTCGGGGCAAACAGGTAGATGTAGCTACTGACGACTCCAAAGTTCGCATATTTGTCATTCCCACCAATGAAGAACTGGTTATCGCCCGGGATACATTTAACCTGGCAAAATAGTGCTTAATAATGGGGGCGGGTTTATCTACCCGCCCCTTTCTAATTTGATTAATATAAGGAAAAGACTCTTTCCTTGGTTGACAACAGGAATTGGGGCAGACTATAATTAATCTGGTGTTTTTCGGGGTGCAGACAATGAAGATTGACCTGAGAACGTTAAAACTTCATCCGGGCAAGAACGAGAATTTCGAGCTTGAGTATCTAGGCAATAATGAATTGCTCGGCGAGCAAAGCAGTTTCCTGGACCCGGTGAAGGTATCTCTACAGGTGCACAACAACGGAGATTATTTCAGCGTCAGGGGTGTTGTTGAAACTCGTGTTGCGTTAACCTGTTCACGTTGCCTGGAAACACTTATCTGGCCTATATCCACCCAGGTGCTTTTTATCGTAGGTGAAGAATTGAAGGAAGCCATGAACGAAATGGATGAAAATTTTCTTGCCTATGGTTCCGGATTGGTGGAGGTAGAACCTATAATCGGGGAATATCTGGTAACGGAGTTGCCTTTCATTCCAGTATGCCGGGAGGACTGTCAGGGTCTATGCCCGGTTTGCGGCTGCAACAGGAATGAAAAGACCTGTTCTTGTGGAAACGACGATATCGATCCCCGGTGGGAGAAGCTTAAGAACTTTAAATAAGAAGGAGGTCCCAAGATGGGTGTTCCCAAAAGACGTCAAGGTCATTCCCGTAAAAACAAGCGCCGGGCAGAATGGAGAAAGATCGATAAGCCGGGCCTGGTGGAATGTCCCCAATGCCATGAACTTAAAATGCCGCATCGGGCATGTTTGGGCTGCGGCTTTTATAAAGGCAAAAATGTTATGTAGTCCGGTTGGATTAGATTCCAGTCAAGAAGTAAGGTATGTAGTCTTTTAAGGCTTATAGCTTACTTTTTGTTTTTTTGAGGAGGAAGCCGATGAAAATAGCAGTAGATGTTATGGGCAGTGATCGGGGTCCGGGAGAAGTCATTGCCGGGGCCTGGAGATGGGCCGAGGAAACTGGGAACCAGGTTTTCCTGGTAGGTGGTACCGATGTCGTAGAAAAGGAAATGCAGCTTATTGGGGTCAAAAGAGAGCTGGTTAGCTGTGTTCCAGCCAGCGAAGTTATCACTATGGATGAGTCTCCTGCCTATGCCTTGCGGAAAAAGAAAGACGCTTCCATAGTAATAGCTACCGGATTGGTAAAACAGGGCCTGGCAGATGCGGTATTATCCTGTGGAAGCACGGGAGCGCAGATGGCGGCGGCGATTTTTATCCTGGGCAGAATGGAAGGCGTGGAACGGTCTCCGATTGTTACCCCGCTGCCCGGGGCTAACGACAAGCCCACCCTGCTGGTTGATGTGGGAGCCAATGTGGATTGCCGCCCCAAACAACTGCTGCAGTTTGCAGTCTTGGGTAAAACCTATGCCACGATCATTACCGGGAACCTCGAACCAGGAATAGCTTTACTCAACAACGGCGAGGAAGAGGGCAAGGGCAACAGCGTCAGTGTTGAAACCTATGAATTATTGAAGAAGCAAAGTAGCCTGAAATTTATCGGCAATATTGAAGGGCGCGACCTGTTGTTGGGCAAAGCCGATGTAGTTGTTTGTGATGGTTTTGTGGGCAATGTTGTAATAAAAACCCTGGAAGGCGTTGCAATGTTCATAGCCCGGGAAGTTGCCAGAGAATTTGGCCGGCTGCCAGCCGTTTTCGAGAAGATGGATTACACTAAGATAGGTGGGGCACCGCTTCTAGGGGTAAACGGTATCAGTATTGTATGCCATGGCAGTTCCAACCGCGATGCCGTCTATTACGGGATGAAGGCGGCCTATGAATGCGGGCAAAAGGACATTATTGCAATGCAGAGGAAAGCAATTGAACAGACCCGAGAGTAAGCGGTACAGGTTCTTTTTAAAGCCCAAGAAGGGAGGGCTGCCTGTGGAAAGAAAGGCGCCTCGTAGATTTCTTGAGGAGATTGGTATTCGGTTCAACCATGAAGAAATGATGTTAATGGCTCTGACGCACCCTTCCTATGCCCAGGAAAGGAACACCTCGGGCAATAACCAGAGGCTGGAATTTTTGGGAGATGCGGTGCTTAACCTGGCAGTGGCCGAATATCTCTATACCCATTTCGACAATAAGGCAGAAGGTGAACTGACCAAAATTAGGGCTAGAGTGGTATGCGAAAAGGCCCTGGTCAGTGTAGCCAGTTGTTTGCACCTGGCTCCATATATCCTTTTGGGGCGGGGAGAAGAAATGTCCGGTGGGCGCATGCGTAAGTCCATTCTGGCTGATGCTGCCGAAGCAGTAATAGGTGCTGTCTACCTGGACCAGGGCTATGCAGCTGCCCGCGATTTTATAATTAAGTACCTCGAAGACATAATTTTAGAAACGGCTCGCGGCGATTATTATGACTATAAATCACGGCTGCAGGAACTGGTGCAGGCTTGGGACAAGGAGAATGTGCATTATTCAGTGGTTGACGAATACGGTCCGGCCCACGATAAAACCTTTGTCACCGGAGTATACTACCGGGGCGAGCAGCTGGCTACCGGTGAGGGAAAGAGCAAGAAAGAAGCTGAACAAAGAGCAGCCGAGAAAGCCCTGACTCGCGTCAGCTACATTGAAAGCCTGAGCAAGGGGAAGCGTCAATGAAACATGCTAACATCGCGGTGTTCATCCCCCACCTGGGATGTCCCTATAAGTGCTTGTTTTGTGATCAAAACCGAATAAGCAGGCCTGGTCTTGCTCCTCCCCCCTCCGATATACCAGATCTTATTCAAAAACACCTTTCGACCATGGATCGGAATCAAACCGAAGTTGAGCTGGCTTTTTTCGGAGGCAGCTTTACCGCTTTGCCCGAGTCTACCCAGGAAGCATATCTGGCCGTCGCGAGTCGTTACCTGCGCAGTGGACTTATCACGGGCGTGCGCCTTTCCACCAGGCCGGACTGCGTCGATGAGGAGTCCCTGGATTTCTTGAAGAGGTGGGGGGTAAAAACTATTGAACTGGGCATCCAATCTTTTGATGACCGGGTCCTTTACATGTCAGGTCGAGAATATTCAGCCAGGCAGGCTGAAGAGGCCTGCCGGATGGTTAAAGCGGCCGGGTTTTCCCTGGGCATTCAGTTGATGCTGGGACTGCCCGGTGACAATGAGACGGCTGTTTATCACAGCACTAGAATGGCTGTAAGCCTGGCACCTGATCTGGCAAGGATATACCCCACTCTGGTCATCAAAGATACGGGTTTGGAAAATATGCTGTCTAAAGGAACATATAAACCCTTAAACCTGTATCAGGCGATTGAACTCAGCAAGGAGATGTACATTGCTTTTCAGGCCAATAACATACCTGTGGTCAGGATGGGGCTCCACTCCGGGGAAGAGCTGCGCAGTTCGGGAACGGTATTGGCCGGACCCTATCACCCGGCCTTTGGAGAACTGGTCAAACAGGCCGTTTTTAAAGAACAAGCCATGATGCTGCTCGGTGATATCGAACGGGAAATTCCTGATATAAGCAGTATTTCTCTTCTGGTAAACCGCAGGGATCTGTCAAAGATGATTGGCAACAAGCGAAGAAATCTGCTAGAAATTCAACAGGCCTTGGGACTTAAGAATTTATCGGTTGCCGGGCGGGAGGATATAATTCTCGATGAAATTGCGGCATCTGAACCTGGAGGATGTGAATGGCGGCTGGATCGGAAAGGATTTGTGCAGCGCCGCAGCGATCCTATTAATACCATATCAGATCGATATATTGAAGGCCTAAAAACAACGTGAATATGATATTATTGGCTTTAGTAGGAGGATAGCATCAGACTGCCTGGCTTTCCACGCGGCGGAATTACAGGCAGTGATCATCTTTAGGAGGACAGCGGGTGTTTCTTAAACGATTGGATATTAAAGGTTTTAAGACCTTTGCCGACAACACGGAAATCATGTTGGGGCCTGGCATAAATGTGATTGTTGGACCCAACGGGTGCGGCAAAAGCAATATAGTTGATGCGGTCCGCTGGGTTCTGGGGGAAATTAATATTCGCCACCTGCGTGGACAGAAGGGCGAAGACGTCATTTTCCATGGCAGTGATCGAAAAAAGAGCCAGGGTATGGCTTTCGTTGAGCTGACCCTGGATAATGCTCACAAGAAACTGCCCCTGGATTTTAGCGAGATAACCCTGGGCCGCAAGGTTTTTCGTGACGGTGAAAGTGAGTTCTATCTCAATAAATCCAGGGTCCGCATGAAGGATATAAACAGCCTGTTTACCGGCACCGGAGTAGGCAAAAGGGGATATTCCATAATAAGCCAGGGTGAACTGGAACAGGTTTTAAACGGACACCCGATGGACCGGCGGCTGATGCTGGAGGAAGCCTCCGGGATAATCCGCCACCGGCAAAAACGCGATGAGGTTAAACAACGCATTCAGAGTTCGGCCAATGATATTCTGCGCTTAAATGATATTCTAGGTGAGTTGAGGACCAGAAAAGAAGAGCTGGGCCGTAAAGCGGAGAAGGCGACCGTATATAAAGGCCTGAGCAGCAGATTGGAAGTTAAGGAGAGAAATCTGATGCAGGGCGATATCGCTCGGATCCAGACTTATTTGGAGCCGCAGCGGCAACACTGGCAGGATGAGCAAGAAGCTCTGGCTGCACTCCATCAAGACATAGGAGCACGGGAAACAGCTCTTCAGAAGGAAGAAGAAGGGCTTCAGGAAACCATGCAGGCTTATAAAGAGGTGCGCGAAGACAAACATCAAGGGGAGGGCCAGGTAGCGGGGCTTCAGACCGAGATCAGGCTGGCCCAGGAGAGAATCCAAAACTGCCGGGAGCGGCAGGATGATGCTCGCGAAGATGCGGTTAAATATAATGACATGTTGAAGAATTTAAACAGCGATCTGGATGAGCGGCTCCGGGATCTTGAACAAGAACAACTCAATTATCAAAGCCGGCTGCTGGAGAAGACGGAGTTGCAGGACAGCATCAATGAAGGAGAGCAGCACCTGGATGAGATCCGAACCGAATTTGAAGAGACCAGGTCGTCCATCTTCGAGAAGGTTCAAGCCGAAAGCGAGCTAAAGAACACCATTAACCGGCAGGAAGATGTTCTGCGTAGAGCCGAGGAGCGCAAAGAAAGACTAGCTGTCACAGCCAGTGAATTGGTACTGCGGATAAAAAGCTGCAGCGAAAAAAGTGAGGAACTGCAGGGCCGGAAAGTAGAACTGGGCAAGGAGCTTGTCAAAAACAATGACTGGTTGACAGAGCTGGAAGAGCAGCGGCGTGATGGAGCTTTGGCCATACAAAAGCTGGATGAAGATTATAGAAAACGGGAAGAGGAAACAGGACGTTGTCAAAGCCGATTGGCATTAATCAGGGATATGGCTCGGGATCTGGTGGGTTATTCGCAGGCTGCCAAACAAATTATTCAGGCGGGGCGGGATAACCGCTTAAGAGGAATCAGGGGGCTGGTCGGCGAGATCATTAAGGTCCCAGCTGGTTTGGAAACGGCCATAGATACCGCCATCGGCCGGGGCCTGGAAAACGTTATAGTAGACCAAGCAGACCAGGCCCGGGAAGCTATTGATTGGCTAAAAAAGAAAAAAGCGGGAAGGCTCACTTTCATCCCTCTGGACATTTTGAGGGTGCAAAAAGTGCCCCAGGCGGTTCGAGAAAACTGGGCAGGCCATAAGGGCGTTCTGGGTCTGGCATCTGAACTGGTTGAATATTCCGATACATATGCCCGTGCTGTTGAATATTTGCTGGGCAGGGTGCTGGTTGTGGAAAACCTCGATCAAGCCGTGCGGCTGTTCAAGGGTCTTAAGTACCCACTGCGGATTGTGTCCCTCGATGGTGAATCCATTAACCTGGCCGGAGCGATCAGTGGGGGAGCAAGAACTACGCAAACCAACAGTCCGCTGCAGAGAAAGGGAGAAGAGCGAAAACTGGTTCAGTTGCTCGAAGAATATCAGAACGCGGGTAAATTAAACCGTGAACAGCGCCAGAAGCAGGGACGCCTTCAGGACGAGTTGGATGCGCAGATATTGGAGATCAAGGGACAGTGTCTGGAGTGCAAGCTCCAGTATGAAATGACCGGTAAACAGCTGGATGATCTGAATAAAGAAAAAGAGAACTTGGAAACCGAACGCCTGAGAACCTTACAAGGAAGCACGGAGTTGAAGCAGGAAATTACCGACCTTGCCAGCGAGCTCGAAACCCTCCAGGGCCAGGCCCAAGCTGTTCGTGAAGAGAGCAAAGACATGGACGGTCTCTTGGAAGGACTCCGGGAGACTATAGAAAGAGCCCAGCGGGAACATGAAGTGAGGAAGGAACGGCTGCGTTCACTGGACGAACAACTGAGCATGAAGGAACGGGAACTGGAGAGTGCCAAAAACAACTTCCGTCAATTTAAACAGGTCAGGGATTCCTACCAGCAATCGGCTCAGGAAGCAGCTGATCTCATTCAGGGTTTGGAAGCTGAAGTTTTGCGCGAGAGCCGGCGCCAGGAAGAACTGGAAGGCAGCTTACAGGAAAGCCTTGCCGGGCTCAATACGATTAATATCAGGCTGCAGGGCCTGGAGGAAGAAGACAAAAAACAGCGCAGCCGCTTAAGCCGTGCGCGCCGTGAATTGGGCCCGATAAAACAGGAATTGGCCGAACGGGAGAGCCGGTTGCGGGAAGTGGAAATTGACGTAGCCCGGGCTGAAACCGAGTTGGATGCCGCCCGGCGACGGTGGTGGGAGCGGTTCAGCTGTCAACCGCCGTCTGTTTCGGATATCATTCCAGATCCTATGGATTTGAAGAATTGGGAGCTTATAATCGAGGAGCTCAAACAGGAAATTGAAGTTTTAGGTCCGGTAGATCTGGAATCCATCCAGGAGTATGCGGAAGCAAGCGCCAGGTGTGACTTCCTTGAAGCTCAGTATGAAGACCTTTGTACGGGCAGGGACTCCCTGCAGGCACTGCTGAAGGAAACTGAAAAATTGATGGACCGAGAATTTGCAGGCTTCTTCGTCCTGGCCAATGAAAGCTTTAAACAGACCTTTGTGGACATATTTGGCGGGGGGGAGGCTTCTCTGCATATCGAAAACGGAGCTGACCGTCTGGAATCAGGGGTAAACATCGAGGTAAAAATTCCCGGTAAAAGGATTCAGGCGTTAAACCTGTTATCCGGGGGAGAAAAGGCCCTGACCTGTATAGCCTTTGTCTTTTCGCTGCTGCGCTTAAAACCGGTGCCTTTTTGTATATTGGACGAAATTGACGCCTCCCTGGATGACAGCAACCTGATTAAGTTTACCGACTTTGTCAAAACTATGGCTGACGATATTCAGTTCATAATGATCACCCACCGTCAGGCCACAATAGAATCAGGTGAAAAAATATACGGTATTACCATGCCGGAAAAAGGAGTCTCATCGGTTTTGACCTTGAATTTGAAAGAAGCAGCGGAACTGGCTGGATAAAAGCAGGAAATGGAGTTGGACTAAGTGGGCTTATTTGATAAGTTTAAAGGAAAGAAGAACATCGAGGACAATCAAGAGACCGTAGATGAAGCACAACTCGCTTCACCTGCTGAGGAACCTTTGGAAAGCGTTATTACCGAGCCTGAAAACAAAGGCGGCGAAAATGGAGGAAAACAAGGCCTTTTTCAGAAGCTTAAAAACGGTCTGACCAAAACAAGGAAAAACATTACCGACAAGATCGAAAACCTGATCAAAAGCAGCAAGAACCTGGATGATATGTTCTGGGAAGAACTGGAGGAGATACTTATCCAGGCCGATTGCGGGGTTAATGTTGCCGTTGACATGGTGGAGGAAATGAGGGCTGTCGCCAAGAAGAATAAACTGGACGATCCCACCCTGGTGATGGGCCTTTTACAGGAAGAGGTAGTGAAGCTCCTGGGCAGTGATTCGGCCCCACTTAACATTCCCCATGATGAGCTGGCCGTTATCCTGGTCGTGGGAGTCAACGGTTCCGGAAAAACCACCTCAATAGCCAAATTGGCCTATCGGTTTAAAAGCGAAGGCCGCCGGGTCATTCTTTCAGCAGGGGATACATTCAGGGCAGCGGCTATCGATCAACTGCAAATATGGGCCGACCGGATCGGGGTAGAGCTCATAAAACACCAGGAGGGAGCCGACCCCGGAGCGGTGGTTTTCGACTCATTAAATGCCGCCCGGGCGCGCCGGGCTGATGTACTTATTATTGACACTGCCGGACGCCTGCAGAATAAAACCAACTTGATGAAGGAAATCGGCAAAGTCAGGAAGGTAATAGAAAAGGAGGTTCCCATGGCACCTCACGAGGTTTTATTGGTTTTAGACGCAACAACTGGTCAAAACGCCATCAGTCAAGCACGCATCTTTGAAGAAGCTACCGGGGTGAGCGGTATTGTTCTGACCAAGCTGGATGGAACTGCCAAAGGGGGCATTGTCCTGGCTGTAGCCAAGGACCTTGACATCCCGGTCAAACTGGTTGGCGTAGGGGAGGGACTGGAAGACTTGCGTGATTTTTCGCCGGATATTTTTGCCCGGGCTTTATTTGAACATTAATTTGATGATGTTTTGTGGAGGTAGTTAAGAGATGACTAAGATCGCTATTATTGGTGGAACCGGGGTTTATGCTCCCAAACTTTTAGAAGATGTCCATCCGGTCACCCAGAAGACTCCCTATGGTGATGTTGAGGTAACTATTGGGAGCTATCAGGGAGTAGAGGCAGCATTCATTGCCCGCCATGGGGCCGGGCACAGCCTGCCGCCTCACCTAATCAATTACCGAGCCAACATTATGGCGCTGCATATGCTGGGAATAGAGCAGATTATAGCAACTGCCGCAGTAGGATCCATATTCCACGAATTCAAACCCGGCCAATTTGTTCTGGCCGATCAGTTTATAGACTTTACTAAAACCCGTAAAGCCACTTTTTATGAAGGCGGTGCCAGCGGAGTGGTACACTGCGATATGACCGTGCCATATTGCCCGGATTTGCGTGAGGCCCTTGTAAAATCAGGAGCCGAACTGAATCTGATCATACATAACGGCGGTACTTACGTATGCAGTGAAGGACCTCGTTTTGAGACTGCTGCCGAAATTCAGGCAATTAAAATACTGGGAGGCCATCTGGTAGGCATGACCAGCGTTCCTGAAGTGGTCTTAGCCCGGGAACTGGGGATGTGCTATGCAAGCGTCTGCCTAGTAACCAATTTTGCAGCCGGTATTACAACCGGCATCCTCACCCATAGTGAAGTTGTCGAGGTTATGAAGAAGAGTCTTCACAATATTCATTCATTGATTGTCAGCACCTTGAAGTATGTTGAAAGGGAGCGGGATTGCGACTGTGTTAGAAGCCTTCCCGACACCGGAGTTAGTCAATGATTGATACTATTGTTTGCGAAGGTAAAGATCTGCTGGTCCTCGATCAGAACCAGCTGCCTGATAACATTACTTATCAGCACTGCACTGAAATCGAGGAAGTGGCGGAGGCCATACGTACTCTAAAGGTTAGGGGAGCACCCTTGATCGGAGTCTGTGCAGCCTACGGCATGGCTATGGCCGTAGACCGCTACCGGGGGCCGAGGGAAGGGCTGGACGAGTATGTAAAACAGGTAAAAAAACAACTGGCTTCAACCCGGCCCACCGCAGTCAATCTGTTTTGGGCTCTCGATAAAATGGAGCAGGTGTTTATAAGCAACCGGGATAATGAGCTCGACCGTATTGCCGGGGAGATGCTAGCGGCTGCCCGGTCCATGCATGAACAGGATGTTGACACCAATCGCTCCATCGGTGAATTAGGACAGGAACTGCTTGCTCCGGAGGCCCGGATCATGACCATATGCAATGCCGGGGCTTTGGCAACTTGTGGCTATGGAACGGCCCTGGGGGTGGTCCGATCCGCACACCGGCATGGAAAGCTAGAGATGGTATGGGCCTGTGAGACCCGGCCGGTTTTACAGGGAGCGCGGCTTACGGTATGGGAACTGATGCAGGACAACATACCGGTAACGCTGATAACCGATAATATGGCCGGATATGCTATGAGTCTGGGGAGGGTTGACACAATTATCGTAGGAGCCGATCGGATAGCTGCTAACGGTGATACCGCCAACAAGATCGGAACCTATTCTCTGGCCGTCTTGGCCAACTATCATTCTATTCCTTTCTACGTTGCTGCGCCGTTATCCAGTATTGATATAAACTTAAGCTCTGGCGGGCAAATACCTATTGAAATGAGGCATGATGATGAAATTCGTTATATCCGCGGCACATGCCTGAGTGTACCCGAAGTACCCGTTTTTAACCCCGCCTTTGACGTGACCCCGCACCACTTGATAAAGGCCATCATAACTGAAAAGGGTATAATTAAGCCGCCCTATAATGAAAGTTTGCCAGCAATGCTCGGAGGGGAGGATCAGTAATGAAATACCTGGAGCTACGTCGACAGGTGGTAAAGACCGCTCAGGAGATCCTGGCGGCCCGGATGGTTACTGGAACCTGGGGCAACGTGAGCCTGCGGGTTCCTGGGGAAGAATTGCTGATTATCACCCCCAGCGGCATGGAATATGAAAAACTGCAGCCTGAGGATATGGTCCTGGTCGATTTTTCGAGACAGGTTAAGGAGGGGAGCTACCGGCCGTCGATTGAAACCCCTATGCACCTGGCCATATACCAAAACCGGGCGGATGTAAACGCCGTAGTGCACGTACACAGTCCCTATGCGACTGCCTTTGCCGTAGCCGGGAAATCAATCCCGGTTATTTTGGAAGAAACCGCCCAGGCTGTCGGTCACGCCATCGAAGTGGTTCCGTACGCCCGATGTGGGAGCGAGCTTCTGGCCAGCCAGGTGGTTGATACCCTTGGGCCAACGGGGCGGGCGGTATTACTGGCTATGCATGGCATGGTAGGGGTGGGTATTGATGTTACAGATGCTCTTAAAGTGTGTTATATAACTGAAAAGACGGCTATGGTCGCCTTGCTGGCCCGCCAACTGGGCCCTTTGCCCAGTCTGGACCAAAAAGATATCGATGCCTTCAGGCAGGGTTATCAGGGCTATTTACAGGAGCCCAAAGATAGTTAGTACTCCGTTAACCCTAATTCTATATATTGTCGTCGGCTAAATTTTCGCATGACTGCGTTGTCGTCAATCGCAATACGTCCAGTATTACTCATTCCTTGACGCCCAAGGACTGGCTAATGGCGGCGACGTTCATGGACGAAGAACTAGTGCAGCGATGCCAGGACGGCAGAGAGCCGCCGGTGGCAGGACGCCAAGGAGCCGCCAAAAATTTCCCTCGACGAGTAATATACAGAATTAGGGTTAACAGAGTACTAGACAAGAGGGGGAAGGACGCTATGAAAACACTGATAAAAAACTGTGCTATTCTGCCGATGGATCAGGAACAACAGCGTATAGCCAACGGTTATTTAGTTGTGGAGGGGAAGTATATTAAGGAACTGGGGCAGGGAACGCCTCCCGGTGGCGAGTACGACAAAGTGATTGACGGCACAGACCAGGTTCTTATGCCCGGGTTAATAAACACCCATACCCACGCTGCAATGACCCTGTTGCGCGGCTTTGCCGATGACCTTCCCCTGATGGAATGGTTGGAGACAAAAATCTGGCCGATGGAGGCCAAACTGACCGGGGATGACATTTACTGGGGGACGATGCTGGCCATTGCTGAAATGCTGAGGTCAGGCACCACCTGTTTTGCTGATATGTATTTCCATATGGACCGGGTTGCCAAAGCGGTTGAAGAGACCGGAATGCGAGCATCACTGTGCCGCGGCATGATCGGGGTGGGACCGGAGAGTGAGATCGCATTCAGCGAAAGCCGGGAAGTGATTGAGACCTGGCATCGCCAGGCGGGGGAGAGGCTCAATTTCCGTTTGGGACCCCATGCCCCCTATACCTGCCCGCCGGAATATTTGAAAAGGGTAAATCAGCTGGCTGATGAACTTGGAGTGGGAATTCATATCCACCTGGCTGAAACGCAGGATGAGGTTCAAACTATTGAACAGATGTATGGAAAAACTCCTACTGAATACCTGCTGGATTGTGGGGTTTTTGAGAGGGAGGTATTAGCCGCACACTGTGTTTATGTAAACGAACAGGATATTTCCTCTTTGCTTAAACACCGGGTGGGTATAGCCCACAACCCCGAATCCAACATGAAGTTGTCCAGCGGGGTTGCTCCTGTACCGCAAATGCTGGAAGCAGGATTGGCGTTAGGACTGGGGACTGATGGAGCCTCCAGCAACAACAACCTGGACTTGCTCCAGGAGATGCGTAGTTCCTCTTTTTTGCATAAACTGCATACAATGAATCCAACCGTTTTACCGGCTTATCAGTGCATGGAAATGGCTACCATAAACGGAGCCCGGGCCTTGGGCCTTGAACAAGAGGTGGGATGTCTGAAACCTGGAATGAAGGCGGATATGATTCTAATCAACTTGAATGCACCGCATATGCTGCCCCTCTATGATCTGCCCGCTAATTTAGTCTATTCAGCCCAGGCCTCAGATGTTGATACAGTGCTCATAGATGGCCGGGTGGTAATGGAGAAGCGAAAGATAACCTCCTTTGATGAAGAGGAAGTTCTGCGGCAAGTCAAAGCCTGCGCCCTGCGCCTCGTACAAGGCTAGGGGAGCAGGCTTTGCGAAAAAGGGAGGCTAAGGACCAGTGTGGCGGGCTTTGTCTAGAAGTGTATCGCATGACAGCATTATTTTATAGCCCAAGGGGAAAATAAACAGGGCACTGCCGATGACCCCGGCTAACAGGGCCTGGATAATCAAATCCTGGTGTTTTATCTCCAAAAGCGCGAGCAAAGCTGAAAGGACGATAATAAAGACCAGGGTTTTTATTTTCTGTCTCCACCGCAGGGCAGGATCGTGCACAGTCTTCTTTTCCGTGCCAGCCGGGACCCATTTATAGATGACATAGATGGTTAGAAGGAGCATAACGACTTCGGCAACATACCTTACCACCTCAGGCCAATCAGCGATTGAAACCGCAACCAGGACTGCCACAGTTACCCCGCTGAATATCAAACAGCGCAAGAAGGTGTTCAGGTGCGGCCCGCCTGCCAGGAAGCGAAAACCTGAGAAGCCGATCATGACCAGCAAAGCCGGCAAAAGGTAGCCAGTTGCTGCAGCAAGAGCAATATATACACTGGTTT